>CAUJHW010000025.1 GCA_963205005.1 Pseudomonadota bacterium
CCTTCCGGAACGCATTGAACAGCGGGAGAATGGAGCCGTCGAACAAAGCCTACGTCGTCAACTTCAACGGCGAGACGACGGCCTATTTCGATATCGAATCCACAACTGTCTCCGTCGAGGAGATCGACCGGTTCCTGAAAAGTGTCGGCGTTTTCTGTGAGTTCTTCGACAGGCCAGCTCACGCTGCGAAAACTGCCTCGTCCGCACAATCTGCAATGCCGGCGACGCTGAACGCGGCGCTGAGGGCATGGGCAGCCGTGGTGAACGACCCGGTGCGGTTACGTGGGAAATCGCCGAAGCAAGCCCTAGAACTATGGCTGACCGAGAATGCCGGCGAACTCGGGCTGATCAATCGCGAGGGGGCAATCAATCGCACCGGGATCGAGGAGATCTGCAAGGTCGCCAACTGGAAGCCTGAGGGCGGCGCCACGCCGACGCCGACCACGGCGCAGATCGCAACCCCGCCGCCGACCCCGCGCCCGATGATTCGCCTGCCGCACCTGCGCGAGGACTTCAGCGCGAGCCTGGACGATGAGATTCCCTTCTAACGAGGAGGGTTCCTGTTAAACCCGGGGGAGAGTTCCGTGACAGCCCACCCCATGGTTCGCGTAACCATCCCCTGGGTTGATCCCATTCTTGTCCGCGGCATACCCAGGGTTCCCCATGTTCCGCCCGGGATCGTAACCTCTTACATCACCTGGGTTATTTCGTGCCCGCCCGCTGCCGGGACACGCCTGAACACGTCAGCATTCGCTCATTCAACCGCGAACGGAGCGAATACGTGGAACCCATTGCGACATCCATCAACGATACCGCCAAGGCCCTGAGCCTCGGGCGCACCTCGGTCTATGCCCTGATCCGCGAGGGGCGGCTGGAGACCATCAAGCTGGGGCGGCGGACACTGGTCCGGATCGCATCGATCCGGCGTCTTCTGGACGGCCAGTGAGGTCCGCGCATGGCGAGAACCCGGCTGAACCCGATGCTCTCCAAGATCAACCGAAGCTACACCGTCGAGGAGGTGGCGCGGACCTATGGCCTCAACCGCGAGACTGTCCGCCGCTGGCTGAGGGTTGGCGGCTTGTCAGCTATCGATGACCGTCGGCCTGCCCTGATACAGGGGGTCACCCTGCGGGTCTTCCTTGCAGCCCGGCGGCAGGCGGCCAAGCAGCCCACACCACCGGGGATGCTGCACTGCTTCGGGTGTCGCGCCGGGCGTCCGCCGGCGCTCGGAATGGCGGACTATCTGCGGCCCGACGGCGCCGGCCCGGGCAACCTCCGGGCGCTCTGCGAGGCCTGCGGAACGATCATGAACCGCCGCGCCCGATGGGCGGTGGTTCCCGCAATCCTGCCCGGAATCGAGGTCCGCGTGGTGGAGCAGGCGGGACGCATAGCAGAGCGCCCAACGCCCCCCGTGACTGTGACCTCCAGCAAGGACGGAAATCCATGATCAAGACGAACGCCGCCAATGAGCGGATCAAGCGCGACTACTTCGAATATCTGACCGAGGCCGGGCGCCGCAGCGAGGCGTCTGTCGATGGCGTCGCCAAGGCGATCAGGCGGTTCGAGGACTCGACTGGCGGCCGGGATTTCTCAAGCTTCCACATCGAACAGGCCAAGGCGTTCAAGCGCCAGCTCAACGAACAGCGGGCGCTGCGTTCGGGCGATCGGCTCAGTCGCGCGACCGTCCACTCGACCCTGTCGGCGTTGCGCAGCTTCTTCATCTGGCTGGCCGGGCAGCCGGGCTTCAAGCGCCGGATCAGCTATTCCGACGCGGACTATTTCAACCTGCCGGAGAAGGACGTCCGGATCGCCAAGGCCGTCCGCGAGAAATCGGTCCCGACGCTTGACCAGGTACGCCACGTCCTGGCCGTCATGCCTGCCGCCACTGATATCGAGCGCCGCGACCGCGCCCTGATCGCTTTTACGGCCCTGACCGGCGCCCGAGACGGGGCGCTGGCGTCGTTCCAGCTGAAGCACCTCGATCTCGCCGAGGGCGTGGTCCGCCACGACGCACGGCAGGTGAAAACGAAGTTCTCCAAGACCTTCTCGACCTGGTTCTTTCCGGTTGGCGACGAGGTGCTGGAGATCGTGTCGGAATGGGCCGCACACCTACGCAGCCTGCACTGGGGCGACGCCGATCCGCTGTTCCCGAGCACCCGAATGGAGGTCGGCGACAGTGGCGGCTTCATCGCGGCGGGGCTCGACCGCAGGTGCTGGAGCACGGCGGAGCCCGTTCGCCGGATCTTCCGGCAGTCCTTCGAAGCGGCAGGCCTGCCTTACTTCAATCCCCACACCTTCCGCGACATGCTGGCCCAATTTGGCGAACGGGTCTGCACATCGCCGGAAGAGTTCAAGGCCTGGTCGCAGAACCTTGGGCACGAGAACGTGCTGACCACCTTCACCAGCTATGGCGCCGTGCCGTCGCGCCGGCAGGCGGAACTGATCCGGGGGCTGTCCCGGCGGTCCGCTCAGCCTTCCATTCCTCCTGAAGACCTACTTAGCCAGATTGCGGCCCTTGTCGCAGGCCGGGACGGAAACGGGGACGCATCGGGTGTGTAGGACGGCGTCGTCGGGCGCCGGCCGCCGTCATCCGCCGGGACCCGAAAGGCTGGCGGCCCATTCACTGAGCACATCCACCGAGCCCGCAACGGTCTTCCAATGCGATCCGTTGCGTTCCAGCCACTGCCGGGGCGGGACGTGTCGCAGCTGCAAGGCTTCAACTAGCTCACGGTCGAAGCGGGCCGGCGCGTCAGCCACGGTACCCCAGGGCAGGGGACTGCCGAGGCGACGGCAGATCACCAGACCGGCCGCGACCAGGAACGGGACACTCAAAGTCCCCCCGCGCTCTGCGTAGCGCTCCGCGAATGTCATGAGTTCTCGTGACAGATCGAGCCGCTTCATACCCACACACTGGGCATGGGTTGAAGACATGGCTGGCGCCCAGGTGCTGGCAACGAGCCGGGTGGCGGTGCGGAGCAGGCCCAGGTCAACGGACAAGGCGAACCACCGCGGCCTCGATGGCTTCGGCCTCCTTCTGGATCTGCGGCGCGGTCCCGGCCGTCACGCGCTCCTTGCTGGTTCCGCCCCACGGGCCGAAGTCCCGGCGGATGACCGCCGCGGCAGCAAACAGGTGGACGGGAGACGGCGCCGGCTCGATCAGGGCGGCGTAACGGGCCAGCTCGCGAAGGAGGTCGCCCTTCTGCCCACCGAAGCTCTGGCGCTCATTCCCGGTGCGCGGTTGCCACCACGTGAGGGCAAGGGTGTTGACGGCGGCGGTCAGCGACTGCTCGTCGGTTGGTCTTGAGGTCATGGAGTCAGCTCCTCAGTTTGCCCTTGCGGGCCTCGTCCATTTGCCACCGTGCCGGAGCGGTCGGTTGGCCGGGCCCAGTGCCCGTCTTGACGATGTCGCGATGATTATTCGCGGTGGGCGCGGCCGTCCACTGCAGAACTACTGCACCTGCCGATAGCCGGGCTTACGGTGGTGGCCGGCTAGCGCGGCGCATCGGATGTGGAAGCCGGATTGATCGTGCTTAGGGTGTGGTCCCAGAATCCGCTAGGAAGCTGGTCTGAAGGCAGGGGCGGTTGACGGTCGATGAATGCGGTCGAGATCGAGGAGGCGGTTTCCCAGCTGGCCGAACAGCCCTTCGATGGGGCTGAGTTCCCGTTCGCGTTCCTCGCCGCGTTCGGCAATCGGGAGACCACGATCCGCCGGCTGCGGACGGGTAACAACAACGCCTCTGATGTGGCGGGCGGCGTGCTTCAGCGGGCCAACATCCACCTGGCGGTCTGCGAGGCCGGCGCCGTCGATGCGACGCTGACGGCGCTGCGCGACAGTCCCCGGACCACGTCCAACAAGGCGCGCTTCATCCTGGCCACTGATGGCGAGGCGTTCCAGGCCGAGGACCTGACCACCGGCGAGACGGTCGCCTGCGACTATGTGAAGTTCCCCGATCATTTCGGCTTCTTCCTCCCCCTGGCTGGCATCTCCACGGTCAAGCAGATCCGCGAGAGCGCGTTCGATATCCGCGCGACCGGACGCCTGAACCGGCTTTACCTCCAGCTCCTGAAGGACAATCCGGAGTGGGAACGGGCCGAGCGGCGGCCGGACATGAACCACTTCATGGCCCGGCTGATCTTCTGCTTCTTCGCCGAGGACACCGGCATCTTCAACGGCGAGGGCCTGTTCACCCACACCGTCGAGCAGATGAGCGACCGCGACGCCACCAACACCCACGAGGTGATCGAAGCGATCTTCCGCGCCATGAACACGCCGGTGAAGCACGACGGAAACCCGGACGACCGGTACCGGAAAGCGGCGAAGATCCCGCGCTGGGCCGACGGCTTTCCCTATGTGAACGGCGGCCTCTTCGGCGGCGATTTCAGCGTCCCGCGCTTCAGCCGGATCGCGCGGTCCTACTTCCTGCACATAGGCGGGCTGGACTGGACCCGGATCAACCCGGACATCTTCGGCTCGATGATCCAAGCGGTCGCCGACGACGAGGAGCGCGGCGAACTGGGCATGCACTACACCAGCGTGCCCAATATCCTGAAGGTGCTGAACCCGCTGTTCCTCGATGACCTGCGCGAGCAGCTGGAGGCGGCCGGCGAAAATGCGAGGGCGCTGTTGAACCTGCGCAAGCGGATGTCGCGTATCCGGGTGTTCGACCCGGCCTGCGGCTCCGGCAATTTCTTGGTGATCGCCTACAAGGAGATGCGGACCATCGAGGCGGGGATCAACCGCCGCCGCGGCGAGGCGGACCGACGGTCAGAGATTCCCCTGACGAACTTCCGGGGGATCGAATTGCGGGACTTCGCGGCGGAGATTGCGCGGCTCGCGCTGATCATCGCCGAGTATCAGGCCGATGTTCAGTACAGGGGGCAGCGGGACGCGCTTGCTGAGTTCCTCCCGCTGGATGCAGAAAACTGGATTACCTGCGGTAATGCGCTCCGGATTGACTGGCTTAGCTTGTGTCCACCGAATGGCACGGCAGTGAGTGTCAATACCGGCGACCTCTTCGACAGCCCGCTGGAGCAGGCTCAAGTCGATTTCGAAAACGAGGGTGGCGAAACGTACATTTGCGGCAATCCACCATACAGGGGCAGCAAGTGGCAGACCGAAGAGCAAAAGTCCGATCTCGCCAACGCCTGGCAGAGTTTTCGTCACCTCGCAAAGATTACAGATTTTGTATCAGGATGGATTGCCTGTTATCTCGACTACGCCGTCAGCGTTCCGAACGCAACCGCGGCTTTCGTTACAACAAACAGCCTGTGCCAAGGCCAACAAGCCTCTGAGATATGGCCCGTCGTATACAGTCGAGGATTAGAGATTCGCTTTGCTCACACGCCATTTAACTGGCGTAACCTGGCTAGTTCGAATGCGGGTGTGACCGTCATCATTGTTGGTCTTGGCCAAAAATCCACAAACACGAAGCTGCTCTATGGCGACGGGGGCTTGGTCCGAGAATGTGGCGTCATTGGGCCCTATCTCGTGCCCGACATGCCTGATGTAGTGACGAAATCCACCAAGCCGATTGGCCAACAATCGGTGATGTTGTTTGGCAACATGCCGCGCGACGGCGGGCACCTATTCCTGGATGCTGACGAAGTGAGACAACTTCGCGCTGACGTGAACGCCAACCGATTTGTTCGGCGCTTTCTCGGATCCGAGGAGCTTATTAATGGCAAAATTCGTCATTGCCTTTGGATTGAAGAGTCAGATTCTGAGGCAGCCTCACAGGTAGACTTCATCAAACACCGTCTCCAACTCGTAGCTGAGAATCGGAGAAACTCGCCGGCAGAATCGACACAAGATTTTGCAAAGAGGCCCTACAGGTTTGTGCAGATCGCCGGCCGAGCCGTGAAATCCTCTATAGTCGTTCCGAGAGTGTCGTCGGAAAAAAGAGACTACCTTCCTGTAGATATTGTGACAAGCGACTGCATTATCGGTGACCGGAACTTTGCGCTATACGACGCGCCGTTTTGGAATATGGCCCTAATTGCTTCGCGCTTGCACTGTGTGTGGATTAGCACTGTGTGTGTCCGAATGCGCACCGACTTCTCGTACTCTAACACGCTCGGCTGGAATACATTTCCAGTCCCCGTTTTGACGGATCAGAATAGATCTGATCTCGCAACGAGCGCAGAAGATATCCTCATCGCTCGGGAGAGATTTTTTCCTGCAACCATCGCAGAACTTTATAATCCAGAGTCGATGCCGCCAACTTTGGTGAACGCTCATCGCGCGAATGACGAGATTGTGGAGAGAATATACTTCGGACGTCTCATGAGGAACGATACGGAAAGACTAGAGAAACTCTTTAGTCTATACACAAGGGCCTTACGCGGATGAGTTCATTCATTCACGATGCCGATGCGGGCACGACAACGATGTCCGAACTTCTTCGCGTGTACGACGCTCTGTCACCCGACGTCTTCTTTGGTTGCTATGCCTACGCCACTCAGTCCGGATTCCGTGCTTTCGAGTTGGCTGTAGGCATCGACTTTTGGGCGACAACGTCAACGCGTTGGCTCTTCGGCATCGATTACGGCAGGAGCCATCCGCGCGCTCTGCGAGAGATCGATAAGCGGCCGAACACGCACGTGCGCATTTTCGATGGTGAGTGGGTTGTGAACCAGGAAGGCTTCCGCCCACGTCGAGACTATCATGCCAAGGCTTCGATCATGGAGAACACCGCAACGCACGCTTTTGGCGCCGTCTTAGGGTCGGGAAACTTCTCTTATAACGGCCTCCAGCGCAGTGTCGAAGCTGGCACCTCAATCCTTGCCACGAAGAAAAATCCATAGCTAAACAAATATATCCGCTCTCCAATGGGTTTGATAAGCTCTGGAAGAAGGCCACTCCTCTAGTGGATATGATCGAGGAGTATGAGGCCCGCAGGAATGAGCAGATCTCGAAAGAGGATTTACTCAAACCAAAAATTCCATTGAAGGCAGCGGTGGGGTTTTGGATTGAAGCCGGCTACGTTACGAAGAATCGAGGAAAGGAAGCTCCGGGAAATCAGATATTTTTTCCGAAAGGTTTTGGCGAGTTCTTCAAACTTCCCTCGATGAAGATCGAGAAGAAGAACTCGGTGATCGGACCTGTGAATTTGACTACATTGGTCGGCCCGCCTGTGACGAACGATTTGCGTCTGAATCGGAATGGCATGGAAAAGATGTCGTTACCTATCCCTGAGACACATGGTTTCGGTGTCTACGACGGTAAGGTTCTAGTCTTTGAGCCGGTCGGCGGGGCATTCCGAATGAGCGCTTTGGAAGCCAACGAGTTCGATGCTGTCTATGGACACCGTCTAGTAGACATCAGGCGCATGAACGGCGGCCGTCGGTACGGGGCAATTGTCAAATGACAGGCTCCGTTCCGTCCGCGTCTGTGTCGTATGCTCGCTCTGGCGCTTCTACCAGCTCCAACGCGCTCGGCATGCGCGCCATGCAGGAGCGGGTCTGGCAGCGTCGCGGCGAGCAGTACCTACTGATCAAGTCGCCGCCAGCGTCGGGCAAGTCGCGGGCGCTGATGTTCCTGACGCTGGACAAACTGAACAATCAGGGCGTCTCAAAGGCGATCATTGCGGTGCCGGAGCGGTCCATCGGCGGCAGCTTCGCCGACGAGCCACTGTCGAAGTATGGCTTTCACTGGGACTGGACGGTCGCGCCGCAATGGAACCTGTGCAATGCGCCGGGCGTCGATGAGCCGAAGGTGGCGAAGTCGAAGGTGAAGGCGGTCGGTGAGTTCCTGGCGGGTACCGACCGGGTGCTGGTCTGCACCCACGCCACCTTCCGCTTCGCGGTGGAAGAGCTGGGCGTCGAGGCGTTCGACGGCTGCCTGCTGGCCATCGACGAGTTCCACCATGTGAGCGCGGGCGAGGGCAACATCCTGGGGCGCCAGCTCTCGGCTTTCCTCGCCCGCGACAAGGTCCACATGGTCGCGATGACCGGGTCCTACTTCCGGGGCGACGCCGTGCCGGTGCTGGCGCCCGAGGACGAGGGGAAGTTCGAGACCGTCACCTACACCTACTATGAACAGCTGAACGGGTACGACCACCTGAAGGCGCTGGATATCGGCTACTTCTTCTACACCGGACGCTACATCGACAGCCTGGGCAAGGTCCTGGACCCGGCGCTGAAGACCATCGTCCACATTCCCAACGTCAACGCCCGCGAGAGCCTTAAGGACAAGACGCGCGAGGCCAGTGAGATCATGGGCGTGCTGGGGGAGTGGGTGTCGCAGGACCCTGTGACCGGCTTCCACAACGTCCGCCGCGCCGACGGCAAGATGCTTAAGGTCGCCGATCTGGTCGATGACGACGTGGCCAAGCGGGACCGGGTGGTCGGCGCCCTGAAAGACCCAGCGCACCGTAACGACCGCGATCATGTGGACGTGATCATCGCCCTGGGCATGGCCAAGGAAGGCTTCGACTGGATCTGGTGCGAGCACGCGCTGACCATCGGCTACCGCTCCAGCCTGACCGAGATCATCCAGATCATCGGCCGGGCCACGCGCGATGCGCCGGGCAAGCCTGTGGCGCGGTTCACCAATTTCATCGCGGAACCGGCGGCGGATGAGGCGCTGGTCACCGACGCGATCAACGACACTCTGAAGGCCATCGCCGCCAGCCTGTTGATGGAACAGGTGCTGGCGCCGCGCTTCAACTTCACGCCGAAGGATTCCGGCGCACAGGACGGCTATGACTATGGCGAGGGTGGCTATCAGGACGGCAAGACAAACGTCGGTTTCAACGCCGCGACCGGCCAGCTTCATCTGGAGATCAAGGGTCTGGTTGAGCCGAGGAGCGATGAGGCCAAGCGCATCTGCCGTGAGGATCTGAACGAGGTGATCACCGCCTTCGTTCAGGACAAGCAGGCGGTAGAGCGCGGCATCTTCGACAGCGAGACCGTGCCCGAGGAACTGACCCAGGTGCGGATGGGCAAGATCGTCAAGGATCGCTATCCGGAGCTTGCCGCCGAGGATCAGGAAGCGGTGCGCCAGCAGGCCATTGCGGCGCTGGCCATGGTGCAGGAAGCGAAGAAGCACATGGCTGAAAGCACCGTCCTGGAGGGCGTCTCCGAGACCGGTGGTGGGTTCGCCTTGCTGGAGGGCGTGCGGAAGTACTCGCTGGAGGTCAAGGAGCTCGACATCGACCTGATCGACCGGATCAACCCGTTCGAGGCGGCCTATTCGATCCTGTCCAAGACCATGGACTCGGGCCTGTTGAAGCAGGTGGAAGCGGCCATCGCCGGCAAGCGGATCAACATCCCGCTGGATGAGGCGCGCGACCTGGCCCGCCGGGCGCTGCGGTTCAAAGCCGAACGGGGGCGGCTGCCCGACATCGGGTCTGCAGATGCCTGGGAAAAGCGGATGGCCGAAGGCATCGCGGTGCTCCAGCGCCATGAGGCTCAGAAAGCCAATGGATGACCTCAGCGACCGCGAACTGCTGGAGGCCCTGGGCGTCGAGGTCGAGGTCGCCAAACCCAAGGCGTTGACCGCCCGGCAGGAGCGGATCATTGCCGGGTTCGAGGACATTCAGCGCTTCTATGAGGAGCATGGTCGTGCGCCGCGCCATGGCGAAGACGGCGACATCTTTGAGCGGCTCTATGCGGTGCGGCTGGATCGCATCCGGGAACTGAACGAGTGCCGTGAGCTGCTGGAGCCGCTGGACACCCAGGGCCTGCTGCGGATGTCCGGCGTTGAAGAGCCTGCGGCTGACTTCCTGAGCGACGACGAACTGCTGGCGCAGCTGGGAGCGGCGCCGGCGGGGGAACGCGACATCACCCAGCTGAGACATGTGAGACCCCGGGCGGAGGTGATGGCCGCGGAGGAGGTCGCCCAGCGCAAACGCTGCGACGACTTCGACCGCTTCAAGCCGCTGTTCGACGGCGTGCAGCGCGATCTGGAAAAGGGCGCCCGCCAGACCCGACGCTTTCGCGAGGACGCTGCGATCAGACAGGGCGAGTTCTTCATCCTGGGCGGGCAGATCGCCTACATCGCCGAGGTGCCGCAGGAGCTGGAGACCACCGAGCACGGTCACGCCCAGGGCCGCCTGCGGATCATCTACGACAACGGGACCGAGGGGGATAACCTCCTGCGCTCGTTCGTGCGCGCGCTCTACAAGGACGAGACCGGCAGGCGGATCACCGAGCCTGACGCCGGGCCCTTGTTCGGGAGTGATGCGGAAGAGGACGATCTGGAAAGCGGGACGATCTATGTCCTGCGCAGCAAGTCCGATCATCCGCTGGTCGCCGCGAACCGGGAGCTGGTTCACAAGATCGGCGTGACCGGTGGTTCGGTGGAGGCCCGGATCGGGCAGGCGGCCACGGATGCGACCTATCTGCTGGCCGAGGTGGAGGTGGTCGCGACTTACAAGCTGTTCAACATCAACCGGACGAAGCTGGAGAACGTGCTGCACCGCGTGTTCGCGCCGGCGCGGCTGGACCTGACCATCGAGGACCGGTTCGGGAATCCGGTGCAGCCGAGGGAGTGGTACTTGGTTCCGCTGCCTGCCATTGCAGACGCGGTGGAGAAGATCAGCGACGGGTCGATTGTCGGGTTTGAGTATGACCCTGCCAGGGCATCGCTGAAGCCCACTGACGGTGGCGCGGCGACTGCCTCCGCTTAAGCCTTCGGTTCAGGTCGAAGCGTGCCTGTCACGAAGACCCGAAGTCCCACATTGATGTCCGCGAATGCGCTCTCGCCCAGCTCTCCGGAGAGGCCCAGCGCCCAACTCTCGACAAGGGCGGCCTTCGCCCAGTCTGGATCGCGTCTGTTGACTGCGCCTTGCCTCAGGGCTGCCTGTCGGTCCTGCCGGGCCTGTGCAACGTACCTGGCCGCCAGTTGCCGGACTTCAAGACTGGGTCTCCGGGGCAAGCTCCGCATTTGCTCTTCCGCCTCGACCATGACGGACGAGATCCCATGGGCGATATCGACCTGCGCAGTCCTGGGCATCTTCCGAACTGCATCGAGCGTCTTTGCGGTGTCGCGAAGAATGAGAGCGACGCCAAGCTTTTGCCTTACCCATCTAAGCATCGACTTTTCCCCAACTGGAATGGCGCCGCCTAGCTGTCACTCTGCCTGGCAGCTTCAATCGATCCGAAATCGGGCGCATAGTGTGGCCAGACTGTCCGAGGCTGAGCTTTGGCGTCGGCAGTGTCGATGCCTTATCGCATCGACTGGCCTGAGTGCTCGGACGCGCGAAGGGAAGAAAAAGTAGGGGGTCCCAATCGGCCTGGGGGTCAGTTTGGGGGTCGCCAGAAATTTCGATGAAAACGTTCTCTCAATAAAACAGCATGATATGGGAAATTTGCGGGTCCGGCCTGGGGCAGCGGTAGCGTGTGCGGAGCGGCAGGGTCAGGAAGACCGGACCTGGGCGCACGGCAGCGGGCCGGCTGGGGGACAGCCGGCCGCACTTCAGTCAGGGATTGGGGGAACCGGGAGCCGGCTTTTCGCCCGCAACGCGGTCCCGTATCTGGGCGGCGTATATCCGGCGCCTGCGCGGTCAGCCTCGCTTCCAGGTCTGCGCCTGGCAGACCATCATGATGCAGCCTTCCACCTTGATCGTCCCGTTGGGGTTGGCGCTGACCTTGCTGTCGAAGGTCTTGCCGGTCTTCGGGTCGTAGATCTGGCCGCCGGTCCAGCGGCCGGACGCGGCCTGCTTGAGATCGCGCAGCATCAGTAGTCCCTGCAGCGGACGCTTCCGCAGGCCCGGGTCGGGGTTGTTGACATCAGGCGACCTCGCCTCGGCCGGGTCCTTCACCCAGAACAGCGTGCCGCACAGCCGCTCCGGCCGTCCAGGGCAGGGGGCGATCCGGACCTTGCCGGCGCCCGGTTCGGTCAGCCAGTCACCTTCGACCGGATCGGCGGCGAGGGCCGGTGAGGCCGCGGCCAGGAACAGGCCTGCGCTGACAGCGAGACGGCGCATGTGGAACTCCTGGGAGACGGCTGGCCGGCATCTGGCCTGCGCCGGAGAAGGATCAGGACTTGTCGCGGGGAAGCCGCGATCTGCGGAGGAATTCGGAAGCGAGAAGGCGCAGGAGCCGGCTTTCTGCCGGCCAGGGATACGTCCGACCCGGAGAAGCGCGCGGGCGCGCGGCTAGCCCCGCCATCGTCAACGTTTGCGGCGACTGCACGGGCCCCGATGTGGAGGCCTCCGGCCGTAAGGGCGGGGATAGCTGCGGATTGTTCATGAAATCCAGGACGCCAAATCCATCGAAATCCGGGGAATTCGCAGGGCCGGTGACGGTGGCGGCGAGCCCTAGACGGGCGGCCGGTCCGCCTGGCTCTGCAGCAGCGGCAGCTGCGCGGTGAGCTGCAGGTCGATGACGGCGGTCAGGCTGCGCTCGATCTGGAAGAAGGTCGCCATCTTGAGGCCGGGCAGCGCCTTCTGGAATTTCGGCAGGGAACGCACCCGCAGTTCCGCCAGCTTCAGGTCGACGGCGAGCAGGCGGCTGGTGAAGCCTACCGCGGCGTCATCGTCGTACGAGCCGAACTTGACGGAATATTCCTGGAAGAGGGTCTTCTCGTCCTCCTTCACGCGGGCGAGCTCGTCCGCGTACTGGTCGTAGACGGGCCAGAAGCGGGTGGCCTCCTCGGCGGTCAGCTTCAGGTTCTGGGCGATCGTCGTCTTGAGCCCGCCCTGGATGTCCTTGCGCAGGGCTTCGGCGGCCGCGTCGGTGAAGCCCAATTTGCCGGCCTGCGCGGCGTTCGGGGACGAGGGCTGTGCCAGAGCCGGCGATGCGGTGACGGTTGCCGCCAGCATGGCCGCTGCGATGAAGGTCCTGATCATGTCCGACTCCGTCGTTGAAGCGCCTGCGAGGGCCGCGGCATGTGTGGGTGGCGGCGTCCCGAGGTCGGCCGATCTATGGCGTCGCACTTGCCGTCAGGTAGGACGGGATCGGACATCGCGATCCGGTCGACCGCGCACCGGACGGGGGAGCAGGCGGGCCGCTCGCCATGGCCGAGCTGAAGGCTCGGCCATGGCGTCCGCAGGGATCCGTGTGGTGAGGCCGGGGTGGAGGCACGCACCAGAACCCCCGCGGTCATCCGCGGCGCCAACGTCGTCTGCCAACAACATCCCCGCTGGCAGGCAGGACTCCACAGCTCATGCCACCTTACCGGGGGAAGGGTCGGTGGAGCTTTGGGGTGAACGAGGCGCCGGGAATGCCTAGAACTGATGGGCGACCAGGGCGCGGGCGGCGCGGTCATTGCGATGAAACGTCATTCCGAACCTCGTTTTGACCTTCGATCGTGAAGGCGGGCCCGATCATCGGAAGGGCCGCGGTTCCTGGACAGGACCGGAGAGGACATTTCGTGCCCCGGAAATCCCTGGCGCCGAACGCCGGTCCGCGTGGATCTGAATTGTCCGATCACGTCCTCCTGCGGTCCGGCGGGAGACCCTAACGGTTGCCGAAATCGCCAATGGAGGGCCGCATGAAGACCGTCGTTCCGAAGCATGAACCGTTGAAGCGGCTGCCGGTGCTGCGAGCGGTCGGGGTCAGCCTCGTGCTCTGGTCGCTGATCACCGCGGCCATCCTTGCCCTCGCCGGCTGCCAGACCACGGAGCAGACGCTCGACACCCAGCAGGAGGCGGCGACGGCCGTGGCCGCGAAGCGGGGACAGTTCGAGACCTCGTGCGCGGAGGCGTCGGCCTCGGTGCTGTCGCGCAACCTCGTGCGCGCGCCCAAGGACCAGCGGCAGATGACATCGGTTCCCAATGTCACCCAGTACACGGTGGGGGTGTCCGGCTGCGGCCAGCGCAGCGTCTACACGGTCCTTTGCCAGGTCGGATCCTCGTCCTGCACCGTGGTGGAGGCCCGCCAGACCTCCACGCCGCCCGCGCCCGGTCCGGCGAAGTCGTCCGCCTCCGATCTTCCGCCCGGCTTCCCCCCGCCGCCGCCGAACGCGCCCCTCCCGAAGTAAGGCCCGCCTGGGTGGTCAGACGCCCCGTCGGCGGCAGGGACAGTTTCCGTGGATCAACGGAGCGATGCTGATGACGCTCAGACTCAGAAAGAAATCCCAGATCGCCCTCGCTGCGCTGCTTGCCGCGTCGAGCCTCGCTGGCCAGGCGCTGGCCCAGGACGGCCCGCCCGCCCCGGCGGCGGCCGCCGCCGGTTCCGACGAGGAGCTGGCCATGCTCGCCAAGTCGACCGCGAACCCGCTCAGCTACATCTGGATGCTGTGGACCCAGGCCGATATCGCCCGGATCAAGGCCGACGAATTCAGCGGTTCGACGTCGGTCGAGACCTACAAGCTGCAAACCAACGCGCCTGCGGCCCACTACCTGATCTCGGGCCTGGCGCTGGCGGTCAATGTCGCGGTCGCGGGCGACCAGCTGTGGATCGTCTTCCGGCGCAATCGGCTCGGGTCGGAGCTGTTCACGGAGACCAGGGGCTACAAGTCTCTGGTCGCGGAATATGGGCGCGGGCCGGAGGCGGCGGCCGCGGCGGCGCGCATCGAGTAGAACGAGGGGCCGTCGCGCCGGGCGCCGGCGCGGCGGGCCTCAGAGCCGCAGGGTCTTCGCGGCTTCCATGACGGCCCGGAAGTGATTGCGGCCTTCAGACACCGCGGCCTCCTGGTAGACCATGCGATACTCCAGGGGCGTGCAGCCGGTCACGTCTGAAAAGAACCTCCGGAAGCTGCGTTCGTCGGAGAACTCCAGCTCGAAGCCGATCTCGCTGATGGTCTTGTTGGTTGTCGCGATCAGGACCATGGCCTTGGCCGCCTTGATGCTCTTCTCGAGGTCGCGGGGCGTGTAGTCGGTTTCCTTCAGCGCGATGCGTCGCATCTGACGGGCGTCCACGTTGCGCTGCCGGGCTCTGGTTTCCACGGTCTTCAACAGGCCTTCGGCGTTCATCAGCGGCAGGTGGTTGCGCTTCATGATCGGCCGGACCTTGTCGGCCAGCAGACCCCAGCGGATCGCGTTGCTGACCGGATCCATGGCCTCGAGCGAACGCCGGCCCAGCGACAGGCTCGATGTCTCGAGCTCGATGCCGGTGAAGTCGCCGAACACGACCTCGCAGTCGGCGTCCTTGTTGTACTTCATGCACGACGAATAGACCTCGGACCGGGTGTAGAGCCGGCTGGGGCGCAGGAACTGTCCGACGAACGCCGAGAGCCCGAACATGTACATCAGCATGCTTGTCATTTCGCAGGCGGCGCCGTGCTCGGCGTCGAGCCCGTCGGCGTCGACCCTGAGGATGAACGTGGTTTCGCGCGGAATCGTGGAGAGTCGCCGGGTCGGGCAGACCTTGAGGAAGAATTTCTGCAGCAGTTCGACGGCCTCGGTGAGGGTCTCGGCCGTGTTCATCACCCGGAAGGCCAGCTCCGTCGTGCCGATCGGAATCGGCTGGTGACAGTGGCCGTAGTTCTCGTCGCCCAGCCGCCCGATCGCGTTGAGGATCAGCATCTTGTTCTCGGTCGGGGTGAACCACGCCGAGGCGGGATCAATCCCCAGAGTGGCGGCGAAGGCGTCGAAGGCTTCGCGATCCGCGGCGAGCGGGCTCATCTGGAACCTCACCCAGTCCGCCGGTATCAGTCCTATTTTACTCATCTGTTCAGCGTCGTTTCCAGGCTGTGCGCGCGGGCATGACAGCGCCAGGGAACGACGCTACAGACCTCTTGCAACTGAAGTGAGGTGCAACTGGGGGGCGAAGTCGGACATTTCAGTCCACGTTCCCCAAATTACCCATCCCGTCCTTTACGAACCGTTGTTCCCCGAAGACCACCGGTGGGATGTCGCGGACCTGGTCTGAAGTGTCCGACTCGGTCCGGTCCGCTGTTGTTCCGACCATGCGATCAAGTGTGTCGGCCTTAGGACGGCCGGCCCTGCAATTCGCCTTCGGAAGATACCCGGTGCCCGAACTTTCCCCTGCCAGCCCTGGGAGCCCCTCCCTTCACGCCATCGCCGTGGGCGCATGGCGCAACCGTGGCGGGCCCGGGGCCCGGATCGCGGCGGGCGTGAAACGGTGATCAACCGTCCCATCCCCACGCGTCATGCCGCGATCGCAGCTGCGCTTCTGGGGCTTTCGGCCTGCTCCGGGAAGCCGTCCGAGGCGCCCAGCGGCAACGTCCGGCCCGTCCTCACTCTCGTTGCGGAATCGTCGTCCCAGATCCCGGCGGCCCAGTATGCGGGATCGGTGCGGTCGCAGTTCGAGACCCTGCTGGCCTTCCGCACGGCCGGCCAGGTCACGGCGCGGTACGTCGAGGTCGGGGACCGGGTCTCTGCCGGCCAGCCGCTGATGCGGCTGGATCCCGGCGACCTGGCGCTCGGGGCGGACTCAGCCCGCGCCCAGGCTGAGGCGGCCGCGGTGAACGCCGAGGCGGCGACGCAGGACCTGGCTCGCGCGCGGCGGCTGCTGGGCGAGGGTTTCATCTCGCAGTCGGAATTCGACCGGCAGAATGCGACGTCCGCCCAGGCGATGGCCCAGTTGCACAGCGCCCGGTCGCAGCGCCAGATCGCGGAGCGTCAGGTGGGCTACACGATCCTGACGGCGCCCCGCGCCGGTGTGGTCGGCGGGCTCGGCGCGGAGGTCGGCGGCATGGTTTCCGCCGGCCAGACCACGGTGGTTCTGGCCGACCCCGGGCGCCTGGAGATCGCCATCAGTGTGCCGGAGGACCAGCGCGACCTGCTGACGGCGTCCCCCGGAATCACCGTCGGCGTCTGGGCCAACGGCGAGGCGCGCTATCCCGGTCGCGTGCGAACGCTTTCCGAGGTCGCCAATTCCCAGACCCGGACCTTCGATGCGCGCATCTCGGTGGACGCGCCTGCCGGACAGGTCCGGCTGGGGCAGTCGGCGGAGGTCTATGTGGCCCGACCCGCGGGTCCGCCGCTGTTCCGAATACCCCTGACCGCGATCGACCAGCGGGGCGGTGTCGCCCAGCTCTGGATCTTCGACCGCAAGGCCTCGAAGGCCTATCCCCGGCGCGTCGTGGTCAACTCGGCTGACAAGGCGTTCGCCCTGGTCTCATCCGGGATCGCGCCCGGCGAGAGGGTCATCGTCTCGGGTGTCCACATCCTGCACCCTGGCCAGGCCGTTCGGCTGGTGGCCGGCGGCTCCGGGCCACGCTCATGAGCTTCAATTTCTCGGAGTGGGCGCTCCGCCACAAGTCGTTCATCCTGTTCTTCATCATCCTGACGACCCTGGCCGGGATCTATTCCTATGGAGCCCTTGGCCGGAAAGAGGACCCCGACTTCACGATCAAGACCATGATCGTCGGCGCGGTCTGGTCAGGCGCCGGCACGGTCGAGATGGCCGACCAGGTGACCGACAAGCTGGAACTGGCGCTGCAGGCGATCCCGGAGATCGACTACACCAAGAGCTCGACCCGCGCCGGGTCGACGACGGTCATCGTCCAGCTGCGCAGCGACACGAACGCCGCCGAGGTGCCCGACGTCTGGTATCGGGTCCGCAAGACGATCCAGGACGCCAAGGCCCAGGGGAAGTTTCCCGCCACCATGGGCGGGCCCTATTTCAACGACGACTTCGGGGACACCTTCGGCAACATCTACGCCCTCACCGGGGACGGCTACAGCTATCCGCAGCTGAAGGCCTATGCCGACGCACTTCGCGACCGCATGCGCGCCCTGCCAGAGGTGGCCAAGGTCGAGTTCCAGGGCGAGCAGGCCGAACGGATCTTCATCGAGTACCAGTCCGCGAAGCTGGCTTCGCTGGGGGTGAGTCCGCAGGTGATCGCCCAGGCGGTGAACGCCACCAACGACGTCTCGCCCGCCGGCCTGATCGAGACGGGGTCGGAACGCATCCGCCTGAAGGTCTCCGGCGCGTTCGGCTCGCTCGACGCCATACGCAACATCGGCATCGCGACCACCGACGGCCGCAATTTCCGGCTGGGCGATATCGCGACGGTCTCGCGCGGACTGGTGGACCCGCCCGAACTGAAGCTGCACGTCAACGGCCGGGAGGCCATCGGGCTCGCGATCAGCGCCCGCAAGGGCGGCAGCATCACGAAGCTGGGCGAGTCCCTCGCCGAGGTGGTCGCCGCCTACCAGGCCGAGCTGCCCGTCGGTGTCGAGATCCACACCGTCGCCGACCAGCCGGTGGTGGTGGAGGAAGCCGTCGGGGAGTTCACCAAGTCACTGGCCGAGGCGGTGGTGATCGTCATGGCCGTCAGCTTCCTGTCGCTGGGCTTCCGGCCCGGCATTGTCGTCGCCCTGTGCATTCCCCTCGTCCTCGGCGCGACCTTCGCGGCGATGAAGGGGTTCGGGATCGATCTCCAGCGGATTTCCCTCGGGGCGCTCATCATCGCGCTCGGCCTGCTGGTCGACGACGCCATGATCGTGGTCGAGTCGATCGAGTCCCACCTGGAAATGGGATGGGACAAGGCCCGGGCGGCCATCTCGGCCTACGCCGCCACGGCGACCCCGATGCTGATCGGGACCCTCATCACCATCACCGGCTTCATCCCGATCGGGTTCGCCGAAGGCACGGCGAGCGAATATGTCCGCTCGCTGTTCCATGTGGTGGCCATCTCCCTGATCCTGTCGTGGATCGTGGCGGTGCTTGTCACCCCCTACATCGCCTTCCAGATCCTGCCCGAGCCCAAGCCGGGCGCCCATGGCGAGGCCGGGGGGCATCAGGCCTCGCACAGCGGCCGCGGCTATGCCCTGTTCCGCCGGCTCGTCAGCCAGTGCCTGGAGCGCCGTGTTCTGGTGATCGCCGCCACCGCGGGCGCCTTTGTGGCCGCCATGGCGATCTTCGCGTTCGCCGTGCCCAAGCAGTTCTTCCCCGCCTCCGATCGTCCGGAGCTGCTGATCGACCTGCGCCTGCCTCACAACGCGAGCTTCGCGGCGACCGAGCGCGCGGCCCGGCGCATGGAGGCCGTTCTCGCCGGCGACAAGGACATCATCTCGACCTCGACCTACATCGGCGGGGGCGCGCCGCGCTTCTACCTGCCGCTGGATGTCCAGACCCCCGATCTGGCCCTGGCCCAGATGGTCGTGCTCACCAAGGGCGGCCACGCCCGTGAACGGGTGGCGGCCAAGGTCGAGAACGCCCTGGCGACCGGGTTTCCCGAACTCCGCGGCCGGGTCGCCGGTCTCGAGAACGGGCCGCCCGTCGGCCAGCCGCTGCAACTGCGCCTGTCCGGCGCCGATCATGAGCAGATCCGCGCCAGCGCGGAGGCGGTCGAGGCCCTTCTTCGTCGGACACCACATCTCCGCGGCGTGAACTCCGACTACGGTGAGCGGCTCAAGACGGTCCAGCTCGAGGTCGATGAGGACAAGGCCCGCGCCCTGGGCATCAGCTACGACGCGCTCCGGCAGGCGCTGGAGGGTTCGCTCGAGGGCGCGCCGATCACCGTCCTGCGCGACGGCGACAAGTCGGTGCTCCTGTTGGCCCGGCTCAACGAGGCCGAGCGCACGAACCTGGCGACCCTGCCCTACGCCAAGATCCCCACGGCGTCCGGGACCTATGTCCCGCTGTCGCAGGTCGCCCGGCTTGTCGCGTCCACCGAGCCCTCGCTTCTCTGGCGCCGGAACCGCCAGGCCGCCATCACGGTCTTCGCCGACGTGGACGGCGAACAGCCGGCGCAGGTGCTGGCCCGGATCGAGCCGGACCTTGAGCAGGTAAGGGCCCGGCTGCCCGCCGGCGCCAAACTGACCGTCGGCGGAGCGATCGAGGAGAGCGCGTCCAGCCAGGCCCAGGTATTCGCGGTCCTGCCCGCGGCGATCGTCCTGATCTGCGTGCTGCTGATGGTGCAGCTTCAGAACATCAAGAAGATGCTGCTGGTCCTGGCGACCGGTCCGCTGGCGCTGATCGGGGTGGCTCTGACGCTCGCGCTGTTCCAGATCCCCTTCGGCTTCGTGGCCATGCTGGGCTCGCTTTCGCTGTTCGGCATGGTTATCCGCAACTCGGTGATCCTGGTCGCGAGGGTGGATGAGCTGGTGGCCTCCGGCGTGGCGCTGCAGTTGGCGATCGTCGATGCGACCGTGCATCGGGTCCGGCCGATCCTGCTGACCGCAACGGCTGCGATCCTGGCCATGATCCCGCTGACCCGATCGGTGTTCTGGGGCCCCATGGCCTTCGCCACCATGGGCGGGCTGTTCATCGCGACCCTGCTGACGCTGTTCTTCGTCCCGGCGCTCTACCTGTTCGCCTTCCAGAACGACCGGGCGCCGGTCCAGCCCGAGGTTGCGGCATGAGGACCCTGATCGGCCTGGCCGCGGCGGCGTTGGCGGGAATGAGCGCGGGCCCGGCCGGCGCGGAGAGCCTCCTGGACTCCTGGCGCGCGGTCATGCAGCACGACCCGGACTACCTCGCCGCCATCGAAGCCCGGACGTCCGGGGCTGAGGGCGCGGCCCAGGCCCGCTCGCTGTTCCTGCCCAAGGTGCAGGTTCAGGGCGGCGCCAGCCGCAGCCGCTCCAGCGTCAACATCGACGCGCCGGCCACCTACCAGAGCTTCATCGGAGGTGACGCCACCGGGACCGCGTCGTCGGTCGACGTCACCCTGAGCCAGCCCCTCTACGATGCCGCCGCTGCGGCGCAGGCGCGGATCTTGCGCGAGCGGGCAAGGGCCGCGCGGACGGACTTCAGCGCCGAACAGCAGGCGTTGATGGCCCGGGTCGCCGACAGCTGGCTGGAGATCTGGGCGGCGGATGACGATCTGCGCGCCATTCGAAGCCATAAGGCCGCCCTGCAGCAGGAACTCAAAGCCGCCCGCGCGCGGTTCGAGCTGGGCGCGGCCCGGGTCACCGATATCCGCGAGTCCGAGGCGCAGTTCGATCGGGCCGCCGCGTCGGAAGTCGGCGCGCTGGCCCGCCGGGAGGTGGCGATCGCCCGGTATCGTGAATTCACAAGCCTGGAATACGCCACAGGCCCGGGACTGGCTGCGGGGTTCGCGCCGCAACGCCCCGAGCGGGCGCTCGACATCTGGCAGGCCGAGGCTGAGTCGCAGGCGCCCGGGGTCGTGCGGGCTGGTCACCGACTGGTCTCCGCGCGGGCGGTGGTCAATCAGTACCAGTGGTCCGGACGTCCGAAGGTCTCGGCTGTCGCGACCTATTCCGGCGCCTGGTTCGACGGGGGCGGGGGGCAGATCCTGAACCCGAGGGCGCGCGAGAGCTATTCGGTCGGCGCACAGGTCTCCGTTCCGCTGGTCACCAGCGGCTACTACCCGTCCAGGCTCCGCGAGGCGGACGCCGATGTCCGACGGGCCGAGCGTGAGGTCGAGGCCGCGCGGCGCGACGCGAGGCTCGAGGTGCAGCAGGCCTGGCTGGGGATCGCCAGTGGTGTCGACCGGATCCTGGCCCTGCGGACCGCGCTCCAGTCGGCCCAGCTGGAAAGGAAGGCCGCCGTCACCGGCCGCGAGGTGGGCATTCGCACCCAGGCCAATGTGCTTGAGGCCGAAGCGCGGGTCTTCTCGACTCTGCAGGAGCTGAACGCGGCCAACTATGAGTACCAGAAGAACCGCATCCGCCTCGCGCGGGCCGCGGGCGTGCTCGACGAAGCCTTACTGCGCGCTGTCGATGCCGACTTCACCGTCGCGGCGGGGGGCCTCGCCCCGCCTGCCGGTCCGGGGAGGTCCGACAGATGACCAGGTCCTTCCATATCCCTCGCTGCAGGCGGGCACGCCCCGGCGCCGGCCCCATGTCTCAAAGCCCCCGGGTATCCCCATGAGATCCCTGAACGACAGTCTGCGATTCACTCCGGTCCTCAGGGCGCCCGCATTCACGGATGCCGAACTGAATTTGGTGGAGACCGAGCGGGTTCGCCACTGGCAGGCGGCCAGCGTAGCCGGGCGGGACGACGAGTACCTGGCCCGCATGGAGATGGCGGACACGGCCGAGGACCTGATCCGGCAATGCCCCTGCGCGAGCGAGGTGGCTGCCGTGCTGAAGCTCAGGTGCGTCATGCGCGACCTGGAATTCGGCCTCCGGTCCAGCGCCGTGGACCCCACAACCCTGCTGACGGAAGTCATCCAGTTCCTGGAAGCGAAGTGAGCCTGGCGGTTCTGCCCCGCGCCCTGATGCTGGCGGCCTGCCTGCTGGCGGTGGTGACGGCTGCGGCCGGCAGCGCCGCCGCCCAGTCCTCGGAGCCGGCCATCCGTCCTCCAAGCGTCGCCCTGGTGCTGTCCGGCGGCGGCGCACTGGGAATGGCCCATGTGGGCGCCATCCAGGAGCTGGAGCGGATGGGAATCCACCCGGACCTCGTGGTCGGGACCTCAATGGGCGCGATCGTCGGCGGCCTCTATGCCTCCGGCCTGGACGGCCAGGCGCTCGAGCGGGTGGTGCGGGAGATCGACTGGCGCGGGGTTTTCGATTCCACCCCGGCGCGCAGGAACCAGACCTATCGCCAGAAGGCGCAGCAGGCCGACTTCCCGGTCCGCGCCAGCCTGGCCCTGGACGGCGCGGGGGTGGTCCTGCCCGCCGGCGCGATCTCCGACCAGAAGCTGCTGCAGGAGCTTCGCCGGTTCAGCCCGGTGAAGGGCGCGCTGAACAGCTTCGACACCCTGTCGATCCCCTTCCGCGCCGTCGCCACCGACATCGAGACGGGCCAGCCTGTGGTCATCGATCACGGCGAACTGCCCATCGCGCTGCGGGCCTCCATGGCTGTGCCGGGGGTCTTCGCGCCCATCGCCCTGGACGGTCGGTTGCTGGTCGACGGCGGGATGTCGGCGAACATCCCCATCAGCATCGCCCGCGACAGCGGCGCCGATATCGTCATCGTCGTCGCCACGCCCAGCGGGCTCAAGGGCCAGCAGAAGATGTCGTCGGCGCTGGATGTCCTCGGCCAGACCGTCACCCTGCTGATCCTGGCCAACGAGCGGGCGCAGCTTGCGACTCTGACGCCCCGCGATGTCCTGGTCATGATCGATCCCGGCGCGCTGACCACCACCGACTTCTCGCGGGGCGAGGCCCTGATCGCGGCCGGCCGGCGTTCGCTGCTCGCCCGGTCGGACGCCCTGGCCGGGATCGTCGGCCAGCGCGGCCGCCCAGCCCGGCGCGCGGCGGCGAATGCGCCATCCGGGACGATCGAGTACGTCCGCGTCGAGAACGGCTCCCGGCTCGACGACGCGGTCCTGGCGCGGAAGCTCGATCCCCTGGTCGGCGCACCCGCAGAGCCCCGGGTCATCAACGCCGCCCTTGATCGTGTGTTCGCCCTCGGTGGTTTCGAGCGGGTCGACTACGCCCTGGAACAGGACGGCGGGCGCAGCGGGCTTCTGGTCCGCGCCGAACCCGCGGCGCGCGGCGGGGGACGGATCCGGCTCGGCCTGACGCTGGCCAACGACTCCAGCGATTCCGACTACGCCGTCTCCTTCGACTACCGGACCAACGCCCTTGACCGCTATGGGAGCGAGCTGCAGCTGCAGGCCACCGTGGGGGACCGGAGCGCTGCCTCGGCTGAGCTGTTCCGGCTGCTGGAGCCCGGCCAGAACTGGTTTGTCGCACCGAGGCTCGAACTGGTGGTACGCCCGGCCCGGGTGTTTGATTCCAGCGGTTTCGAGGTCGGCGCCTATGATCTCACCTACGGCGGCGCGTCGTTGGCGGCCGGATATCAGTTCGGCAGCCTGGGCGAGGTGCGGGCAGGGTTCGAGCAAGGACGAGGTCATGCCGAAGCACGCGAGGGCTCGGTGACGCCGCGAAGCTTCCAATTCGACATCGGCCGGGCCTTCGCCGAGGCCGGCGTCGATACGCTCGACAATCCCTATTTCCCCCGCTCAGGCGTCCGGGCGTCGATGCGGTGGGTGCGCGGCGTCCCCTCGCTCGGCGACACGTCAGCATTCGAGACGCTGTCGGTGGGCGCGCTTACGGCGCTCACCCGCGATCGCGACACGGTCCTCCTGGGTCTGTCCGGCGGCAGCAACCTGGCCGGCTCCACGCCGCTCGATGCCCGCTTCCGGCTGGGCGGCCTGTTCAGACTCTCCGGGTATCACCCGGACGAACTCTCCGGCGACTCGTTCGCACTGGCGCAGGTCATCTACCGGCGAACCGTCGCCCAGCCGGCGCTGAATCTCCTGGGCTCTCAGCTGTACCTTGGCTTCAGTCTCGAGGCCGGACAGGTCTGGGCCCGCCGCACGGACGTCGCCCTCGACAATCCGACCGTCGCGGGGAGCGTCTATGTGGGCGCCGACACCCCCCTTGGGCCGATGTTCCTCGGCTACGGGCATTCCGAGCGTGGACGGGGGACCGGCTACCTCTTCATCGGCCGCCCTTTCTAGGGCCCGTTGACGGCCTGCGGGGAGCCGGCCGCTCAGCCGCGTTCGCGGTCGCGCCAGAGCTGGAAGCTGAGGATGACGCCGATGACGATCTCGACCGGATAAAGCCACAGGTCGAACTGCACGGCTTCGGCCTTCTGGGTGATGACCGTGATGAACTGGACATAGTCGTAGAGCCAGTGGCCGATGATGAGCGGCCAGATGTTGTTCATCCGGATCGCCAGCGGGGCGAACATGACGCCCCAGAGGAAGGTGTAGAAGAGCTGGTAGAGGACCGAGGGACCAGGCTCGCCGCCGAAGATATTCACCGAGTGCAGCAGCGAGAACCCGACGGCGCTGATGAACAGCGCGGGCAGGGGGTTTCTCGGGTTGAAGAAGCTGCGCAGCAGCAGGCCGCGGAAGGCGAGTTCCTCACCCAGGCCGACCAGGAAGATCACGGCGCCCATGAAGACCAGCTGGCGCACCTGCGCGGCGTCCGGCGGCGTGGCCGCCAGGGCGCCGATGTTGACCGAGAACTTGTAGGCCAGCAGCGCGATGAAGGGCGTGAACCAGAGAAGCTCCTTCCAGCGCATCTCGCTGAAGCCGGCCCCGCGCCAACCGAAGAAGCGGATGACGAAGGCGAAGTTGGCCAGGGTGCACACCACCAGGAAGGGCCAGAAGATGTCGAACATGGCCACTGAGCCATAGGTGACGCCCTTCACGTGGTACATGTACCACATGCCGACCCCCATGATGGCGATGTAGATCGCAGCTGCAGCCAGGCCCACGACAGTCTTGGGTGGAGATGACTTGGTCACGGCGGCCCCTCCGGGTTCGCGTCTGTGTCCCGTGAAAGTCAAACGGGAATAGATGCCATCGTTTGCACAGGATTTTCTCTCGTTCCAGAGGGGCGCGTTCTCTGAATGCAGATGAAGGCTTCCCCGGATAACATTTGGCGCAATTTGTCTATCGACTGGCGTGTTGTGTCCTATCGCGGCCTCGCCGCCCGGTTTCACAGTGCCGCGTTCCAGACGTCAGAAGCCCCAGGGGTGATGGTCGTCGATCCCGGATCGCGAAAGGAAGGGCTACATGCAGACCGTCCGTAAGGCGTTGGTCGCTGCGCTGACAGTGAGCCTGCTGGCTCCTGCGGCCGCCGAGGCGCGCCACCACGACTACTATAATCACAAGCGCCACAGCGACCGTGACCACGACCGGGCTGTCGGCGCGGCCATCGGCCTGGCGATCGCGGGGGCGGCGATCGCCGCGTCCGCGAAAAAGAAGCGTGAGAACGACCGCGAAGACTACGACCGGAACTGGGGCGATACCTATCGACCGGGTCCGGAAGTCACCTGCTACCGCGCATCGCGCCAGTGCTTCCGGCGCGACCATTTTTCCTACGAGTGGACCGAGCGTGAGTTCGGTTACGACCCTTATCGTCGGGGATACTGATCGCCATGCAACGTCATGTCATACGCCACGTGGCCGTGGCCGCCGCGTTGTTCGCAATGCCCGCGACGGGCGCCCTGGCCCAGGCGGCAGCTTCGGCCCCGGCCTCGCCGGCTGTCCACGCCGCGCTCACCACCAACACTGCGTTGCGCGGAGCCCTGGAGAAGACGTTCGACGAGGGGCAGATCAACATGCTCCACGCTGTCGCCTACCAGCAGGCTGTCGCCCGGACGTGCGCCGGCTTCACGATCGACCCGAAACGCTTCGAACGCGAAATGGACCTCGTCTACGATGACGCCAAGGGACAGCCGAAGACGCTGACGGCGGACGAAAAGAGCGAGATCGAGAAGAAGGCGCTCTTCGGGTTCGGGCTGGCCTATGGCGCGCAGCTGGCGATCGCGGCCTTCGACGACAAGGCCTTCTGCGCCGCCGCCCGTGCCGAGCGCAAGGATCCGCCAGGCGGACACATGGTCTGGGCCGACGCGAAGTAGCCTGTCTGTTCTGTCCCGGAATCCCGGGCGATCGAGCGGCGGATGCCGGCCAAGACCTGGTGTTCGCCGTCGATGTCCGCTCAACCGCCGTCGCCCCGGGGGCGTCCTTGGGCGTATCGCGGGATTTATTCGAGACAGGTGACGTTCTAAGACAGGCGTGACCGGGTCCTGTCTGGGCCCCACTTCGGCGCCATCGTCCTGTTCGCCGGATGGCGCGGGAGATCTGACCGATGCGCGCAACGCCGCCTGAACTCTCAGCGATCCTGGATGCGGTCCGGCGCGAGGATCGCGCACAGGCCCTGGCGCTGAGTCTCGCTGGATGGCGCGCGGGCTCGCGCCATCCGCTGGTGCTTATGCTGGCCGCCGAGGGACTTCAGGTATCCGGGGAAGGCGCGCAGGCCGTCGCCCTGCTGGAACTGGCGCTCGAGGCGACAGATGACCCCGAGGTGTGGCGGCGCTACGGCGCGGCCCTCGCCATGCAGGACCGTCACGCCGACGCGATCGCAGCCTTCGAGGAAGCCCTGGATATCGATCCAAAGGACGTCCGGGCGCTGTCGCTGGCCGGCGGTGTCAGCTTTCAGACCGGCGAACTGGCGGCCGCGGAGGACTACTACGGGCGCGCGCTCGCCCTTGATCCGCTGAATCTGGACGCGCTGCGCGGGGCCGCCGCGGCGGCGGTTCGCCGAAAGGCGCCGGCTCAGGCGGCCGACCTCGCCCGCCGCGTGCTGGCGGCCGCGCCGGAGGATCTTTCGGCCGCGATGACGCTGATCCGCGCCGACCTCCTGGAGGCCAGGGAAACTTCAGCGGCTGCGTCGGCCACGGCGCTCCTGGCGCGCCCGGATCTGGCGGATGACGCCCGGCTCGCCCTGCACGACCTGCGGGCCGAGGCGTTCGACGCCCTGGATCGGCCCGCCGAGGCTTTCGCCGACTATGCGGCGCGGAACGCCTTGTCCGAACGCCAGGCCGCGCCGCATCTGGCGGCCATGGGCGAGCGCCGCCTGGACCAGGCGCGCCGCCTGGCCCGGGTCTTCCTCGATACGGACCGGGAAGCCTGGCAGGGAAGCTGCGGGCCGGATCTCGAAGGCGCGGAGACCGCGGCGGGGCATGTGTTCCTCATCGGCTTCCCGCGCTCCGGCACCACGCTGCTTGAGAAGGCGCTGGGCAGCCATCCCGGCGTCGCGACCCTGGAAGAGGTCGACGTCCTCGCGGGCGCCGGCGCAGGTCTGCTCGACAGCCAGGCCGGCCTGTTCCGGCTGCAGACCCTCGACGCCAGTCAGGCCGCCGCCTACCGCCGCGCCTACTGGACGGCCGCGGCCGAGGCGCTGGGGACCGGCGCCCAGGGCAGGGTGGTGGTCGACAAGATGCCGCTGCACACCCTGGCCCTGCCGCTGATCGCCAAGCTGTTTCCTGACGCGCAGATCCTGTTCGCCCTGCGCGATCCGCGCGACGTGGTGCTGAGCTGCTTTCGCCGCAGATTTCAGATGAACTCGGCCATGTACGAGTTCCTGACGCTGGAACGGGCAGCCGCCTACTACGATGCGGTCATGCGCCTGGCCGGCCGCTACAGGGAAATCCTGCCCCTGCGACTGCGGGAGGTGCGCCACGAGGCGGTCGTGGCCGACTTCGACCGTGAGGTCGGAGACGTTCTGACGTTTGCCGGACTGCCCTGGAACCCGGACGTCCGCCGCTTCGCGGAACGGGCGCGGCAGCGCGCCAGGACGCCGAGCGACCTGCAGCTCACCGAGGGGCTGAAGTCGGATGGCCTGGGACAGTGGCGCCGGTTCGCGCCCCAGATGTCGTCGGTCAGGGACCTGCTGGACCCGTGGGCCCAGCGGTTCGGGTATCCGATCTAGACGCCGGTCCCGCTGGACCGGAGGCGTTCACAGGAACGTCCCCGGCCCAGCATGACGGCGAGATCAGGCGGTGACGGCCCGTTGCCGGCGCGCGCGACGGAGCGTGGCGCCCGCGAGACCCATGCCGAGGATCGCCATGGCCCAGGTCGAGGGTTCCGGCACGCCGCCGGTGATCACCGGCGTGGCGGAGCCGAAGGTGATGTCATCGAACACCACGTAGTTGGCCACGCCGCCGAACGACACGGACTTGCCGATGCCGGCGAAGCTGACGCCCTGGGCCACGAAGGGGCAGTAGGCGCCCGGGTAGCCGGGGCAGCCTGACGGCGTCGTCGGAAGATTGAAGGAGGCCAGCAGGTTGCCGGTGCCGTTCACGTCATCAAAGACCTTGATGATGCCGTTGTTGGGCTGGATCTGGCTGTAGAAGAACGAGAAGCCGGTGTCGAAGCCCGACGCCATGGTCAGGATCGTCTCGGAGCCGGACAGGAAGAACAGGCCGCCCTTGTCGGATCCGGGGGCCAGGCCGCCGCGCGTCGTGTTGGAGCAGCTGACCGTGTCGCTGTTCAGGCAGATCGCCAGCGCTTCA
>CAUJHW010000026.1 GCA_963205005.1 Pseudomonadota bacterium
CGAGCCCTATCCGGAGAGTCCGGCCGGCACGCTGCGATACCTGATGTCTCCGCGCGCCGGCCTCTTGCAACCCCCGCCGAGCACGGCTCAGATCAACCCAGGACTCTCGTTACGACTGGATGAGAAACGGGGGTCACGTCAGTGGACATCAATGTCTTTCAGGAAATCGAGGACCGCATCGACGAAGATGTCGTTGCGATCGCCCACCAGCATGTGGCCTGCGTTTTCGACATCGGTGAAGTGAGCGTGTGGAACGGCCGCCAGGAAGGCGTCGGCCGCCTCGCGCGAGACAAGCTCGCTGATGCTCCCGCGTATCAAATGGATCGGAGTGTCGATAGCGCCGAGCTGTTCCTGGAAGGAGCCGGTAGCGTACGAGGCTCGACTCTCCGCCACGCTCGTGACGAACCGAGGATCCCAATGCCAGCGATAGCGGCCGTCGGGATGCAGTCGAAGGTTCTTGGCAAGGCCGGATAGATCTCTCGGGCGAGGCCGATGAGGCAGGTAGTTGGCGATGAAATCAGCGGCGTCTTCGAGATCGGAAAATCCGATACTCGCGCGCTCGCCCATGAAGCCCATAACCTTGGCTATCCCTGCCGGCTCCATCTGCGGAGTGACATCGACGAGTGTCAGCGACGAGAAGGTTCCGGGTGCAGCCATGGCTTCCACAACCATCCCCGCGATGCCGCCCAGCGATGCGCCCACCAAAGCCGGGCGGCCCCCCAGCTGTTCGGCGACTTGGACGAGGTCTCCCGCAAAACGCTGGATGCGATAGTCGCCCGAGGGCGACCACTGACTTTGCCCATGCCCTCGAAGGTCCATCGCGACCGCGCGCCAGCCGGATGCGGAGAGGCTCGCACAGGCCCTGGCCCAAGCATGCCGGGTCTGGCCGCCGCCGTGCGCCAGGAGCACTGTACCGCGAACAGGATCACCATAGGTGTCGGCCTCAAGCGTAAGGCCCTCATCGCCGCGGAAGGTGACGGTCACCGGTTTGACCATGGTGCGCTCCGTTTCCACAAAAACAGTGATGAGAGTTACATAAGGCGGGCCGTGGCGATAGGTCAGCAGCTCGGCCGAGAGAGCGTTCGGCCTGAGCGTGGCCCCACAGCGTGGAGAGGATGTCTCCAGGCCGCGACGGGCTTATTCCCGCGACGGAACCTTGGAGTCGTCAGTCCATCAGGTAGGCGCCGCGACCGCTCGCGAGCAGGACGCGATCTTCATCAAGGACCTCAGTGTCCGCCACGCTGATACGGGAGCCGGTCTTGACGATCCAGCTCCGTGCGCGGAGGTTTCCAGGCGCCGCGGGGCGATGGTAGTCGACCCGCAGGTCCGCCGTGGCTCGCACCACCAAGCCGGCGGCGAGGAGCGCATAAAAGCCTGAAAGATCAACGAGAGAAGCTAGTATCCCGCCGTGGGCGGTCCGGCGCTTAGGGTTCGAGATGAGCTCCTCGCGCCACGGCATGGCGAGTTCGATGCCATCCGCATCGATGCGCACGACCTTCAGGCTCAGCCAGCGGTGGAACGGTGCGGCGGCGACCGCCGCTTGCAGGTACGCGGCGTCGGGTAAGTCGGGTTGGGCCGGTGTCGTCAACATGCGCTCCTCATCCGGGATATCCGCATCCTTTCCCGGCGCCCCGGCGGAAGCCAACCCGCATCGTGTCGTCGGCCAACGGGGCAGCGCCCCTTGACTAGTAACGTCTAATACAGCTTCATTCGCGTCTCCCCTCAGCAGAGATTCTGCTTGAGCACCTGGACGCGCTCCGGCGCGTCCTTCTCTTTTTGGGCCTGCGACGCCGCGCGGCAGCATGACGCAGTCTAGGATGAATTGACGCCGGCTCTGTCGTAATGGCCATTTCCGATACGGGGATAAGGACGCAAATGCGTACTGGCGACGCAGCGAGCGCGACGCCGAGGCGGCGGTCCGGCGCTTCGACACAGGCTTGCTGTTCGTCGAAATGACCCTTCTCATTCGCGAGCTCTTCGACGCGCGAATACGCCCTTTGCGGCTGACGGGCTCGACGCGACGGGTGGTGTCGTGCCTAGGCAGCAGGACGACCAGACCCAAATCGAGCTTCCGCGCAGGCTCAAAATCAGCCCTCTCGCGCTTTGGAAGGCGGTGGACTGCCCGGCGCTTAGCGGCCCGGCCGCGCTGCCACCCGATCCGGCCGATCGACGCAGGTGGCGCGCGCGCCCCGACGGGCGCCGCGCGCGCGCCTTTTGCCGACGATGTTGGCCGCGGCCGACGCCTTGCAGGCGGAGTGCTGCCGGGACATCTCGGCTCAGGACCTGGCGACGCTGCAACCTTCCTTTGCGGCCTCGCGGCCGGACATCTTGGCCGCCGGGGCAGATCTTCACGCAGCCACCGCAGCCGTGGGGGTCGCCCGGGCCAACCAGTTCCCGAACGTCGTGCTCAGCGCCGACTTCACCCAGACCGCCATCCGTCAGGGCGACCTCTTCGCCTCATCGGCTTCGGGCTGGAGCCTCAGTCCTTCCCTTGCCGCGCCGCTCTTCGACGGCGGCGTTCTGAAGGCCCGCCGCCACGCCGCGGAGGCGGACCTGCGGATCGCCGAGAGCCGCTATCAACAGACGGTGCTGCGCGCGTTCGTCCAGGTCTCAGACGCGCTAGCTGCGCTTGCGAGCGACGAGGGCGGCATCGAGAGCCTGCAACGGGCGATCGCGGCCGGGGAATCTGGGCTGCGCGACGCCGAGACGGCGTACCGGCTTGGCGGCGGGCCCTCGATCGACGTCGCGCGGGCGCAGCGGACGCTGAGCCGGGCCCGGCGGGCCATGATCCAGATCCAGGGCCAGAGGTACCTGGATCTCGTCGAACTCCATGTCGCGACAGCCGCCGATTGGCGCGCCTCGCCATGAGGTGTCGAGCGGACAGGCTTGGGGGAGCGAAGGGGCATGTGCGACGAGTATCGGCTGAACGCGGACATGCGGCTCGCCCTGGGTCCCCAGTCGGCGGGTCTCGGACCGGCCGAGCAGAGCCTTCTGGCCGGTGGTGAGATCGCGGTGCGACACGGCGATCCCGCGCCACTCCTCGTCCCGCGCGATCCGGCCGCGCCAGAGGCGGGTCTGCGGCTGCTCATCGCCCGCTGGTGGCTGGTCCCTTCCTTTCATCATGGGGCGCTCTCCGAATGGCGGGTCGTAAGCGCGCTCGCGCGCCTGGAATCCTTGGAGTCCCGGCACGCCTACCTTGACGCCTACCGGTGGCGGCGCGCCTTGGCCCCGTTCACCAGCTTCATCGTCTACGGGCCCGGCGCGGAGGGCGGCCGGCGCACGCCAACACAGGGCTGGGCGGTCAAGTGGCGACCGACCGGCCCAACCGACACCCTGCGGTTCTTCCCGGCGATCTGGGAGACCACCACGCTTCCGGGGGACGAGGGCGACCTCACCAGCTTTGCCATCGTCGTGGGCCAACCCGCGAAAGAATTTGCGGTCGGCGACAGACCAGGGCCGTTGGCGCGGCGGCAGGCCCGACTCCTCGACCTCGAGCAGGGCCTGGAATGGCTGCGACTCGACGGACCGGGCAACCTTGGCCTGCTCGATCCTCGCCCACGAGGGGGTTCGACATTGAGCCGTGGCGGCCTGCGTCGCCGCCGACCTTCCAGATGTGGCATGGCGGACGTGCCTGTTGACGCGGGAACGGGGATGGATTGGCTGAAGCACGAGGGGAAGCGAGTGTTGATCGACCCCGCGCCCAGCGCGGGTCTAGATCAGGCCCTGGTCGCACAACGTTCCAGATTAGGGAGCTACTGTTGACCCAACAGCCTGTAAATGTTCCGGCCTCGTTCCGTCATGCCGGGACCTTCTAGCGTGCTTGGCGCTATCCCTCCGTCGCTTCGAATCTACGAAGCGCTACGTGGCCGCATTGCGCGCTTGGGGCCGGTTGAGGAGCTGGTCGAGGCGAATTCCATCCACCTCGTCCGCCGCTCGGCCTTCGCAGGCGTTCATCCCCGTCAAGGCGGTTTGCTCCTCGTGATCCGAACGGCCACTCCGATCGAGAGCAACCGCATTCGTAAAGTGGAGCGTGTCTCGGCGAACCGGTGGCACAATGAACTCCTCATACAAGACTTGGCGGACGTCGATGACCAAGTCCTCGAATGGGTCGCTACGGCTTATGAGCTGGGTGGTTGATGGCACTCCACCAAGGGGCACTTGTCGGTGAGCCTGAATTCGCACTTCCAGGGTCGCAAGGCTTCAGTGGCCACGTCGGCATTCCATGTGCTCGCGCAAAGTGGACTCGAGGGATTCACGTTTCGAGCTGTCGCCGCCGCGTCGCGATGCAGCCTTGGTCGCATCGTCCATTACTATCCCACGAAGCAGGAGCTTCTCCTGGATGCGATCCAAGAGACGGGCGGCGCCATACTCGAGGAGATGGATGAGATCGAGCGTAGGCTGCCGGCGCGCGACGCGTTGGAGGCTGTCCTCTCCTGTGCGCTGCCGATCTCCGAGGCGGGCCGGGAGCATTGGCGCGTGTGGACAAGCTGTTGGACCCTCGCTTCGCGCGATCGCGAGGTCGGTCGGTTCGTCGATCGTCGAAGTCGGGCGTGGCGAGCACGGCTCACACGGTTGGTGACGAGCGCGACAACGCGTGAGGACGTGCGGGACGCCGACGCCGTCTCGGGTCTGGTTACGGCCGGCGTCACCGGCGTCGCGATGATGGCGCTTCGGGATGGTCTCGCGCCTGACGCGCAGATTGCGCTGCTGAAGGGGTGTCTGCGACCCTTCGAGAAAGAGGCTCGAGCCGTTAGCCTCTGACCAGGCGTCTACCCGCGCGAGGCGGGGTTCGGGGAAGCCCGGCCTGCAAACGTCTAGGACCCGACCAAGTCGGTCCAAAGGCGATCTGCGGGTTCCGCTGGCGAGCGCGGGTCGTATTCGCCTTCGACCAAGTCCGTCCACAACCGCTCGGGGCCGAGCGCGGTGGCGGGCGGCCGCGGCGCGGCGTCGCTCTGTTTGGGGCCGGGCGCCTGGTCACGCATTTCGAGAAGCGCACACAGGTGCGCGCTCCAGCGGTCGATCGCATCGCGCTTTTCAGCCACATAGGCGTAGAGGTTGTAATGGCGCGCGGTGATCGCTGCGCCGCCCCCGCCATCCTTGTGCGCGAGGATCTTGGAAACGACATGGGGCGCAACGCCGATCGCCGCGATCCCCGTCGCCCCGGTGCGACGCAGATCGTGGAGGCGAACGTCGTCGAGCCCGAGCGCGGTCGTCATGTCCGCCATTGCATGGCTGAGTGCGGCGGGTTCGATGGGCGCGTCGTTTGACTGCGGAGATGGGAAAACGAATGGGCTCGCCCCCTTCCGCCGCTTGTCCTGAAGCCCGATCGCTGCCTCGATCAAGGCCACGGAGCGATCGCAGAGCGGCGCCAAGTGTTCCACGCGACCCTTGGCGCGCTCGGCCGGGACAAGCCAGGTCTTGCGGACCAGATCCACTTCGTTGCGGCGCATGCCCGAAATCTCCCCGCGACGCTGCAGGGTGAACATCGCAAGCTCGATCGCGATGCGCACGGGCCGGCTGATCAGCACCTTCTCCCCGGCCTTCCTGTCCCTGATCACCAACCCTTCGCTGTCCTGCAGTCCGCTCCAGAGGCGTTTCAGCTCGTCGTCGGTCAGGGTGCGTGTACGCGCCTCGACCTGCGAGACACGAGCCACGTGCGTGACCGGATTCACCGCGACGCGCTCCTCGGCGATCGCATAGTTGAAGAGCTGCGAGAGCAGGCCCCGAACACGGTTGGCCTGTCCGCCGGAGGCTTCATAGATCTCCTTCACGACGTCCCGCACACGGCCGCGCGTGACCTCGTCCACGCCGTCGGCGCCCAACTTCGGCGCGACATGCTTGGTCCAGAGCCACCGTTCGGCCGAGATGGTGCTGTCCGCCTTCCTGCGCCCGCGTCCGCTGCGGTGTGTGCCGAGCTCGCAGGCGCTGAAGTAGGCGCTCGCCAAGTCGGACATCGTCTTGAGCGGCTGGGCTTTGGCGGCGCGGCGGGCCACCTTCTTTGCGACGGCCGGGCTTTCGCCGTGGTCGACCTTGGCGCGAAGGAGGCGAGCGGCCACACGGGCGCCCTGCAGCGTCAGCCGTCGGACCTCGCCCTCGGCGTCAGCCGTGTCGTCGATGGTGGGGTCGAAGACGCCGATCGTGACCCGGCACTGCTTGTCGGTGCGTCTGTCGCGGTAACGGAACGACCAGGATTTCTCGCCTGCGGCCGAGACCCGCAGCTCCAGCCCGCGCACGTCGCCGTCCGGGTAGGCCACGCGCTGAGCCTCGGCGCCATCGGGCGTGGTCCTCACGCCCGGCTTGGCGCTGCGGCAGAAGGCTGAGGTGAGGTTTCGGTCCGAACGCCTGGGCACTTTTCCTACCCCGCTCGTTTTGTGACCCCGGGTTCCGGGTCACACTGGGGTCACAAAATGGAGCATTTCCATGGGAAAATCTGAACCCGCTCGAACCCGAGATCAAGTCACAAGTCATTGGTTATATTGTGATTTGTCGTTTCACCCGGTTTCTGCTTGTTTCATCAGAACCGAACTACGAATCTGAGGGTCGGACGTTCGAATCGTTCCGGGCGCGCCATTTCTCCTCCTGACAGACAAAGCCTCGGGGCCCTCTGGCCCGGGTCCTGGTCGAATGGCGTCATGCCGGAACTGCCGGACGTGGCTATCGCGGCGGCTGCCGGCCGCCATTTGGAGCCGGTTGTCGCCTGCCTTCCGGGGGCCTAACACGTGGCTGGTCGAAGTCGCTCCGGCGGCTCCGTGGCGGGGCATGGCTGGATGCGTCAATTCACCTTTGAAGAGATCACCGAAGCGCTCTCTGCGCTGCGGGACCAGTCGGCCCGTCCCGGCGACGACGAGCGCCTGACCTTCCTCGCCTTCTGCCTGGAACACCTGCCCCGCAGTCGCGGCCAGTTCCTGCAGGATCTCTGGGTGGCCTACGAGCTTGGCGGCCAGACCGGCGGCTACTTCGTCGACGTCGGCGCCAGCGACGGGGTGACCTCCAGCAACAGCTGGTTCCTGGAGCGCGAGCTGGGCTGGAGCGGCATTGTCGCCGAGCCCGCGCGCGTCTGGCGCGCCGCGCTGGCGGCCAATCGCGGCTGCCACATCGACAACCGCTGCGTCTGGATCGAGACGGGCCGGACGCTGGACTTCAACCAGCCGGCCATCGGCGAGTACTCGACCATCGACAGCTTCTCGGACGGGGACATCCACGCCGACCGGCGCCGGGACGGAGAGCGCTATCCCGTGGAGACCGTTTCGCTGAACGACCTGCTGGCCGGCTGGGATGCGCCGCGACGGATCGACTACCTCTCGCTCGACACCGAGGGGTCGGAGCTCGACATCCTGCAGCACTTCGACTTCGCGGCCCGGGACGTGCGGCTGATCTCCGTCGAGCACAACCACACCGCCCGCCGCCGCCCGATCTTCGACCTGCTCACCGCCCGGGGCTACCGGCGCCGGTTCGAGACCCTGTCCAGCGTTGACGACTGGTACGTGCGCGACGAGGCGACCTAGGCGGACAGGATGCGCAGCGCCCGGCTTCTGCTGACCACCAAGGCGCTGAGGGGCGTTGGCGACGGATTCACCGCCCTGTTGCTGCCGGTCTATCTGACAGGTCTCGGACTGAGCGCGTTCCAGGTGGGGATCGTCGCCACCTGCGCCATGCTGGGCTCGGCCCTGCTGACCCTGGGCGTGGGGCTGGCGGGCCACAGGGTCAGCGCCCGCACGCTGCTGCTGGTCAGCTGTGGCCTGATGCTGGCGACAGGGCTGGCGTTCTCGCAGGCCCACGCCTTCTGGCCGCTGGCGATGGTGGCCTTCGTCGGCACGCTAAATCCGTCGAGCGGAGACGTCAGCGTCTTCGTGCCCCTCGAACAGGCCATGATGGCGCACGCCGGGCCGGACAGTGAACGGACCACCCGGTTTGCCACCTACAATGTCGTCGGCGCGGCCGGCGTGGCGCTGGGGGCGTTGTCGGTGGGTCTGATCGATCCCCTGTCGGAGGCGCTGGCGCGGCCACGGGGCGACCTGCTGGAAGCCGCCTTCGTCCTCTACGGCCTGATCGGCGCGGCGGCCTTCCTGATCTATCGCCGCCTCCCGGACGATAAGGCCGAGGCGGCGGAGCTGCGCACGGGACTTGGTCCGTCGCGGAAGAGGGTATTCCAGCTGGCCGCCCTGTTCAGCCTGGACTCGTTCGGTGGCGGGTTTCTCGTCCAGTCCCTGCTGGCGCTCTGGCTGTTCGACCACTTCGGCCTCTCGCTGGCGGCCGCGGGCGCCTTCTTCTTCTGGACCGGCCTGCTGACCGCGGGTTCGCAGTTCGCCGCCGGCCATCTGGCGCGGAGGATCGGGCTGATCAACACCATGGTGTTCACCCACATTCCCGCCAATCTCTGCGTGATCGCCGCGGCCTTCGCGCCCAGCCTTCCGGTGGCGCTGGCCCTGCTGACCGTGCGCTCGGCGCTGTCCAGCATGGATGTGCCGGCCCGCACCTCCTACGTCATGGCCGTGGTGACGCCGCCCGAGCGGGCCGCTGCGGCGGGGATGACCAACGTGCCGCGAAGCCTGGCCGCGGCGCTGAGCCCGACGCTGGCCGGGGCGCTGTTCACGGCCACGGTGTTTCCCTGGCCGCTGCTGATCGGGGGCGGGCTGAAGGTGGTCTACGACCTGCTGCTACTGAACCAGTTCCGGCACGTGAAGCCGCCGGAGGAGCTCTAGGCGGCCAGCAGTTCGTCGATGCGGCGGATGTCCATGATCTCCGAGGCGATGCCGCCGTCGAGCTTCATGACCTTGTTGCAGTAGAGCTTGAGCAGGGGCGCCTCGTGGGTCGCCAGCACCAGGATGCCGGCCCGCTCGACCAGTTTCAGCAGTCGCTTGTGAGCCAGTTTCTGGAATTCGGCGTCGCCGACCGCGATCCACTCGTCCATCAGCAGCACGTCGGCCTCGACCGCTGTCGCCGCGGCGAAAGCGAGGCGGCCCTGCATGCCCTGCGAGTAGGTCTTCACCGGCATGGCCAGGAACGGCCCCAGCCCGGTGAAGGCGGCGATCTCGTCCATCCGCTCGTCGATCTCCTTCGACGTCAGGCCGGCGATGCGCCCGCGCAGGCGGATGTTCTCGTAGCCTGTCGCGGACGAATCGATGCCGAGGCCGAGGTCCAGCAGGGCGGCGATCCGGCCGTTGACCTCGATCGTCCCCTCGTCCGGCTCATAGGCGCCCGAGAGCGCCCGCAGCAGTGTGGTCTTGCCCGAGCCGTTGTGGCCGATCAGGCCCAGCCGGTCGCCGGCCTCCAGCTTCAGGTTCACGCCCTGAAGGGCGGTGACGTCGGTGACCCCGGAGTGACGGCCCAGCCGGCCGCCGACGGTGACACGCGCCAGCGCCTTCTTCAGCGACTTGGCGTCGACCCCGTAGACCGGGAACCGCAGCGTCAGGTCGGTGCAGGTGATGGAGACGGGCGGGGGCTTCATAGGTAGTGGACGATCCGGCGCCGCGTGCGGGCGAAGATGAGGAAGGTGACGATCCAGCCGCCGACCGCCATCGCCACCAGGACGATGTAGCTCTGGGCCTCCACCGGCGTGCCCAGCAGGGGGGCGCGGACCGCCTCCAGCAGGTGGTAGAACGGGTTGAAATCGAGGAAGGCCTTGTAGTCCCCGAACTTGGACGGCCGCCAGAACACCGGGCTCATGAACAGGGCGAACTGCATCACCGAGATGACGATCTGCGGAATGTCGCGGAAGCGGGCCGAGGCGATGCCCACCAGCATCGACAGCCAGCTGGCGTTCAGGACCATCAGGATCACGCCCAGCAGGGCGAGTGGCACATTGGCCGTCCGCCAGTAGCCGTAGAACACCAGCATCCCGATCACGATCACCAGGTGGTGGCCCAGGTTGATCAGGTTGCGGAACACTGTCCGCCACAGGAACGTGAACATCGGCAGGCTGGTCTGGGACAGCATCCCGGCGGCCTGGACGAAGGTGTCGCAGCCCTCGTTGATGGTGCCGGTCATCACCGCGAAGAACACGATCCCCAGCGCCACGTAGGGCAGGAAGATGTGCAGCTCGATGTTGAACAGGTTGGCATAGAGGAACCCGATGCCCAGGGTCATCAGGCCCATGGAAAGGGTGATCCAGAAGGGGCCGAGGATCGAGCCGCGGTAGCGCGAGGCGACGTCGTGCCAGGCCAGCGACCAGGCCAGGCCGATCCGCCCGAACGAGTTGCGCAGGTCCCGCGCCGCCATCTGCAACTGGAACAGCGTCCCGCGCTGTCCGGTCCGCAGCATGTGGGTGGCCGAGTCCATGGGCTCTCCGGAAAGAAGCGCGGAGGTATCAGGCGGGGTACGGCCGCGCAAGGACGCGGGCTTGGCGCCGCCCGGGGGTTGCATGTAAGCCGGCTGTGGTGGCCAGAACCCCGACCCTGATCCCGGCCGAACGCAGCGCCCGCGCGCCGGCGTCCGCGCGCGCCGTCCAGGCCCTGAGTCTCGAGGGCTCCGGCGTGTGGCTGGTCGTGCCGTGCTATCGGGTCCGGGGCCATATCCTGCGGGTGATCCGCAAGGCGCCGGCCTGGATCGAGGGCATCGTCTGCGTCGACGACGCCTGCCCGGAAAACTCGGGCGATTTCATCGAGGCCGAGGCGAACGATCCCCGGGTCAAGGTGATTCGCCTGGCGAAGAACCAGGGCGTCGGCGGCGCCACCCTGGCCGGCTATGCCGAAGCCGTCCGACTGGGCGCCCGGGTGCTGGTGAAGGTCGATGGCGACGACCAGATGGACCTGGCCTACGCGGCCCAGCTGGTGGCCCCGATTCTTCTGGGCGAAGCCGACTACGCCAAGGGCAACCGCTTCACCTCGATCAGCCACCTCACCACCATGCCGACCGTGCGGGTGCTGGGAAACGCCATGCTGAGCTTCCTGGCCAAGCTGTCGACCGGCTACTGGAATATCTTTGACCCGACGAACGGCTTCACCGCGATCGAGGGCAACGTGGCCCGGCTGGTCATGGAGAAGCGGGTCTCGCGCCGGTTCTTCTTCGAGACCGATCTGCTCTACCACCTGGGCACCCTGCGGGCGGTGGTGCGCGACGTGCCGATGCCGGCCCGCTACGCCGACGAGGTCTCAAACCTGCGGATCGGCCAGATCGTCGGTCCGTTCGCCCTGAAGCATGCCCGAAACTTCGCCCAGCGGGTGATCGGCCAGTATTTCGTGCGCGACTTCAACGCCGCCAGCCTGGAGTTCGTCTTCGGGCTGTTCTTCTCGCTGTTCGGGGTCGCCTACGCGCTAAGCTACCTGGCCAACCGGATTCCCGGCCAGGCCGCCTCGGCCGGCGTGGTCATGCTGGCGGCGCTGCCGGTGATCCTGGGCGCCCAGTTCCTGCTGCAGGCGATGAACTTCGACGTGCTGAACGTGCCCAGCCGGCCGATCCACCCCTATCTCGCGGTGCTGCGGGACCTCGAGGCCGAGGAAGACCCGGCATGACGTCTGCCGGCTTCGTCCCGCGCTGGACCCTGCGGCTGATCCTGCTCGCCGCCCTCGTGGGCATGGTGCAGCTCAACCTGCCCGGCCACATGTCGGTCGACTCAGTGCTGGCGCTGCACGAAGGCCGGTTCGGCCTGCGCGAGACCTGGAACCCGGCGATCTTCGGCTGGCTGCTGGGGGTGCTCGACCGCATCCAGCCCGGTGGATCCCTCGTGGTCGTCCTGAGCGGGGTGCTGCTGTTCGGAAGCTGGTTCGCCCTGCCGTCGCTCCGGCCGCGCGTCACATGGCTCGGGCCGGTGCTGGCCCTGGGCGCCGTGGCCCTGCCGCAGGCGATGATCTACCCCGGCATCGTCTGGAAGGACGTACTGTTCGCGGTGGCGACACTCGCGGGATTCGTGGTGCTGGCGTTGGGCGTCCGCGCCCCGGCCCGCGGCACGCCCTGGATCAGTCTTGTGATCGCCGCGCTGCTGTTCGCTGTGGCCGGGCTGCTCAGACAGAACGGACTGATCCTGGCCGCGCCGGCGGCCATAGCGCTGGCGTGGGCGCGCTCCGGCGGCGGCTGGGGCCGCAGCGGGCGCCTTGCGCTTGGCTGGCTGGTCGCGGTGGCGGCCCTCACCCTGGTGCTCAGCGCGGTCGCCCGGCCGCAGGGGATCGGCGCACCGGACGACGCGGGCGGACGCGGGGTCCGGCTGTTGCAGAGCTATGACCTGGCCGCAGCGGCGGCGCTGGAGCCGGGCCGCCCGACGCCGCTCATCGACCGCGCCTCACCGGCCGTCGGCGCCTACATCCGCGACAACGCAAAGCGGCTCTACTCGCCCGAGCGCGTCGACGTGATGACCGCCGATCCCTGGCTGGAGGCCCACCTGCCGGAGGTATCGCGCGAGGTTGTCCAGGCCGAGTGGCTCGACCTGGTGACCGGCCAGCCCGACCTCTACGTCAAGGTCCGCCTGCAGGCCTTCCGGCAGGTCTTCGCGACGCCGGCCATCGAGCGCTGCCTGCCGGTGCATGTGGGGATCATGGGGCCGGCCAAGGCCCTGGCCGACCTGCGCATTCCCGCCCGCGCCGACGCGCACGACCAGCGGATCTACAACTACGCGACCTGGTTCTTCGACACGCCCGCGCTGTCGCACGTGGCCTTCGCGGGGATCGCCCTGGTGGTGTTCGTGCTGCTGATGGTCCGGCGCGACCCGGCCGACCTGATGATCGCGGGCCTGATGGCCGGGGCTCTGGGGTTCGCCGCCAGCTTCCTGGTGATCTCGATCGCCTGCGATTACCGCTATCTCTACATCCTGGACGTCGCGGCCGTGACAGGGGCGCTCTACCTGGCGATCGATCCCCGGCTGCGGCGGCGCTAGTCGTCCGCCAGCGCGGCGTTGAGCTGGCCGTCGACCTGGTCGATCAGGGTCAGGGCCGCCAGCAGCTGGGCCTGGTCGGCGCGCCAGCCGACTTCCAGTCGTTCCACCTCGGCCCGCAGTTCCGCCTGGAACGCCTGGGCGCCCTCGAGCTTCTGACGGGTGTCGAGCAGCTCGGCGCGGGCTGAGGCCAGGTCGCGGGCGGCAGGCGAGACCAGCACGCCGAACTCGCGGTTTCGGCGCTCCAGTTCGGCGGCGGCCCTGTCGAGGGCGGCGCGGTCGGGGTCGCCGCCGGCGGCCTTTTCCTCGAACCAGCCCAGTACGTCCTGGGCGATCTGTCCGGCCCAGCCCAGGGCGGCCAGGCCACCCTCGCTGGCGTTGTGGCGCAGGTCCGGGGTCAGGAACTGGTCGATCTTCCGGCCCGCGGCTTCGGTCAGCTTCGGCAGGGGCGCGCCGTGGGCGGCCTCGATCCGCCGGGCCTCGCTGCGCCAGTCCGAGAGCAGGGCGTCATAGGCGGTGAAAGCGCGGGGCAGATCGCGGGTGTAGGCCTCGGCCGCCAGCATGTAGGCGCTCCAGACCAGCACCGATTTCTCGGCGGCGAATCCATCGCGCCGGCCCAGGGATCCGGCCACGGCGAGGGGATGGCGGACGGGAATCACGCAGCGGACGCCGATGTTCCGGGTCTCCAGCACGGCGCGCCACATGGGCAGCAGCACCGTCGCGCGCGGGTCCTTCATCAGCGGGAAGGTGGTGCGCCGGAATTCCGAATCGAACAGCCGGCCCGCCCGGTTCAGCCAGTCCTGCTCCAGGGCGTCGGGCAGGGCGCGATAGGGAAAGGCGAAGATGTCGTCCCAGGCCGAGCCGCCGGCGCGCAGCCGCTCGTCGTTGAAGATCGCGATCTTCCAGGGCTCGAAGTAGCCCTTCTCGTTGTGCTCGTCGCCGGGCATGACGTTGGCCGGAAGCGAAGCCCCGGCCAGCGCCAGCAGCTGGGTGACCGCCGAGGTTCCCGAACGGTGCATGCCCAGCACCAGATAGGCGGTGCGCGCGGCCGGTCCCGCCGGCCTTGCGGCGGCTTTCGTCGGGGACCTGGAGGCGGGCGCGCGGCTCATCGTGCTCCGGGTGGTACGGTCCGCCGCCAGCCGCCGCAAGCGGTTGATCGCATCGGGCATCTGTTGCACACCACCCCCGCCGCCCGCGCAGGAACCGCATCCCCATGGCCGCCCCGGCCCGAGCCGAGCCCCGCCCGTCCGCCGACGACGTTCACAGGGTGATCTCAGCCGCCTTCGATCCGGCCTTCTACCGGGCGATCCACACCGATCTGCCGCCCGACATGGGCCCCCTGTGGCACTACCGGATGCAGGGCTGGCGCGAGGGCCGCGATCCGGCGCCGTGGTTCTCGTCGCACGCCTACCTGACCGCCTATCCGGACGTGAAGCGGCTGAAGGTCGATCCGTTCTTCCACTATCTGACCCGGGGCCGGCATGAAGGCCGCGACGTGCTCCCCTCCGACCATGCCCGCGCCTGGTACGCCGCCATCGACTGGTCGCCCCAGGCCTGGAGCCACACGGCCTTCGGCGCGGCCCCGTCGCCCGGGGCGCGGATGGCCCACGCCGCCACGCCGGTCCTGCCCGTCGGCCTGACCCGGGCCGAATCGGACGCCGCCGTCGCCCGACACTTCGATGCGGCGTTCTACCTGGCTGTGAACCCCGACGTGGCGGCGTCCGGCATGGATCCGCTGGAGCACTTCCTGATCACCGGCTGGCTGGAGGGTCGTGACCCCAGCACCGAATTCTCGGTGCGCGACTATCTGGACGCCAATCCGGACGTGGCGGCCTCCGGGCTCAATCCATTCGCGCACTATGTGGTCGCCGGCCGGGCCGAGGGGCGCGCGGCGCGCCATGACCTGGGATACGAGTTCGACGTCATCGCGCGGCTGCGGCCGCTCGACGACCGGATCGCCGCGGCCGTGGCGGCCTCCGCGACGCTGGCCGTGGCGCCCGCCGAGGTGCTGGCGAGGGGTCTGGAGGCGATGCGGCCCGACATGCATCTCACCTTCAGCCACGACAACGTCGCCGAGAATTCCGGCGGGCTGCAGATGTGCGTGCGCCGGGAGGGCTCGAGGTTCGCCGAGCTGGGCCGGGATCACCTGCATCTCTATCCCGCCGCCCACTGGCCGACGGTCAGGGCTCCGGGCGAGCCGGGGCCGCTGGGTGTGCTGCTGAACGGGCGCCGGCTGGGCGTGTTCGAACCCGAGGCCGTACGGACGGCGCTCTCGGGCCTGGCGCCGGGCGGTCGGCGCAGCTTCGCGGTGCACAGCCTGCTCGGCCACGACGCCGACGCCACCGCGGGCATCGTGGAAGCACTCGGCCTCAGGGCCGGCTTCTTCTGGCTGCACGACTTCGCCAGCCTCTGCGCGGGCTTCCATCTCCAGCGCAACGACGTGGTCGACTGCGGCGGCCCTCCGCCGGAAAGCCCGGCCTGCGGGGTCTGTGTCTACGGCGGCTTCCGGGCCCGGCATCTGGACGCCCACCGCCGTCTGTTCGAGCGCCTGGCGCTGACGGTTGTGGCGCCCTCCGAGACGACCCTGATGTTCTGGCAGGCCCGCACCGACCTCCCGGCCCGGGCCACCGTGGTTCTGCCGCACGCCCGGCTGGTGTCGCGGGGAGCGACCCCGAAGGTTCCCGCCGACCGACCGCTGCGCGTCGCCTTCCTGGGCATGCCCGCGCCGCTGAAGGGGTGGCCGATCTTCCGCGACCTCGCCCGCGCCTTCGCCGACGACCCGCGCTACGAGTTCCTGCACCTGGGCGGCCGGCCCGATCCCTCCGCCCGCGCGGCGTTCCACCCGGTCACCGTCACCGCCGAGCAGCCCAAGGCCATGCAGGACACCGTCGAGGCGCTTGAAATCGACGCCGCCCTGATCTGGCCGCTCTGCCGCGAGACCTTCTCGTTCACGGCCTACGAGGCCGCGGCCGGAGGCGCGATGGTGATCACGGGACCTGACAGCGGCAATGTGGCGGCCTTCGCGGCCGGCCGCGGGCGGGGTCGGGTGCTGCCGGACGCCGAGGCGCTCACCGCCGCGTTCGCCAGCGGACAGATCCTGGCCCTCGGCCGGGCCCGCCGCGCCGCCCGGCGTTACGACCTGGCCTACAGCGGCATGACCGGCGACCTCGTCGCATGAGAAACCTCCTGGCCGCCGCCGCCGCCCGGATGGGCCTGGCCTCCCGGCGTCCGCCGCGCGGGTCCGACGCCGCGATCGCCGCGCGGGCCTTCGATAGGTCCTGGTACCTGCGCACCTATCCCGACGTGGCCGAGGTGGGCTGCGATCCGCTGGAGCACTTCCTGGAATTCGGCTGGCGCGAAGGCCGCGATCCCGGCCCGGACTTCTCGGTCACCCGCTACCTCGAGGCCTTTCCGGAAGTGGCGGCCGCGAACGTCAATCCGTTCGTCCATTTTCTCACCCACGGGCGACCGAAGGCCGCGCCGCCCGAATCGCCGCTCGGGTTCCGGTTCGAGGTGATCGAGCATCTGGAGACCGTCGACGACCGGCTGGCGCGGATCCGCTCGGCCGAGGTGGTCGTGGGCGCGGAGGCCGACCTTGGGGCGGCCCTGACCCAGTCGCGCGGCGCCCTGGCCGGGTTGCACGTCACGTTCAGCCATGACGACTTCACCGCCAACCTGGGCGGGCTGCAACTGACGATCCAGCGCGAGGCGGCCAGGCTGGCGCAGCTGGGGCGGGACCACCTGCACCTCTACTGCGCCCGCCACTGGACTGTCGTGCGCACCGCCGACGAGCCCGAAGCCCTGGGCGTGGTCTGGAATGGCCGGGCGCTGGGCGCCTTCGAGCCGGCCGCCATCGTCAGGGTGCTGACCGCGGCCGCCGACGGTGACGCCTCCGGGCGCAGCTTCGCGATCCACAGCCTGCTGGGCCATGAACCCGACGAGGTCGCCGACATCCTCGCGGCCGCGGGCCTGCGCGAGGGCGTCTTCTGGCTGCACGACTTCGCCAGCCTCTGCGCGGGCTTTCACCTGCTGCGCAACGAGGTCGAGGACTGCGCCGCGCCGCCGCCGGGCAGCCCGGCCTGCGGGGTCTGCATCTATGGTCCCTGGCGCGCGCGCCACCTGCGCGGCCACGCCCGTCTGTTCGAGCGCCTCAGCCTCACCGTCGCGGCGCCCTCGCAGGTGACCCTGGACCTGTGGCGCCGCAGCACCGACCTGCCGGCGGCGGCCACCGCCGTCCTGCCACACGCCCTGCTGGCGCTGAGGGGGCCCGCGCCGGTCCCATCCCTCAAGCGAGCCTTCCGGATCGGCTATGCGGGTCTGCCGGTGGCCCACAAGGGCTGGCCCGCCTTCCGGGCGCTGGCGGCGCGGTTCGGGAACGATCCGCGCTATGAGTTCATCCACCTGGGCGCGCGGCGCGATCCCGCCATGCCGTTCCGGTTCGAACAGGTTTCCGGCGGCCCCGCGGCGCCGCGGGCCATGCAGGACGCCCTGCTGGCGGCCGAGGTCGATGCGGTGCTCGTCTGGCCGCTCTGCCGCGAGACCTTCTCGTTCGTGGCCTACGAGGCGGTGGCCGCCGGCTGCGCGGTGATCACCGGCCCGGACAGCGGCAATGTCGCCGCCTTCGTCGCCGAAACCGGCCATGGCCAGGTCCTGCCGGACGAGGCCGCCCTGGCCGCAGCCTTCGAGAGCGGGACGATCCTGCAACTTGCCCGCGCGCGGCGGCGTCCCATGCTTTATGACCTCATCTACAGCGCGCTCACCCTCGACCTGGCGAAGACGCCAACCTCATGAAAACACTCTGCTATACCAGCTTCACCTTCTCGTATCTCAACCGGGCGCGGGTGTTGTTCAAGACGCTGCGCCAGCACCACCCGGACTGGGAGCTGGCGGCCCTGATCACCGACAGGCCGCCGGAGGGGTTCGACTTCGACCCGGCGCAGGAGCCCTTCGACCGCCTGGTCTGGGCCAGCGACCTGAACATCCCGAACTTCCAGAGCTGGCTGTTCAAGCACGACGTGGTCGAGGTCTGCACGGCGGTGAAGGGGCCCTTCCTCCACCAGGCCTGCGGCTGGGGCTTCGACGCGGTGATCTACATGGATCCCGACACCGCGGCCCTCGGCAGCCTGGCGCCGCTGGAAGCCTGGCTCGAGGACCACGACATCCTGCTGACGCCGCATCTGGTCGATCCCAACGAGGACCACGCGGCGATCCTCGACAATGACCTGTCGGCCTCGCGCACGGGCATCTTCAACCTTGGCTTCGTGGCGATCCGCACGACAGGGGAGGGCGCCCGGTTCGCGAAGTGGTGGAACGACCGGCTGCTCTCGTACTGCTACGACGACATGCCCAACGGCCTGTTCGTGGACCAGCGCTGGTGCGACCACGTGCCGGCCCTGTTTGACAGGCTGAAGATCGTCCGCGATCCCGGCTACAACGTCGCCAGCTGGAACCTCTCGACCCGCAAGATCACCGTGGAGAAGGACGGGCGGATCACCGTCAACGGCGTGCCGCTGCGCTTCTGGCACTTCACCAAGCTGGGCGCCGTGGGGGATTCCATGACCCGCCGTTATGCGGGCCGCAACTTCCCGGTCTACGAGATCTGGAGCTGGTACAAGCGCGAGGTGACCGCGGCGACCGATCCTGCGATTCCAGAGCGCTGGTGGGCCTACGGGACCTATGGGGATGGCGCGCCGATTCCGAAGGCCGACCGGGTGCTCTACCGCGAGCGCGGCGACCTGCAGCAGGCGTTCCCCGATCCCTTCGCCTCCGGCCCTGGCAGCTATCAGGAATGGCTCGTAGCCGAGGGTGGCCGATGAGCGCCGATCCCGCCCCGACCCTGCTGGACAAGGCCCGCGCCGTCGCCGCCCGCGTCGGCGGCCTGAAACGCGACGCCGTGGGCGCCCACCGGCTGGCGCATCAGGCCGAGGTGCGCGAGGCGCTGACCCGCACGGAACTGACGGTGGCGCTGCATGAGTCGCTGACCCAGCGCGCACAGCTGGAGGCCCGCCTGCGGGCCGCCGCCGTCGCGGCCTACGGCCAGGCCCATCCTGGCCGTCTGCGCCGCCACAACCGGATCAGCCAGCTGGCCGACCGCATCCTGGCGCGGCTCGGGCCGCCCGGCCGGGCGCTGGTCTTCGCCCGCAGCGGCGGCAGGGACGCTCTGGAGCGCCTGGCCGATCCGGCCTGGTACCTGGCGGCCAATCCCGACGTGGCGCAGCGCCGGCTGGACCCGCTGACCCACTACCTGACCACCGGCGCCCGCGAAGGCCGCTCGCCTGGCCCGCTGTTCGACGAGGCCTGGTACCGGCTGCAGAACGACGTCGAGCTGGCCGCGACCAGCCTGTCGGGCCTGGAGCACTACCTGCGAAAGGGCGCTGCCGACGGGCGCAACCCGCACCCCCTGTTCGACCTGGCCCACTACCTGGCGCAGGGGCCGTCGCTGGCCCCCGGCGAGGAGCCGGCGGCGCACTACCTGCGCGAGGGCGGGCGGCTGGGGCTCAGCCCGCATCCGCTGTTCGACCCGGCCTGGTATATCGAGCAGGCGCCCGACGCCGCCGGGACCCCGGCGCTGATCCACTATCTGGGCGCGGGCTGGCGGCGTGGACTGTCGCCGCATCCGCTGTTCGACACCGCCTGGTACCTGGAACGCTGGCCGGACGTGACGGAGACGGGGACTCCGCCACTGGTCCACTTCGCGACCCTGGGCGGCTTCGAGGGGCGCAGCCCCGGGCCCTGGTTCGACCTGGACCACTACGTCGCGCAGAGGGGCGCGGCCCGGCCGCCGGGGCTGAATCCGCTGGTGGACTACCTGCAGGGCGGGGCCTGGGAGACCAGCGAGGCGCGGGCAGGGTTCCCGACCGCCGCCTATATCGCTGCCCGGCCCGACCTGGTTCGCGCCGGTGTCACGCCGCTGGAACACTGGGCGCGACGCGCGGGTCGCTGAACGCGTCCGCCAGCCCCACCTCGCCCAGACGCCGGCGGATCTCGTCGTAGTATTCCGGCACGTAGTGGAACGGGCTCAGCCCCCAGCGGTGGGCCGGGTCGGCCAGGCGGAAGGCGTCGGCCTCGATGACATGCATCGGCGGCATCAGCTTCAGGAACGCCGATTCCTGACGCTCCAGGAGCCGGTTGTAGGCCTCGATGTCGGCGGACCGGCCGCTGATGATCTCGACGTCGCGAATCGGCGCCAGGTCTCCGCCGGCCAGCCGCTGCAGGCTTGCCCAGCGCGCCGAATGCAGGATCGGGACCGCCCGCCGCAGCTCGGTGCCGCGGACCAGGGCGGCGAAGGCGCCGGCCGCCTCCGTCCACAGCCGGTCGCATGCGGCCGACAGTCGCGGCACTTCCCGCAGGCCGCGGAACGCCCCCTTGGCGAGGTAGCCGCTGCGGGCCAGCTCGGCGCTGTAGGTGGCCAGACCTTCGCGCGTCGAAACCAGGTCGAAACGTTCGTCGATGAAATCGAAGATCAGATGGGTCGGCTGGAAGGCCACGAGCCGGGACAGGGCGGTCTTCTGGAGGTCAGCCAGCAGGGCGTTGTGCTCATGCTGGTGCAGATCGCCCGGCAGGCCGCGCCCGGGGCGGAATCCGGCGACAGACGGCGCGAACAGGCTTGGGAGGCTGGTCCTGGACACATACAGCAGATGCTCGGCCCCTCCGCCACGGATTGGCCACAGGTCGCGGGTAATGCAGCTGCCGACAATCGCGATCTTCGGCATGGGTCTCCCGGGTGCGAATGGCGTTCGTTCACGCGTTCCTAGCACGGGGAATCGGTGGTTGAGTCGCAACATTGACAAGGCCGGGACGCCCGCGCATCTACCCCGGCCGTTCGCGGTTCGGGGGCGGGAAGCGCCTCCCGTGGCGCGCGTTCACCCTTTTCGGCAAAGTATGGTGTATCAGACGCTACGGTCTGCAGGGACGGCTTGGGCGAAATGAAATTTCTGACGTTCCTTTCGGACCTGCCGGACAACGTTCTCGGCCGCGCGCTGCGTGATGGCTACAAGCCCGCCACCGTGGCGTTCGGCTTCAGCCTGGTCTCGAACCTGCTCTATCTGGCCCTGCCGCTCTACACGTTCCAGATCTACGGCCGGGTGATGTCGAGCCAGAGCCTGGCGACGCTGATCAGCCTGACGGTCATCACCCTGTTCGTCTTCGCGATCTCCAGCGTCATCGACGACGTTCGCGCCCGCATCCTGATCAACTACGGCGTCGCCCTGGACCAGCGTGTCTCGGGCCGGGTCTTCACCAGCCTGTTCGACGCCGCCGTCCGCGGTGAGCCGGGCGCGCGGGCCCAGGCGCTGCGCGACCTCGACCAGTTCCGCCAGTCGCTGACCGGCATCGCCGCCGCGGCCTTCTTCGACGTGCCCTGGATCCCGGTGTTCCTGGGCGCCCTGTTCGTCATCGACCCCCTGGTCGGCGTCGTGACCCTGGTGGGCGCCCTGATTCTCCTGGGCCTCGCCATCGCCCAGGCGCGGGCGACGCAGGCCGCCCTGCGTGACGCCAACGACGCGGCCCTGAAGAGCTATGGCTTCACCGACGCGGCCCTGCGCAACGGCGAGGTCGTCCGCGCCATGGGCATGCTGCCGACCCTGGGGCAGGCCTGGTCGAAGTACCGCGCCATCACCATCGAGCGCGGCGCCGCCGCGGCCGAAGCGTCGAACATGTACAACGACATCATCAAGGCGGTCCGCATGGGCATGCAGGTGCTGATCGTGGCCATCGGCGCCTACCTCATCATCGAGGGCAAGATCCACTCGGGCCTGCTGTTCGCCAACATGATCCTGGCCAGCCGCGCCCTGCAGCCGATCGAAAAGATCGTGGGTTCCTGGGATCCGCTGAACAACATGGTCCGGGCCTACGGGCGCCTGAACGGGCTGCTGTCCAAGGCCGAGGCCCCCGCGGCCGCCACCGCCCTGCCGCGCCCGCTGGGCAAGCTGTCGGCCGAGGGCGTCAACTTCGCGCCCCCCGGGATGCAGCGGCTGGTGCTGGCCAACGTCAATTTCGCCCTCGAGCCCAACGAAGTGCTCGGCGTGATCGGTCCGTCCGGCGCGGGCAAGTCGACGCTGGCCCGCCTGCTGGTCGGCATCTGGAAGCCGCTGCAGGGCGTGGTCCGCCTGGACGGCGCCGACGTGTTCACCTGGGACCGCGCCGACTTTGGCCGCTACGTCGGCTACCTGCCGCAGGACACCGAACTGTTCGCCGGCACGGTGCGCAACAACATCGCCCGCTTCCGCGAAGGCGTCTCGGACGAGGAAGTCATCGAGGCCGCCCAGCTGGCCGGGGTGCACGACCTGATCCTGCGGATGCCCAAGGGCTATGACACCGAGGTTGGCGAGGGCGGCACGGTGCTGTCCGCCGGCCAGCGCCAGCGCGTGGGCCTTGCCCGCGCTATGCTGGGCAAACCGGCCTTCGTGGTGCTGGACGAGCCCAACGCGGCCCTGGACGCCGAGGGCGAGGAAGCCCTGATGCGGGCCATCGACGCCATGAAGGCGAACGGCGCGACGGTGGTGATCATCTCGCACAAGCCCGGCGTGTTCCGCGCGGCCGACAAGATGCTGGTTCTGCGTGACGGTCGCGTCGAGCTGTTCGGCCCGCGCGACCAGGTCATGGCGCGACTGGTCAAGCCGGCCCAGGCCGAAGTGCGCGCGGTGGAGGCCGGCTGATGAAACTGGACTTCAAGCCCGGCAAGCATGACGCCGTCCGTGAGGGCTATGTGGTTCCCACCTTCGGCGGGGACGATCAGGGGCCGATGGCTCCGGAGCTGCAGAGCCGCCTGCGCAGGCCGATGATCGTCGGCGCGGTCGTGATCGGGGTGTTCGTGTTCGGCCTGGGGATCTGGGCGTCGGCCGACAAGCTGGCCACCGGCATCACCGCCATCGGCGAAGTGCGCGCCGACACCATGCGCAAGACCCTGCGCCACCGTGAAACCGGCACCGTGAAGCAGATCCTCGTCAGCGAGGGCCAGCAGGTCCGCGCCGGCCAGCCGCTGCTGCTGTTCAACGACGTCGAGGCCCGCGCCGCGGTCGATGTGCTGCAGAATCAGTACGACACCCTGATGACCCAGAGCTCGCGCTTCATGGCCGAGGCGACGGGCAAGCCGACGCTGGAGTTCCCGGCCGACATCATGTCGCGCATCGCCCAGCCGGGCGTGGCCCAGCTGGTCCGCGACCAGCAGTTCCTGTTCATGACGCGCCAGCAGCTCTTCCAGAGCCAGGCCGCCGTGCTGGGCCAGCGGGTCGAGCAGATCCAGACCCAGGTCCAGGGCCAGCAGGCGCAGCTGGAGTCGATCTCCGAGCAGCAGCGGCTGACCCAGGAGGAGCTCGACGGATACCGCAAGCTCAACGAGCAGGGCTTCGCGCCCAAGACGCTGATTCTCCGCTATGAGCGCAGCATGGCCGAGCTTGGCGGCCGCAAGGGCCAGCTGCTCTCCGAGGTCGCGCGCCTTCGCCAGCAGATGGGCGAGACGCGGATGCAGCTTTCCCAGCTCCGCAACGAGCGCCAGAGCCAGTCCGCCGAGGGCCTGCGCGATGCGCAGACCCGTCTGGCCGACATCATCCCGCGGCTCACCTCGGCCCGCCAGACGCTCGAGGCGACCATCGTCCGCTCGCCCGTCAACGGCCACATCTTCAACCTGACGCAGTTCACTGTCGGCGGCATCGTCGGCGCCGGCGAGACGATGATGGACGTGGTGCCCGTCGGCGTGCCGCTCACGGTCACGGCGATGATCAAGCCGGAGGACGTCGACGAGGTTCACGCCGGCATGCCGGCCAAGATCCGCCTGACCGGTCTGAACCAGCGTTTCAACGAGGCGCTGGACGCAACGGTCTCGGTGGTTTCGGCTGACCGGATGACCAACGAGAAGAGCGGCGCCTCCTTCTACCGGGTCGATCTCCGAATCGATCCGAGCGAGCTCAAGAAGCTGAAGAAGGGGGTCCAGATGACCCCGGGCATGCCCGCGACGGTCACCGTCATCGGTGGCAAGCGTTCGGTCCTCAGCTACCTGATTTCGCCGATTACCGACACGCTCGAAGACGCATTCCGCGAGCAGTAGCGGCGCCTGTGCCACACCCGGGGGCGGTTCGCCCCGGGGGGCTTTTTCAGGTTGCGTCGTTGGCGGGGTTCCGGTACGTCTCCCATTGGGCTCGTCTAACCTACGCCGCAGCCATGCTATGGCGCTTGGGGTAATGGACCGCTGGGACTGCTCCATCGGGGATGGGGGTCAAGCGTTCCAGGGGTCCGTGTGACACACGACTGGAGAGAATTTAATGGCGATTTATAACTTCGAAACCATCACGGACGCGCAAGCGGCCGGCTTTACCGGGAATGACACGCTCATTTTCGGTCAGAGCGGTGAAACCGCGAACAAGACCACGGTTCGCTTCAACGCGGCGACGGCCACCTCGACGGCCACCGTCACCATCATTTCGGGCCTGACCGGCAAGTCGGCGACTTTCGCGCCGGCCGTGTCGACCAAGCTCCCGATCTTCACCGACGGCAGCCTGCTGTTCATCGGTGACGCGACCGCTCAGTCACTCGACTCGGCCGCTCAGCCGGCCGGCGATTCCGGCTCGAACGACGCCATGTACGGCGGTGACGGCAACGACACCCTGCTGACGGGCGCTGGCGCTGACCTGGTTCAAGGCAACCAGGGCGACGACACGATCGCGGCCGGCACGGGCAACGACACCGCTTACGGCGGTCAGGGCAACGACACCATCGACGCCGGCTCGGGCACGAACTTCGTGCAGGGCAACCTCGGCACCGACGTCCTGTCGTCCACGGGCAGCACCGCGGCCACCATCCTCGGCGGCCAGGGCAATGACTCGGTCACCGGTGCCGCCGGCGCTGACTTCCTGAATGGCAACCTCGGCGACGACACCATCGCGGGCGCTGCCGGCAACGACACCATCCTCGGCGAAGGCGGCGCGGACACGATCACTTCGACCACCGGTGAAACCGGCCTGGTCTCGATCGATGGCGGCATTGGCAACGACAACATCACCACCGGCGCGGCTTCGACCAACATCGCGGGCGGCGACGGCGACGACACCGTCACTTCCGGCACCGGCACCGTGGGTTCGGCCGTTGGTTCGATCCAGGGCAACGCCGGCGATGACGCGCTGACGTCGTCCAACATCGGCAAGGACAACATCCTTGGCGGCCAGGGCAACGACACCATCACCTCGACCGCCGCTGGCGGCGCGGGCTTCGACCTGCTGAACGGCAACCTGGGCAACGACAGTATCGTTGGCTCTGTCACGGCCGATCAGCTCATTGGTGAAGACGGCAACGACACTCTGACTGCTGGCGGCGGCAACGACGTCATCAGCGGTGGCGCTGGCAATGACAGCGTCATCGGTGGTGCCGGCAACGACAACGTGACGGGTGGCGACGGGAACGATACTGTCGACATGTATGCGGGCGGTGCTGACAGCGGTACGTCGGCTTCTGGCGGCGACACCATCGATACCGGGGCCGGCAACGACTCCTTGGTCGGTGGTTCGTTTAACGATGTCATCACGCTCGGCGACGGCAACGACACCGTCGTTGGCGGCACCGACACGACCGCTGCGGGTACCAACGGTGGTGCTGATATCATCAGCGGCGGTGCGGGTAACGACTCCATCGACGGCGGCACTGGTAACGACCAGATCACTGGCGGTGAGGGCAACGACAGCATCCTCGGTGGCACCGGCGCCAACAACATCGATGGCGGTGGCGGCAACGACAGCCTGGCCGGTGGCGACGACACCGTCTCCGACACCATCCAGGGTGGCGACGGCAACGACACCATCGACGGTGGCACGCTGATCGACTTCCTCAGCGGCGGTAACGGGAACGACGTGTTCCAGTTCACGGCGGGTGACTCCGGCTTCACGGCTGGCGCCATCGACCGGGTCCTGGACTGGCAGGGCGGCACCTCCGGTGCGGTTCTCGACACCCTGGACTTCGCCACGGCGGGTACCGTCAACAACTACATCGAAGCCGGCACGGCGACGGACTTCACCACGGCCCTGGCCGCGGCGAACGCCTTCTTCACCGCCAACACTTCGATCGACTACTACGCGGTCCAGCTGTCGGACGGCGTCGTGGTCTTCTCGGACAACGCCACGAACACCACGGTCGACGCGGTGGTCCTGGTTGGCCGCACGCTCGCCGACGTGGCCTTCGACAACATCGTCTAAGCCTCACAGCTTCGACGAACCACGGATTGGGCCGCCCCTCTGGGGCGGCCCTTTTCTTTTGCGCGCTGCACGGCGGGCTTCGGGCCCGTGATGACGGTCTGCCGCGCGGCCGCGCGGCCGCGCGGCACGACGATGTTCGGATGGCTGCGCTCTCCGCGCGGTCAGGGGGGCGAACCGGCCCGAAACGCAAACGGCCGGACGACGGAATCCTGAGATCCATCGCCCGGCCAATGTGACACAGCCAAGGAGAGCAAGGCTGAGTGTCAGAGGCTAGCGGATGGCTCCACCCTCGGGAAGTCCGCCGCGGATCACGTCTCGTTCATCTCGGGCGCCCCCTGCCGTCCCTCGCTGCGGCTTCGCGCCGGGTTCCCCTCAGGCCGATCTAGCCAGCGTCGCCACCGGCTCGCTATGGTCACGACCGCCGCGCGCCCGAGCGCAGGCAGACTCCCGGGACCCCTGAATGACCGACCTCGACGCTTCCGCCGCCTCCGATCCGCTGGCGCGCCAGGCCCGGGCCCTGATCGAGTCGCCGGCGCCGCCCGCCGAGGCATGCCTGGCTTTGGCCCGCGACCTCTATCAGGCGCACCGGTTCGGCGAGGGCGAGCGGCTGACAGCCCGCGCCGTCGCCGCCCACCCCGGCGCGCGGGATCTCTGGAACATTCGCGGCGTGTTCCTGCGCATGCTCCGCCGCCCCCGCGAAGCCCTGGCGGCCCTGGATGAGGCCGTCCGCCTCGATCCCGGCTTCACCGGCGGCATGGTCAACCGGGGCAACGTCCTGCTTGATCTGGCAGACGGTCAGGCCGCGCTGGCCCAGTTCACCCGGCTGCTGGACCTCGACCCCCACGGCCCGATGCCGCGCACGCTGGTCGGCCGCGCGCTCCTGCGCCTGGGCCGGGCCGATGAGGCTGTCGCCCGCTTCCGCGAGGCCGTGTCGCTGAAGGCCGACTACGCCGAGGCCTGGCTCGACCTGATCGGCGCGCTGAACCACCTGAAACGGTTCGACGAGGTGGAGAGCGCCCTCAACGACGCCCTCCTGGCCAATCCCGGCAACGGCAAGCTCCTGGAAGGCAAGGCGCTGATGCTGCGCGTGTCGGGCCAGACGAAACGGGCCGAGACCTTCCTGCGGGACATGCTGGCGCACCTGCCCGCCGCGGCGTGGGTGCATTTCCACCTGGGCAACCTGCTTACCGAGATCGCGACGGAAGAGGCCATCGGCCACCTGCGCCGGGCCGACCAGCTGGAGCCCAACCGACTCGACCACATGATGGTCCTGCTGCAGGCGCTGGAGCGCAGCCAGGGCGGCGACGAGGGCGAGCGTCTGGATGAGGCCCACGCCCTTGCCCTGCGGGTGCGCGCCCACTCCGGTCTCAATGCCGCACAGACGGCCCTGCTGCGCGACGTGTTCGTGCGGGTGAGCGCGTTTGCCGATCTTGAGTCGCTGGGCAGCTTCGAGGCTCTGGGCCGAAGCTGGGCGGAAGGTGGCCTGCACAACGCCCTGCTGCGCCAGATGGGCCAGGCGACGACGCCGGCCCGGGTGCGCGAGCTGGTGGAACAGCACCGGATCTGGGGCCGCGCCGCCGAGGCGCTCACGGCCCGGGCCCCGATCCGCCGGCCAGCGCCCCGCGCGGCGGACGGTCGGGTGCGGCTGGGGATCATGTCGTCAGATCTGCGCGACCATCCCGTCGGCTACTTCGCCCTGCCTTTGCTGGAGCACATCGACCGGTCCCGCTTCGAGGTCTTTGTCTATTCCTACTACCGTGGCCCGGCGGACGCCGTGCAGTCGCGGGTCCAGGCGCTGGCGGACCGCTTCTACCTGTGGCCGGAGATCGCGGCGCGGGACGCGGCGCAGCGCATCGCCGACGACCAGCTGGACCTGCTGATCGAGCTGGGCGGCTCGACCTACATGAACAAGCTCGAGGTCATGGCCTACCGTCCGGCCCCGCTTCAGGCGAGCTGGCTGGGCTACCCCCACTCGTCGGGCCTGACGAGCATCGACCACTACATCTGCGACACGCACAACGCGCCCACCGACCCGGCCCTGCTGATCGAGCAGCCCCTGGTCATGTCGGGCAGCTGGATCGCCATGAGCCCGGCCCTGGTGGCGCGGGCGCCGCAGCCTTCCGGCGAGCCGCCAGAGCGCCGCAAGGGTCATCTGACCTACGGCACGGCCAACAACCCCCACAAGTTCACGGCCGATCTGCTGGCGGCGTGGGCGCGAATCACCGCCGCGACGCCCGGTGCGCACTTCGCGTTCATCCGACCGGAGGCCGGTTCCAGGGTCTTCCGCCGCAACGTGGAGTCCGCCTTCGCCGCCCAGGGCGTCAGCGCCGACCGCATCGACTGGCACGTGACCCGCGGCGGGCACATGGCGGCCTACGAGGAGATCGACATCTCGCTCGACACCTTCCCGCTGACCGGCGGAACCACGACCGTGGAGTCGCTGCTGATGGGGGTTCCGGTCGTCAGCCTCGCGGGCGAGGCGGTGTTCGAGCGGCTGAGCCGGTCGATCCTGATCAACGCGGGCCTCGGTGACCTCTGCACGACCTCCATCGCGGACTACGAAGCCTGCGCGCTGCGCCTGGCCGGCGATTTCCAACGCCGGCTTTCGCTTCGCGAGACGCTTCGCGCCACCCTGGAAGCTTCGCCCCTCGGCCAGACGGAGGCCTTCGCCAGGGGCTTCTACGACATGATCTACAGGTCGGTGCGGCCGGAAGCCGACTAGCGGCGGAAGTATTCGCTCAGGATGTCGGCCGGCGACTTGCGGAAGGCAAGTCGGCCGTCCGCGCCGGTGTAGGCCAGTTGGCCGGCGCCGACCTTGGCGTCGAGAACGCTGGTCCCCTGGCTGATCACCGCGCCGTCGCCCACCTCGCAGCGGCCGATGATGGCGGAGTTGGGATAGACCACCACGCCCTCGCCGATCACCGGGATCCGGTCCTTGTGCCGGCCGATGGTGGAGTTCTGGTAGAGCACCAGGAAGTTGCCGTAGGTGGCCTTGGCCAGGACGATGCCGACGCTGTGGCCGATGTAGAAGACCGGCGGCATGGCGATCTCGTAGAACAGGTCGATCCCGTTCAGCGCCTTGTTCATCAGGAACAGCCGGGTGGCGGCGGCGGTGTCGCCCGAGCGCGTGTAGATCGTGTTGCTCAGGAAATACAACAGGATGCAGTGCTGCGAGGACTGCAGCACGTTGAACTGGTCGGGCCGCCAGGGGGCGCAGGCGTTGATGCAGACGTGCATCCGCTCCAGCGCCTCATCCAGGTGGGCGTCCACCGCCGCGCGGAAGGCGGCTTCGCGGCCGTCCGGCACGATCGCGGCACACTGGGCGGTAAGATAGCCCACGAGGCTCTCGCGGGTATGGTCGATCAGCTTCAAGCCTTGAGCCCCCTCAGACAGTCGCGGACGACATCCTCGACCGGCCGCGCGCGGACCCCCAGGCCTGCAAGCCGGACAGCCGAGGCGTTGGGCGGGGGCGGCGGATCAGCCTCCCCGGTGAAGCGTACGCTCCAGCCCTCGGCCTCGAAGACCGCGGCGATCTCGGCGTTGGAGGTGAGCCGACCGGCGGCGACATTGTAGATCCCCGCGCCGCCGGCGATGGCGATCAGGGCGCTGACCACGTCGTCCAGATGGATGTAGTCGCGGCGGATATGCGGGCTCGACGCGAGGACCAGTTCCCGCGAGGTCCGGGCGGCGATCAGCCACTCCGACAGGAACCCCGGCGCGCCGTCGCCGCCGTCATAGACATTGGACAGCCGCGCCACCGCGCCGCGTCCCCCGGCGCGGGCCAGGGCGAGGTTCTCGCCCAGCGCCTTGGAGAGGTCATAGACCCGGCGCGGGTCTGCGGGGTCGAACACCAGCGGCGTGGCCTCATCGACCTCGGACTGCGGCAGGCCGTCGTAGAGCCGGGTGGAGGAACAGTAGACCAGCCGCTCGAACCGGCCGGCGCGGATGATCTCGCTGACCAGGCTGGCGTGGGCCTCGACGGTGTCGAAGGGCCTGCGGTCGTAGTCGGCGGTCAGGCCGGCGCAGTAGTAGACGACGCCCAGGTCGCGCTTCAGCAGGTCCGGGTCGCCCTTGGCCGGGGTCCAGGGCGCGGCGCCCTCGGCCGCCAACCGCTGCGCCAGACGGCCCCCGACGAACCCCCGCGCGCCGACGACGGTGACGCTCATGCGCCGCGCTCGCCGATCCGGCGCGCCGGCACGCCGCCATAGATCGCATAGGCGGGCACCTCGCCGCGCACCACGGCGCCGGCGGCGATCACGCAGCCCTTGCGCAGGATGGCGCCGTCCAGCAGCACCACGCCCGAGCCCAGCCAGCAGTCGTCCTCGATGACGATGCCGCCCCTGGACGGCTGGAAGCCCTGGTCCTTGATCATCCGGTCGCGGTCGGCGATGGCGTGGTTGGTGGGGGCGAGCGTGCAGTTGGCGGCGATCGCCACGCCCTGGCCGATGCGCACGCCGTTGCCGGTGTAGATCACCGTGCCGGAGTTGATCGCGCTGTCGGCGCCGATGACCACGTCGCCGGAGCCGCCGGTCGGCTTGATCTTGACGAAGCTGTCGATCATCACCCGGGGCCCGATCTCGATCAGGGTGCCGCGCACCGACTCCTCGATGTCGGCCATCGGCGAGATACGGGCGGTGGGGTCGATCCTAAGCATCGTAGTCAGGGTAGGCCGCATCGGCCGCCGACATCAACGCAGGCGCCATCGGCCAGGTGATGCCGAACGCCGGGTCGTCCCAGCGCACGCCGGCGGCGTGGCCGGGCGTGTAGGCGGGCGCGATCTGGTAGAGCACGTCGGTGTCGGGCTCGAGCGTTATGAAGCCGTGTGCAACCCCCTCGGGGATGAACAGGCCCCGCAGGCTGTCGGCCGACAGTTCGGTCCCGACCCAGTGGCGGTGCGTGGGGCTGTCGGGTCGCAGGTCGACGGCCACGTCGAACACCCGGCCGCGGACCGCGCGGACCAGCTTGGTCTCGGCGCGCGGCGCCTTCTGGAAGTGCATCCCCCGCAGGGTGCCGGCGCGGGGGTTGGTCGAGATGCTGGTCTGCGCCGGTTCGAACGGGATGCCAGCGGCGGCGAACTCATAGGGGCAGTGGAGCCGGGCGAAACCGCCGCGCTCGTCCACATGCGGCTCGGCCTCCACGATCACCACGCCGGCGATGTCGGTGGCCGTAAAGCGCATCAGTCGAGGACCTGCGTCTCGGGCGAGGCGATCACGAACCGGCCGCCCCAGTCGGCGATGAAGCCGAGCTGGCGGGTGATCTCGTCCTTCAGGTTCCACGGCAGGATCAGCACATAATCCGGCCGCGAGGCCCGCACCGCGTCCGGCGCGCGGACCGGAATGTGGCTGCCAGGCAGGTAGCGGTCCTGCTTGGCGGGATTGGCGTCATAGGCCTCGACGATGTCGTCGCAGGTGGTCCCGCAGTAGTTGAGGAAGGTGTTGCCCTTGGCCGCCGCACCGTAGGCCGCAATGGCCTTGCCGTCGTCGCGGGCGGCCTGGAGGAAGGCCTGGAAGCTGTCGCGCACGGCTTCGACCCGGGCGGTGAAGCCGTCGTAGGTCTCCGCCCGGTTGAGGCCGGCGGCCGCCTCGGCCTCGCGCAGGGACCGCAGCGCGTCGGTCTCCTCGTGGCCCGAGGCCTGGTGGCAGCAGAACAGCCGCAGCGAGCCGCCGTGGGTGGGAAGCAGCTCCACGTCGAACACCCGCATGTGGTGGGCGCCCAGCACCTGCTCCACCGCCAGCAGCGACAGGTAGGAATAGTGCTCGTGATAGATCGTATCGAACTGCACCTTCTCGATCAGGTTCAGGAGGTGCGGGAATTCGAAGGTCAGCACGCCTTCCGGCTTCAGCACATGCTGGAAGCCGCCGACGAATTCATTGAGGTCCGGCACGTGGGCCAGGACGTTGTTGGCGGCCATCAGGTCGGCCATGTCGCCGCGGGCGGCCAACGCCTGTCCGGTCCGGGCGTTGAAGAACACCACGTCTGTGCGCACGCCGATGGCGCGGGCGGCCTCGGCGGTGTTGGCCGTGGGCTCGATCCCAAGGACCGGCACGTCGCGGGCCAGGAAGTGCTTCAGCAGATAGCCGTCGTTGCTGGCGACCTCGACCACCAGCGACTCAGGCCCCAGGCCGAACCGCTCTATCATGGCGTCGGCATAGCGGCGCGCGTGCTCCACCCAGCCGGGGGAGAAGGACGAGAAGTAGGCGTAGCTGTCGTCGAAGATCGCGTCGGCCGGCACCTCGTGGTCGGCCTGGACCAGGAAGCAGGCGTCGCAGACCTTGGTGTGCAGCGGGAACACCGGCTCGTTCCCGGCCGCCAGCTGCTCGGGCGTGAGGTAGCTGTTGGCCAGCGGCTGCAGGCCGAGGTCCAGAAAGGTGCGGGTGAGGGGCGAACGGCAGAAGCGGCAAAGACTCATGACCGGCCCTCGTAGCCCTCGATCTGGGCCTCGCACAAGGACAGCGCGTCCTCGCCGGAGGCCTGGCGGCGATACCAGTCCATGGTCAGCGCCACCGCCTCGGGGGCGTCCAGCCGGCTTTCGAAGCCGATGGCGCGTCTGGCAAGGCTGGCGTCGATGGCGAGCGTCTGGGCTTCCAGCGACTTCGGATCCGGCTCATGGCGCCAGGGCTGGCCGCCCAGGGCCTCGACCCCCAGGGTTGCGAGCTCGCCGACGCTGACCTGCGGGCCGCCGGGCCGGGGGCCGAAGTTCAGGGCCCGCGGCGCGGACGGGTCGGTGGCCAGGGCCTCGATGTGGGCGAAGTAGCCGGCCAGGCAGTCCAGCACGTGCTGCCAGGGCCGGGTGGCCTCGGGATGGCGCAGCACCACCTGTTCGCCGGCGCGGGCGGCGCGGACGATGTCGGCCACCAGCCGGTCGCGGGAGAAGTCGCCGCCGCCGATCACGTTGCCACCGCGCGCCGTGCCCACCGGCACGCCCTGGAAGAAGCTGCGCGCGAAGCTCTGCACCACGATCTCGGTGGCGGCCTTGGACGCGGAATAGGGGTCCTTGCCGCCCAGGTTGTCGCCCTCGACGAAGGCGGCCCCGGTCTCGTGGTTGGCGTAGACCTTGTCCGAGGTGATCGCGAGCACCGCCTGCAGCGCGGGCTGGCCGCGCAGCGCCTGTAGCAGGTGGGCCGTGCCCATGATGTTGGTCTCGAAGGTGCCGATGGGATCCTCGACCGAGGTGCGCACGATCGGCTGGGCGGCCATGTGCAATGCCAGGTCGAACACCTCGCCCTTCAAGGCGCGCTCGACCGCCTCGCCGTCGCGCAGGTCGACGAAGCGGCTGGAAGCGACCCGCTTTTCGACCCCGGCCAGGTCGAACAGCGCCGGGTCCTGGTCGGGCGGCAACGAAAGCCCCGTGACCTGAGCCCCCATCCGCGCCAGCCAGATCGCCGCCCACGAGCCCTTGAAGCCGGTATGACCGGTGAGCAGGACCCGCTTGCCCGACCAGAAGGCGGGATCGGGCCGCGTCATTTCCAGAGCTTCCACGGCGCCTTGCCCGA
>CAUJHW010000027.1 GCA_963205005.1 Pseudomonadota bacterium
AACAGACAAATGGGCGTGACCGCGCCAGCGGCCACGCCCTGCGGGGTCACCCGCGTGTCTTCACTGGAAGGTGGCGGATGCCTCGTTCAGCGGCCTTTTGACCGAGATTGAGGGCGGGTCCGAAAGGCTGCAGTGACGCCCCGCGTGCGACGTTGAGGGTGTTGGCCAGGGTCAGGACACAGACCGGTTCAAGGGCGATCAATTCGTCATTGGCCCGGAAGGGGGCGGCACGGCCGTTCTTGTCGAAGTCGGCCTTGGCGAGCACCAGGGTGACCGCCTTCTGCTTGGCCCACTTGATGGCGATCTTCTCCCCGCCCTTGGCGCCTGTCGTCGCCAACGCCATGTCCGGCCATTGGGCCTGGGCCCAGTTCAGCGCATCGAAGATGCGATGGGCGTCGTCCTCGGTGTCGGCTTGCGGCGCGGCGCGGAACGCGACGATGGTGGCGCCAGGGTCAGTCGCGGCGTGCTTGCGAGCCTTGGCGGTCCGCAGGGCGTCGCGCGCGTCGATCTGGGCGGCAGTCAGGCGCGAGGCCTTCACATGTCCCTTCCAAGGGGACCACACCTCGCCGGTCGCCGTGGTGTAGCTCGCCGCAGCGGCGTCTCGCACGAACTCCAAGGCCAGGCAGGCGACGTCGGCGGCGCGGGCTTTTCGGGTGGCGTCCTGCATCTCGGTGTCAGCGATCTCGGAGCCGTCGAAGTCCCGGCTCAGCCGGTTCAGCTCGTCCCTGGCCCGATCCGCGTCCCGTTCGATGCGTTGGGCGGCCGAATGAAACGCCCCGATGAGCGTCTCGCAGATGATGGCCTGGAAATCCTCGAGTGCGGTCTCGCCGAAGACATCGAGGGTCTCGGTTAGCACCGCATGACCCAACTGGATCAAAGCATCCTCGTGAGGGTGGGGCCGGGGGTCATCCAGGGTCAGGGCCTGGGCTTCGAAGTGGGTGAGCGCGCCGGTCAGCGGCGCGAAGGCGGAGGAGGGCATGAGGGAGATCCTTGTCGGAGTGGGGTTCTGAGCCCGTCGGCTCGACGACCGCCCAGCGCCGACGGCTGGGGACGCCCACAAGGGCTTTGAGCGGAGCGTCCCTTGTGGGGGGCGCCAGACGGTGGCGAGGTCTCAAGAGCCAGAGGACTCCAGGACCGCAGCACCGCCGACACCAACCGTTTGCCGCCTCGGCTTCAGCGTTTGGCGCTGCCACGCACCACCCGTCGCCCATGCGCTCAGGCGTGACTGCGCCCCGCCTTCCGCTCGATGAGGTAGACGCGGTCCTTCAGCTTGGGGATGCGGTAAAGGCCGCCCAACTCGCTGCGATAGACGAGACGGCCGCGCTTGCGTCCAGGCAAAGAGACCGCCTCGAAGCGGGAGAACGTCCGGCCGTCTCGAAACACCAGCGGCTCGGCCAGCACCACGACATCACCAGGCTTGGGTGTCGGCTTGGCGGCGCGCCCAGCCCGAAGGGCCAAACCCGACCGGCACCGCTCGCGCCAAGCCAGGGCGTAGGTGTTGTCGGTCGCCGTCAGCAGGTCGAGAATGCGCGCCGGGCAGTCGGACTCGCAGGGGCCCATGGATTCGGACATGTCTTTGTAGCCGAACACCAGGCCCTCCCGGTCGCGCGGGTTATGGCGCACCAGGCACACCAGGCCCCAGACCTCCCGCGCCTCCGTACCGGCGCTGATCCATTCGACGGCGGCGTAGTAGGTGCGCCGTCCGACCACACTTGAGGCCAGCACGCGAGAGCGGCCGGTGTCCCGGTCGTAGGTGAATTGCGCATCGAGATAGGCTTTGGGGGTCGCGTGCCCCTCCAGCGAGCGCATGTAGAGCCAGCCCATGGCGGCCTCCTTGCAAGATGATGGGAAAGGCCGGCTTCAGGCGGCCAAGGCGGCGACCGCGGCCTGGGCGCTGAACGCCAGCAGATAGTCGACGGCCCGTTGGGCATGGCCGGACGCTTCGAGAAGGGCCGAGGGACGATGCCGCAGGATTTTCGCCCAGTGGCCAAGATAGGCCGCATGGCTGTCCAGCATCTGCGGTGCGAGCCCGATGCGCAGACCGAGCGCCGCCGCGCCGATCTCGGCGACCAGTTCTTCGAAGGCGTAGGCCTCGTCGCCGAAGCGTTTGCCGAAGGTGCGATCCAACCGATGAGCCGCGCCCGACCAGTGGAGCTGCTCGTGCGCCTTGGTGGCCAGGAAGTCGTCGGGCGTGTCGAAGGCTTCCGGAAGGGGAAGCCGGATCAGATCGAGCGCCGGCACATAGCAGGGCGTCCCGCGGCCAAATTCCACCCGAGCCGGAATCGCATCCAGCACGGCGTTGCGCGCTGCCGCGCGGGCGTCCGGATCGGGTTCAACGACGTTGAGATATTGCTGCGGACAGTCTGTCAGCTGCTCGGCGTTGAACACGCTATAGGTCTTCAAGTAGCGCAGGATACGAGGATCGCCGGTGTCGTCGGCCGGCCCCACGTCGGCTCCATCGGCGGGATCACCCACCACCCGGGTCTTGTAGAGGATCGCGGGCGAGCCCTTCTCACCCTTGGCCACAGGGGCATTGATCGAAAGCGCTTGGCGGAAGGTGAACCAGTAGGGCGAGCGATAGCCGCGCAACGCGCCCGCGAAGGCGAGAAGCCAGGCGTTGCTGCCGCTGAAGGGCTCGCCGGTCGCGCGTAGTGGCGCCTTGGGATCGGCGCTGGCCTTCCAGGCCTGGCGCCACGGCGGCACGCCAGCCTCGATGCGGGCGATGATGTCATTGATCAGGTCGTTGAGGGGGTTGGACATGGGAACCTCGGGCTCGCCCCCGGGCCAATCCCGGAGCGCTTGCCCGCTCCGTCCCTTCCTCCAGCCCTTTGCCGGCCGGGCCGCCGGCATGGAAAGAGCCGCCGGCGGATCACCGGCGGCTCCCTCATCCCAGATCTGCTAGGCTGCGGCCGGCAGGATCGTCTGGGCGGGCCAGCGATCGAGGATCTCGCTCAGCACGTCGGGTCGATCGGTCGGCACAAAGACGCGCGGCGTGTAGGCGATGATCTCAACGAAGCAACCAAGCGCCACGAAGCTGGTGCGCTGAGCCCCCGCCCCGACGATCTCCAGCCGCCAGCGGTCCATCACCTTGGCCCGGCGCAGCCACAGCCCGCCGCTCAAGGCCACGGAGGCTCCCTCCGAAAGGACCAGCCGGGTGGCCGCCTCGCCATCACCCACGGCGCTGGCGGTGTCAGTCAGCCCCAGCGCTATCTTCAGTGGCGTGACCTGGGCCGGGGCCAGAAGACGGCCAAGCCAACGGCGCCCGTCAGGCGCCTTCAGCCGTCGCACCGAGGTCCGCTTGTCAGGCAGACTGCTCCAGATCGGCAACAGCAACCCCGCCACCAACACGAGATCGCGGGTGACCCACGGGTCCGCCGCCGCCAGTTCTGCGTCCCAGGCCTCGCGCCAGGCGGCCTCGTCCGTCCCCTCCCAGGCCGATTCCTCATAGGCCTTCAGCGGCGCGACGCTGCGCTTCTCTGGCCGGATCAGACGGACCGCCGGGACGAGCCGGTCGTCGTCGTTGGTCGTGGTCAGGCCCTGAACGACCAAGGCCGCGCGGCCGGACTTCGAATTGACGGCGAACACCCGTGCTTCCGGATCGGTCTCCGCCAAAGCTGTCTCGGCGCTCATCAGCGCGCGGGCCGTGCGCACCTGGAAGCGCAGCAGACGGGTTTCCGCCCCGGTCACCGCATCCGTGCGGATGACCTCTTCGTCGAGCACCGACAGGTCGTCGGCGACGATGTCCTCCATCCCCCGGTCGAGCGCTCCGGAGGCCGCCGCGCGCTCTAGGATGCTGGTCAGGATCTCGTCGAACGCCGAGAAAAGGCTGTTCTGATCGGCGATGCGAAGGGCGAGCAACCGATTGAGGAAGGTGTTCATCGCCGGCATGTCGTCAGACGCCCGCAGCTCGCCGTCGCCGTCCATCAAGCGCAGGCCGGTCTTGGCCTCGAAGGTCTCGCGGTCCATCGCCTCGACGTTGCCGAAGTGCAGCGCGACGTAGAAGGCCTGCAGCGCGCGGTGCGCCCAAGGGCTTTCGAGATTGTCCTCGGCCCGGAACAGGCCGTTGCCCGCTGTCCGGCGCTCGCCCCGGGTCAGGGCGCCCAGGCTGTCGAGCCGCCGCGCAATGGTCGACAAGAACCGTTTCTCGCCGTGGATGTCCGTGGTCACCGGTCGAAACAGCGGCGCAACGGCCTGGTTGGTGCGGTGCGAGCGGCCCAGTCCCTGAATCGCCGCATCGGCTCGCCAGCCCGGCTCGACCAGATAGTGGACCCGGCGCTGCTGGTTGGGGACGCCCAGATCGGCGTGATAGCTGCGCCCGGTCCCGCCCGCGTCGGAGAACACCAACACGCGCTTCTTGCCGCTCATGAAGGCGTCGGTCTCGGCCTTGGCGGCCGAGGCGCTGCGCCGCTCGACCACGCGGCGGCCATCGCGGTGGATCACCCGTCGGCTGCGCCCGGTGATCTCAGCGACCTGCTCAGGACCCAGCGCCTCGAGCACGGCGTCCAGCACGCCCGGCACTGCCGGCAGGCAGGCCAGATGGGTCACCAGTTCGTCGCGCAGTCGCAGAGCCGCCTGGCTGACGACAGGCGCGCCATCGACCATCACCGGGACCATGGTGACGTTACCGTCCTCGTCCTCGACCGCGTCCATCGCCATGATCGGGAAGGCCCCCATCAGATAGTCGAGCACTTGATCCTTTGGCGTCAGATCGACGGCGAGGTTGTTCCACTCCTCCGGCGGGATCTCGGCCAGCCGCCGCTCCATGACCGCCTCATTGGTCGAAACCACCTGGACGATGGCCGAGCGACCAGCCGCCAGGTCGTTGCGGATCGAAGCCACGAGGGACGGCGCCTTCAGGCCGGCCAGCAGATGGCCGAAGAAGCGCAGTTTGGACCCCTCAAAGGCCGACATCACGGCCGACGCCGCCTGGCCGCTCTTGGGTTTGCCGTCTTCGGTGACCCCGACCGCCTCCAGCGCGGCGCGCAGATTGTGGTGGATCAGCTGGTAGGCGTCGGCCCAAGCGTCCCAGATGCCGGTGTCGTCGGCGCTCAGTGGGTGACGCAGGGCGTCGTACTCCACGCCATCGAACGACAGCGAGCGGGCGATGTAGAGACCCATCGCCTTCAGCTCCCTGGCGATCAACTCCATCACGGCCACGCCGCCGGTCTCGACGGCGTCCATGAACGCCTCCCGGGTCGGGAACGGCGCATCCGGGCCGCCCCACAGGCCCAGCCGCGCGGCATAGGCCAGGTTCTCCGGCGTCGTGGCGCCCGTCGCCGAGACATAGAGGATGCGGGCGTCGGGCAGCCGGTTCTGCAGGGCCAGGCCCGCCATGCCCTGCTGCGAGGCCTTCTTGGGCCCCCGCGCGCCTTTCGCGCCGCCAGCGGCGTTGGCCATGGCGTGCGCCTCGTCGAAGACGATGACGCCGTCGAAGTCCGCCCCCAGCCAAGCGACGATCTGATCGAGCCGCGACGCCCGGTCCCCGCGCGCCGGCTGGCGCAAGGTGGCGTAGGTGGTGAACAGGATTCCGCGATCGAGGCGAATGGCGTCGGCCTGCTTCCAGGCCGATTGCGGGGTCAGGTCGCTGGCCGCGCCGCCGATGGCGGTCCAGTCGCGACGGGCGTCCTCCAACAGAGCGTCGTTCTTGGACAGCCACACCGCGCGGGTCCGGCCCTGCGAAAGGTTGTCGGCGATGACGCCGGCAATCTGGCGGCCCTTGCCGCAGCCGGTGCCGTCGCCAAGGAAGAAACCGCGCCGGAAACTGACCGCGTCCGGGGTGTCCTCTGCCACCAGGATCACCTGGTGCGGCGCGTCACCGAGCCGCCAGCGGCCGGGCAGCAGGGTGGCGTGGGCCTCGCCGGCATAGATCACCGTCTCCAGCTGCGCGTCCGAGACCAGGCCCTGGTCTGTGATCTTGGCGGGCAAGATCGGCCGGTAGGTCGGCGCCGGCGGCGCGACCGAGGCCATGGGGCCAGATTCCACGAGGGGGGAGGGGTGGGGACGGCCCTCCGGGAAGCCGATGCGGCCCAGCTGGTAAGCTTGGTAGAGGCCGACATCGTGTCCCTCGCCCGACCACGCCTTCGTCTCGTAAGCGAGGGGGGCCGTCGTCGCCAAAAAGGCAAGGCGGTTCGATGGGGTCGCCAGGGCGCGGGCCCGCGGCGCCAGGATGGCGACGTTGGAGACGGCCCGGAACTGGCGGGGCTGGGCGCTGGGGCGCGGCGCCACGGCGCCCGCAGCCCGGGCCGCATCGGCCAAGGTCTCGGCCGTGATCGCCGGTGCGGTCTCGCCAGCCTGGCCCCGGTCCACAACCAGCAGTCCGGTCTCGACGGAAGTTCCGTGCTTGGCGTAGGCGCGGGGCGGAAAGGCCAGACGCAGGACGACCGCGCCCCGCGCCGCCAGACGGCGCATGGATGCGGCATCCTCGAACAGCCGCGTCGGCACGATCGCCGAGAGCCGCCCGCCGTCGGCCAAGGTGTCGAGGGCGGCATGCAGGTGGTCTTCCAGCACCTGGAAGGGCGGGTTGGCGACGACCGCGTGGAAGTTGCCGGACGCGGGCAGGATGTCTTTCAGATGCCGGGCGTCATGGGCGCTGCGAGCCGCCAAGGGAAACAATCCCTCCAGGATCGCGCCGCGTTGACCGGCGATCTCGTTCAGAGTCACGCATCCGCCGCAGGCCTCGGCCAGCACGGCTAAAAGGCCGGTGCCGGCGGACGGCTCCAGGACCTGGTCGCCCGGCCGGATCTGGGCTGCCAGCACCGCCAGGGCGCCCAACTGCGGCGGCGTCGAGAACTGGTCCAGCGCGACCTGCTCTTCACTGCGCCGCGTGTGGGTGAGGCCCAGCTCGGCGAGATTGGCCAGCAAGGCGCAGATCTCGGCCGGCGCATCTTCGAGCCGGCTGATCTGCGGCGACAGGCGACGCAGCTGCAGAACCAAAGCCGCCTCGACGGCGTCATAGGCGTCGCGCCAGATCCACGCGCCTTCGGCGTCGGAGCCGCCGAAGGCCATGGTCATGGTGTTGGCCACCAGCCGCCGGTCGAGCGCCCGAGAGCGGTTCAGCTGGGGGGTCAGGGCCCGGGCGGCGGCCAGAACATTGGCGGCCTTGTGTGACGCCGGATCGGAGGCGGCAGCCGTGGCGAAGAGGGGGAGCATGGCGTTCATGACGGGGGTTCCGCTCACCCGCGGCGGAGGGCGCCTCCCTCCAGTCCCGACGGGCTCGCCCGTCCACCCCCATCCTTGATCCTTTCAGCGGCACAGCGAGAGCCCCCGCCGATGGGACGGGGGCTCTCCTGGATCAGGCCGCGATGGCGTCTGCGACCGGCTCGGCCTCCGCTTCCCCTTCCGCCTCGGGTTTAGCCATGCTGTCGACTTCAGCCTCTCCAGCGTCCTCGTCAGCCGGGGCCCCGTCGTCGGCCTCGTCGAGCGCCGCCGGGCGATCCCAGGACAGCACCGCC
>CAUJHW010000028.1 GCA_963205005.1 Pseudomonadota bacterium
CTGGCGGAGAGGGTGGGATTCGAACCCACGATACCCTTTCGAGTACGCCGCATTTCGAGTGCGGTACTTTCAACCACTCAGCCACCTCTCCGGAGCCGGCATAAACCCCCCGTGAAGGGGCCTACTGAGCGAGCGGCGGAACCTACTCATCCGACCCTCGGCGCGCAAGGGGCAGATCGCGGCTGATTTCAGCGGGGGTAGAGGACCATCTGGGTGCAGCGGAACGCGGCGATCACCTTGCCGGTTGTCACATTGACCGCCTCGGCGTCCCAGACCTGGGTCATCCGGCCGCCGTGCAGCAGGCGCGCCTCGCAGGTGACGCGCTCGCCGACCTTCGCCGTGCCGAGGTAGTTTGCCTTGATCTCGATGGTGGTGAAGCCGCTGGCGCCCTCCGGCAGGGAGGCCACGCAGCCATAGCCGCAGGCGGTGTCGGTGAGCGCCACCACCGAAGCCGCGTGCATGAAACCGTTCGGGGCCATGTGGATCTTCTCCACGGTGAAGCCGCCGCTGGCGTGGCCGTTGGACACATCCGCCCACTCGATCTTCAGTTCGCCGGGCAGGGCGCCCGCCTGGCGGGCCTGGAACATCGCCGCCTGATTGCCGTCGAGCATCTTCATCACCTCTGCCTGGGTCGCCCTGAGCTAGGCGGCTGACGCCGCGAAAGCCAAGGGCGGGCGGTTGCGCCGGGTCCTGTCAGCCCCGAGAGTGGGGAAAACACGCGCGGGCGCCCAGCCTGCCCTGAAGATCCCGGGAAACGATGACCGACGGCATGATCTCTTTCGGCGCAAAGCTTGCGCAGCATGCGGCCCGACAGCCGGACAGGCCCGCCGTGACCTGCGGCGCCGAGACGGTCACCTACGCCGAGCTGCACCGGCGCTCGAACCGGATCGCCCGCGGGCTGGCGGCGAAGGGGGTGAAGGCCGGCGACCTGGTCACCGTGGGCCTGCCCAACTCGGTGGGGTTCGTGGCGGCGTGCTACGGAATCTGGAAGCTGGGGGCGACGCCGCAGCCGGTTTCGTTCCGGCTGCCGAAGGGCGAGCTGCAGGCAATCATCGAGCTGGCCCGCGCGCCCCTGGTCATCGCCGAGTTCGCGCACGAGGTGGACCGGCCGGTTGTGACCGTAGAGGACCTGCTGGCCCTGTCGGATGACGACAGAGACCTGCCCGATGCCATCCCGGCGATCTCCAAGGCGCCCACCAGCGGCGGCTCGACGGGGCGTCCGAAGCTGATCCTGGCCGGCCAGCGCGGCGTTTCCCCGGAGGACATGCCGGAGCTGCCGTTCTACCAGATCCGGCCTGGCCAGACCGTCCTGCTCCCGGCGCCGCTCTACCACAACGCTCCGTTCAGCCTGACGATGGGCGCGACCCAGGTTGGCGCGCATGTGGTGCTGACGCCGCGGTTCGACGCAGAGGGCACTCTGGCCGAAATCGCGGCGCGCAAGGCGGAGTGGCTCTACCTGGTGCCGACGATGATGAACCGGATCTGGCACCTGCCGGAGGCGGTTCGCAGCAGCTACGACATCTCCAGTGTTCACACGCTCTGGCACATGGCGGCGCCCTGCCCCGCCTGGCTGAAGGAAGCCTTCATCCACTGGATCGCCCCGGGCGAAGTGATGGAACTCTACGCCGGCACCGAAGCCCAGGCCGTGACGATCATTTCCGGCTCGGAATGGCTGACACACCGCGGGTCGGTTGGGCGGGTCGTGATCGGCGAGATGAAGGTCGTGGGGGAAAACGGCGCCGAGCTGCCCCCGGGCGAGGTGGGCGAGATCTACATGCGCCGGAGTCAGGGGTTGCCGGAAACCTACAGGTATCTCGGTGCCGATGCCCGGACCATCGCCGACGGCTGGGAGAGCCTGGGCGACCTCGGGTCGTTCGATGCCGAGGGGTATCTCTACCTGGCCGACCGGCGCACCGACATGATCCTGGTCGGCGGGTCCAACGTCTATCCGGCCGAGATCGAGGCGGCGCTGGAGGAGCATCCCGCCGTGCAGTCCTGCGCGGTGATCGGCCTGCCCGACGACGACCTGGGCGCCCGCATCCACGCGATTGTCAACGCCCGGGGCGTGGTGAGCGACGAGGACCTCAAGGCCCACCTGGCGGAGCGTCTGGTGACCTACAAGCGACCGAAGTCCTTTGAGTTCGTGGACGAGCCCGTCCGCGACGATGCCGGCAAGGTGCGCCGCACCGCGCTCCGGGATGCGCGCATCGCCGCGGCGAAAGCGGGATGACAGGGCGGGGGTCGGCGCGCTAACGACCCACAACAACAGTCGGTCCGGGGAGCGCGATGAGTATCAAGGGCAAGGCCTATGTGGTGGGCGCGTACGAGCATCCGACGCGCGACGCCCCCGACAAGACGACCGCGCAGCTGCACGCCGAAAGCGCCCGGGGCGCCCTGGCCGACGCAGGCCTGACCTTCGACGACGTGGACGGCTACTTCTGCGCCGGCGACGCTCCCGGGTTCGGGGCCATGTCGATGGTCGACTACATGGGCATGCGCAATGTCCGCCACATGGACACCACCGAGACCGGTGGCTCGTCCTACATCGTCCACCTGAACCACGCCGCCCAGGCGATCGCCGCGGGCAAGTGCACGGTGGCGCTGATCACCCTCGCGGGCCGCCCGCGCAACGGCGGCAACCGTCCGGGTCCGGGCGGCGGCGGACGCCCGCCCGCGGGCCTGACCGACGGCGCGCCGGAGCAGGGCTTCGAGAGCATCTACGGCGGCTCGACCCACAACACCTACGGCATGTGCGCCATGCGCCACATGCACGAGTACGGCACCACTTCGGAACAGCTGGCCTGGATCAAGGTGGCCGCCAGCCATCACGCCCAGTGGAACGAGCATGCGTTCCTGAAGAACGTGGTGACCGTTGAGGACGTGCTGAACTCCCGCATGATCTCCGACCCGCTGCACCTGCTGGACTGCTGCGTCGTCACCGACGGTGGCGGGGCGGTGGTGGTGACCTCGCCCGAGGTGGCCCGCAGCCTGAAGCGGCCTCTCGTTCGCCTGCTGGGCGCGGCCGAGGCGCCGAAGATGCAGATGGGCGGCAAGGGCCTGGACCTCACCCATTCGGGCGCTGTCTGGTCGGGTCCGAAGGCGTTCGAAGAGGCGGGCGTGACGCCGGCCGACATCAAGTACGCGTCGATCTACGACAGCTTCACCATCACGGTCCTGATGCAGATCGAGGACCTCGGCTTCTGCAAGAAGGGCGAGGGCGGGAAGTTCGTCGCCGACGGCAACCTGATCTCGGGCGTCGGCAAGCTGCCGTTCAACACCGACGGCGGCGGCCTCTGCAACAACCACCCCACCAACCGGGGCGGGATCACCAAGATCATCGAGGCGGTGCGCCAGCTCCGCGGCGAGGCGCACCCGAAGGTGCAGGTGCCGAACTGCGACCTGGCCATCGCGCACGGGACCGGCGGGTCGCTGGGCGTGCGTCACGCGGCGGGAACCGCCATCATGGAACGGGAGGCCTGATCCGATGTCCGAACCGATGACCCGGCCGATCCCGGCCCCCGCCGTCACCCTGGAATCCAAGCCGTTCTTCGACGCGGCCGCCGAGGGACGTTTCCTGATCAAGCGCTGCAACGCCTGCGGCGAGGCCCACTGGTACCCGCGCACCATCTGCCCGATCTGCCACTCGGACGACACCGTCTGGGAGGAGAGCCCGGGCGAAGGCGTGATCTACACCTACTCGGTGATGCACCGCTCGCCGACCGGCCCCTACGCCATCGGCTACGTCACGCTGAGCGAAGGCCCGGCGATGATGACCAACTTCGTCGACGTGGCGCCGGATGGCCTCTCGATCGGCATGAAGGTGAAGGTGAAGTTCCTGCCCACCGAGGGCGGCCCGCCGGTTCCGGTGTTCGCGCCGGTCTGACCACACCAAGGGTGCGTCATCCCACGGGCGGGATGACGGGGCTTTCCAGGCACGCCTCCGCCGCCAGTTTCGCGATCAGCGGCTCGGCCTCGCGGGGGTGGCGCAGGCGGTGTTTCACCAGTCCCTCCAGTCGGGGCTCGGAGAACAACGCCTCGTACTGCATCCGGCGGCGGTTGAAGGTGTCCCAGGCCCAGCGGATCGGGTGCTCCGGGTGGAACCAGCGGCGGAACAGCTCGCGGTTGCCGGTGCCGGGCCACAGTTCCCGGCCGCCGGCGGCGCGGTTGAAGCTTCGCCAGATTACCCGGCGCATGACCACTGCCCGCGGGTAGTCCAGCCAGACGATGTGGGTGGCGCGGGACAGGGTGCGGGTCATGGCCAGGCGGTAGTTGCCGTCGACCACCCAGCGCTCGGCGGCGATGGCCCCGTCGACGCGGCGGACGAAGTCTTCCGGGTCCTTGTTCGAGCGGTCGAACCAGCCCGGACCCCAGTTCAGGGCGTCGAGCTCGATGCGCGTCAGGTCGCAGGCGGCGGAGAGCCGCCGGCCGAAGGTCGACTTGCCCGACCCCGAACTGCCGATGACCACCACGCGCATCGTGAGCTCACGCCTCGTCTTCCCCGGCCACCTCGGCCAGGATCTCGTCGGTATGCTCGCCCAGCTTCGGCGGGTGGCGGCGGATGTTGCTGGGCGACTTCGAGAATTTCACCGGCGGCTTCATCAGCCGGTAGGCGCCGAGCTCGGGGTGATCGTAGGTCTCGAAGAACCCGACCGCCTCCAGGTGCGGGTCATGGTCGAGGTCGTCCAGGGTGTTGGTCTTCACCACCGGGATCGACAGCGGCTTGAGGATGTCCAGCCACTCCTGGGTGGTTTTGGTGGCCGCCGCCTGCTCGATCATGCCGTACAGCTCGCGGGTATGTTTCGCGCGGGTGGAATAGTCGGCGAAACGCGGGTCGGACTTCACCGCCTCGCCGAAGCCGGCGGCGTCGAAGAACTGGTCCCACTGTTTGTCGGTGTAGGGCAGCAGGCCGATGTAGCCATCCTTCGTCCTGAAGGGCTTTCGGTTCGGATTGACCACCCGCTGGTAGCCCCACTGTCCGGTCGGCGGCTGGTAGGTGTGGTCGTAAAGGTGCTCGACCAGCAGGAAGCTCGTCACGCACTCGAACATCGGCACCTCGACGAACTGGCCCTCGCCGGTCCGCGCCTTGTGCAGCAGGGCCGCGGTGACGGCCTGGGAGAAGAACAGGCCCGAGACCTTGTCGGCGACCAGGGTGGGCAGGATGCGCGGGACCGGATTGCCGTCGGTGCGCGGCAGGATGTCGGCCATGCCCGAGGCCGACTGGATCAGGTCGTCATAGGCCGGCTCGCCACCGTACGGGCCGTCCGAGCCGTAGCCGGCGGCGTGGACGTAGACGATGTCGGGCCGGATGGCGGCCACGTCCTCGTAGCCCAGGCCCAGGCGCTTCATGCCCTCGTAGCGGACCGAGGTGGTCAGCACGTCGCAGCTCTTGATCAGGCGCCTGAGGGCGCGCTTGCCGGCCTGGGATTTCAGGTCGAGCAGGATCGAGCGCTTGTTGCGGTTGATGGTCAGGAAGATCGGCCCCATGCCATGGGGCGCGCCCTCGGGCATGTGCCCGGCCCAGCGCATGATGTCGCCGCCGTCGCCGCGGCCGGAGCCGGGGTCTTCCAGCTTGATCACGTCGGCGCCCTGGTCGGCCAGGATCTGGACGCCATAGGCGCCGTTGACCACGCTGGTCATGTCCAGGATGCGGATGCCGCTGAGCGGCCCGGTGGGCCTGTCGGCCAGGGTCCTGGTCCTCGGCCGCTTGGCTTCCGTCACGTTATAGCTCCCCTCACTGCGTCGCGTCGTTATGATGCGCGCAACAACAGCAAATGACGCAGGGGGAAGCCAGTGGACTTCGAGCTCGCCGAAGAGCACCGGATGCTCAAGGACCTGGTGCAGAAGTTCGTCCGCGACGAACTGCTGCCCCTGGAAGCCCAGGTCATGCAGAACGAGGCCGAGGGCCGGGGCCTGAGCATTGGGGCCGCCGAGCATGCCCGCCTCGACGCCAGGGCCCACGAGCTGGGCCTGTTCGGCCTGGACGCGCCTGAGGATGTCGGCGGCTCCGACCTGCCGATGCTGGCCATGGTCGGCGTCGAGGAGGAGATGGGCAAGTGCATGACGCCCTACACCCTGCCGCCGGACAGCCCGAACCTGCGGATGTTGATGGCGACGGTGAACGAGCGCCAGCGCGAGGCCTACCTGGCCCCCTATGTCGCCGGCAAGGTCAGCTCGGCGATCGGGATTTCGGAGCCCGGCGCGGGCTCCGACCCGGCCGGCATGACCACCTTTGCCGTGCGCGACGGCGACGACTGGGTGATCAACGGCCGGAAGATCTGGATCACGCGGGCCGCCGAGTCCGACTTCACCATCCTGATGGCGGTGACCGACAAACAGAAAGGCGCGCGCGGCGGCATGTCGGCCTTCCTGGTCGACCGTGACACCCCCGGGTTCAACATCCTGCGCCGCATCCCGATGCTGGGCGGTCAGTACAGCTACGAGATCGCGCTGGAGGACTGCCGTGTCCCGGGCTGGAAGCTGCTGGGCCAGGAAGGCGCGGGCTTCGCGCCCATGCAGGTGCGACTGGGCACCCGGCGGATCCAGATGGCGGCCTGGTCGGTGGGCATGGCCCAGCGGGCCCTGGACATGGTCATCGAGTACGCCCCGCAGCGGAAGACCTTCGGACTGCCGCTTTCGGAACGCCAGGCGATCCAGTTCTGGGTGGCCGAGGCGGCGACCAAGATCCACGCCACCCGGCTGATGACCTACGACTGCGCCTGGAAGCAGGACAACGGCCGCGACGTGCGCTCCGAGATCAGCATGATCAAGTGGTTCGCCACCGAGATGGCCTATGAGACGGTCGACCGGGCCATGCAGGCCTTCGGCGCCATGGGCATGACCAAGGAGCTGCCCCTGCAGCTGATGCAGGCCAAGCTCCGCACCATGCGGATTTATGACGGCCCCACCGAAGTGCATAAGTGGGTGGTGGCGAGAAACCTGTTGGGGACGAGACGATGAAGCCAGTCTGGGGCGAGAACGTGAAGGTCGCGATGGTGGGCCACGTGGCCGTGGTCACCTTCGACCGGCCGCCGAACAACCACGTGTCGGTCGACATGATGCGCGACCTGGCCGACTGCCTGGAAGCCGTCGACGCCGGCCGGCAGGCCCGCGCCATCGTGCTGCAGGCCGAGGGCAAGAACTTCTGCGCCGGGGCCGACTTCACCACCCCGGGCGACAGCGTCGCCGGCGGGATGGGCGGCATCTCCGAGCTCTACAACCAGGCCGTCCGGCTGTTCTCCATCGAGACCACCATTGTCGCCGCCGTTCAGGGCGCGGCGGTGGGCGCGGGCCTGGGTCTGGCGCTGGTGGCCGACTTCCGGGTCGCCTCGCCGGACGCGAAGTTCTCGGCCAACTTCGTCAAGCTGGGCTTCCATCCGGGCTTCGGCCTGACCCACACCCTGCCGCGCGCGATCGGCGCCCACCGCGCCTCGCTGATGTTCCTCACGGGACGCCGGGTGAAGGCGCAGGAAGGCCTGCCCTGGGGTCTGGTTGACGAGGTCGCCCCGCTGGAGGACCTGCGTGAGGCCGCCCTGCGGCTGGCGACCGAGATCGCCGAGAACGCGCCGCTGGCGCTGCTGGCCACGCGGCGCACCATGCGCGGCGAGCTCGCCGCCGCGGTCCGCAACCAGACCGCCCACGAGCACATCCAGCAGACCGCGCTGCGGGCCACCGACGACTTCAACGAGGGCGTCCAGTCCGTGGCCGAACGCCGGCCGGGGAATTTCACCTGGAGCTAGGCTGACATACGGCGCCGTCTCGGGACGGCGCGAGGAGGGGGGAAATGGCAACCCTGGTCGAGGAGGCTCTCGCCCAGTTCACCGACGCCGGCCAGCTGGCCGGCGCGGCGACACTCGTCTGCCGGCACGGGACCGAACCGGTCTGCGCGGTCGCCGGCTGGCGCGATGTCGAGGCCCGGGCGCCGATCCAGCGGGACACGATCTTCCGCATCGCCTCGATGACCAAGCCGGTCACCTCGACAGCGGCGCTGATGCTGTACGACGAGGGCCGGTTCCAGCTGGACGACCCGATCACCGAGTGGGCGCCCGAATTCGCGGACATGCGGGTCCTGCGCGACGTCGAAGGGTCGCTGGACGACACCGTCCCGGCCGAACGGGCGATCACATTTGGCGACCTCCTGACCCACAGGGCTGGCCTGACCTACGGCGCCTTCCACGCCGGCCCGATCAACCCAGCCTATGCCGCCACCCTCGGCGCCGACATCGACAGCCATCTGACGCCGGACGAATGGATCGCGGGGCTGGCCGGGCTGCCGCTGATCGACCAGCCGGGCGCTGGCTTCCACTACGGGTGCTCGACCGACCTGCTGGGGTTCCTGGTCGCCCGGATCGAGGGGTCCACCCTGGGCGAGGTGCTGGAGCGCCGCATATTCGGCCCGCTGGGCATGACCGACACCGGCTTCACGGTTCCGGCGGAAAAGCGCGACCGCCGCGCGAAGATGTATGGTTTCGACGCCGATGGTCGACTGGTCGAGACCCCAGCCCACCCGCCGCCGCCGGAGGCGCCCGCCTTCCTCGCCGAACGGCCGGCGGACATGAGTTACGTGTCCGGCAGCGCCGGCCTTTGGTCGACCGTGGACGACTATGCCCGGTTCGCGCGGATGTTCGTGAATGAGGGCGCGGTGGACGGTGTCCGCCTGCTGAAGATCGGCACCCTGCGGCGGATGATGAGCGACTTCCTCTCCGACGAGCAGCGCGCCTCAGCCCGGATCATGGGCGGGCCGGTGTTCAGCGCCCACGGCTTCGGCCTGGGCGTGGCGGTGGTGCTCGATCCGGAGCGGGCGGACGTGACCCGATGCCGGGGCGGGGTCGGCACGGTGGGCTGGCCCGGCGCCTTTGGCGGCTGGTGGCAGGCTGACCCGACCGACGGCACGGTGATGGTGTTCCTGGCCCACAACGGCCTCAACTTCGAGCGCATGGCCCAAGGGCATGGCCTGGGCGTCTTCGCCGCCATCGAGCACTTCCACGGGCTGGCGTAGGACCTACAGCCGCTCCATCTGCTCCAGTTCCCGCGCCGCGCCGAGGATGGCGGGGTAGGGGTGCAGGACGAGGTAGGTCGGGATCGCCCGCACATAGTCGCTGAGCCGGCCCTTGGCCTCGAAGCGGGCCCGGAACGGGCCCTTGGCCAGCCGGTCGGCGATGCGGGGCGAGATGCCGCCGGAGACATAGACCCCGCCACGCGCGCCGAAGGTCAGGGCCAGGTCGCCCGCGATCGAACCCATGATCCCGCCGAAACGGTCCAGCGCGGCGGCGGCCAGCGGATCGCCCACCAGGCCCTCGGTGGTCACGGCCATCTCGTCGGCCAGCGCCGGCTCCACGCCCTGGATATCGGCCAGCGCGCAGTAGATGTCGTACAGCCCCTGTCCCGACAGCAGCCGTTCATTGGACACCCGGCCGTAGCGGGCGTTCAGCCGCCGCCAGATTTCGATCTCAACCTCGTCGGTGGGGGCGAAGCTGGCGTGACCGCCCTCGGTGGCGACGGCGATGTCACCACGGTCGCTGCGCGCCAGACCGGCCACGCCGAAACCTGTGCCCGCGCCAAGGGCCACCACCGGGCATTCATGCGCCCGGGGCAGGGCGGGACCCAGCATCCGCAGGTCGGGACCCTCCAGCAGCGGGCAGGCCAGGGCCTGGGCGGCGAAGTCGTTGATCAGGGCCACCGCCTCGAACTCGAACTGGGCCAGCAGGTCGCCCTCCGACACCACCCAGTGAAGGTTGGTGAACTCGATCTCGCCGTCCAGCACCGGACCGGCCACGGCGAACACCGCCTTGGGCGGGCGCTTCTTGCCGGCCGTCGTCTCGATGTATTCGGCGACGATATCGGCAAGGCTCGCGTACTGTCGGCAGGCGAAGATGCGGGGGTGGCGCACATGGCCCTGCGCGTCCACCAGGGCGAAGCGGGCGTTGGTGCCGCCGATGTCGCCGACCAGGCCGACCCATTGTGGCTTCATCAGGCGACCTCGAACAGCGCACAGGCGCCGGCGTCGGCCGGGCCCACCGCGTGACGCATCCAGCCGAACAGCTCGCGGCCATAGCCAGGCGCCGAGCGCGGGGCCTTTGCGCGTTCACGCGCCATGAGAGCCGCGGGCTCGACCTGGATCTCCAGGGTTCCGGCCTCGGCATCGAGGCGCAGCAGATCGCCGTCACACACATAGGCCAGCGGACCGCCGGCAGCGGCCTCGGGCGTCATGTGGATCGCCGCCGGCACCTTGCCACTGGCGCCGGACATCCGCCCGTCGGTGACCAGGGCGACGCGGAACCCCCTGTCCAGCTGCACGCCCAGTGGCGGGGTGAGCGAGTGCAGTTCCGGCATGCCGTTGGCCTTCGGGCCCTGGAAGCGGACCACGGCGATGAAGTCGCGGTTGAGTTCGCCGCGGGCGTGGGCGGCCAGCAGCGCGTCCTGGTCGTCGAACACCAGCGCCGGCGCCTCGATGATCCGGTTCTCGGGCTTCACGGCCGAGGTCTTGATGACGCCCCGGCCCAGCGTGCCGGTCAGCACACGCATGCCCCCCTCGGCTTCGAAGGGGTCGTCGGCGGGGCGAAGGATGTCGCGGTTGAGCGACACCGCAGGCCCGTCGCGCCAGACCAGCTTGCCGTCGTCCAGGAACGGCTCCTGGGTGTAGCGGCGCAGGCCCGCGCCGGCGACGGTGCGGACGTCCTCGTGGACCAGACCATGGTCGAGCAGGGTGCGGGTGACGAAGGCCATGCCGCCGGCGGCGTGGAAGGCGTTCACGTCCTCCGACCCGTTCGGATAGACGCGCGCGATCAGCGGGGTGACGTGGCTGAGGTCGTGGAAGTCCTCCCAGGTGATCTGGATGCCCGCCGCCCGGCCCATGGCCAGGATGTGCAGGGTGTGGTTGGTCGAGCCGCCGGTCGCCAGCAGACCGGCGATGGCGTTGACCATGCTCTTGGCGTCCACCACCGCCGAGAAGGGCGTGTAGTCGTTTGCGCCGTCGCGGATCGCCACGGCCCGCTTCGGCGCGGCGGCGGTGAGCGCGTCGCGCAGGGGCGTGTTGGGCGAGACGAAGGCCGCCCCGGGCAGGTGCAGGCCGGTCATCTCCATCATCATCTGGTTGGAGTTGGCGGTGCCGTAGAAGGTGCAGGTGCCAGGGCCGTGGTAGGACTTCATCTCGGAGTCCAGCAGCTCATCCCGTGTCGCCTTGCCCTCGGCGTAGAGGGCGCGGACCCGGGCCTTCTCGGCGTTGGATATGCCGCTGGTCATCGGGCCGGACGGCACGAAGATCGCCGGCAGGTGGCCGAAGGCGGCGGCCCCGATGAACAGGCCCGGCACGATCTTGTCGCAGATGCCCAGATAGAGCCCGGCGTCGAAGGCGTCGTGGGTCAGGGCGACGGCCGTGGCCATGGCGATCACGTCGCGGGAGAACAGCGACAGCTCCATGCCGGGGCGGCCTTGCGTGACCCCGTCGCACATGGCCGGGACGCCGCCAGCATACTGGGCCGTGGCGCCGACCTCGTGGGCCGCCTGGCGCAGGAGGTCGGGGAACCGCTCGTAAGGCTGATGGGCCGAGAGCATGTCGTTGTAGGCCGAGACGATGGCGATGTTCGGCGCGGTCGGGTCGCGCATCCGCTGCTTGTCACCGTCCGGCGAGGCGGCGAAGGCATGGGCCCAGTTGGCGCAGGACAGCTTGCCCCGGCCCGGACCCGCCTGACGGGCGGCCTCCATGCGTTCCAGATAGTCCGCGCGCGTGTCGCGGCTGCGCGCCTCGATGCGCCGGGTGACCTCGTCCGTGACGGGATGCATGGTCAGAACCTCACTGGTCCGAATGCCAGAAGATGCGCAGCGGCGCCCGCGATTGCGAGATCAGGCGCGCCACCGGCAGGTCTTCCCCCGCCAGCGCGCGCTCGATCACCCCGCGCTTAGCCTCCCCGGCGATCAAGAGGAAGATGGCGCGGGAATTCAGCAGCGCCGACAGCGTGAGGGTCACGCGTGCCAGAGGCGGCTTTCCGAGGCCGGCCGGAACCTCGCGGATCAGGTCCGCCGTGGTGAGCCCCGCCTCCAGCGCCGGATCGCCGGGGATCAGCGAGGCGACGTGGCCGTCCTCGCCCATGCCCAGCATCACAGCGTCGAAGGGGCTGAGCGCCTGCAGCGCGCGTGGGTCGGGCGCGGGCCACAGGGGCAGCATGTGGGCCTTCGCCGCGGGGCCTGTCAGCAGTCGGGCGCGGACGAGGCCGGCATTGGAGTCCGGATGGTCCTCCGCCACGCAGCGGTCGTCGGACAGGGTCACCACCACCCGCGGCCAGTCGACGTCGGCGTCGCGCAGCCGGTCGTACACCGGGCCGGGAGACCGACCGCCGGTGGCCACCAGCGCGGCGCGGCCCTGCGACCTGAGGCTGTCGGCCAGCCGCGTCGCGATCGCCCGCGCAGCCGCATCGGCCAGGGTGGCGCCATCAGGGTAGGTCTCGATCATCCGGCTTCCATAACGCGCTTCCGGCTGGTGCGGCGCCCTTGCGGCCGCGCTTTTCGTCGGCGCGATGGAACCGTGAGCGCCCGGCCCGCGTCCTTACTCCCGGAGCCATGCGCCGCGTGCGGGATGCGGCCAGGCGCGCCGTGTCGGAGTACCCCATGCGTATCGCCCAGGTCGCCCCCCTCTATGAAGCCGTGCCGCCGCGCCTGTACGGCGGGACCGAGCGGGTGGTCGCCCATCTGACCGACGCCCTGGTGACCCTGGGCCACGACGTAACCCTTTTCTCCAGCGCTGACGCCGTCACCCTCGGCCGGCTGGCCGTCGTCCGCGATCAGGCGATCCGGCTCGATCCGGCGCCGCTGAAGTCCGACCTGGCCGCACACCTCAACTCCCTGGCCGAGGTGCGCCGTCGCGCCGACGAGTTCGACGTCATCCACTTCCACACCGACATGATCCAGTTCCCGATGTTCGGCGACATGCCGCAGCGGACCCTGACCACCCTGCACGGCCGCCTGGACCTGAAGGACCTGCCGGAGGTGTACCGGCGGTGGAGCCAGTTTCCGCTGATCTCGATCAGCGACGACCAGCGCCGGCCCCTGCCCTTCGCCAACTGGGCCGCGACCGTCCATCACGGCATGAACGCGGACCTGTACCGGTTCAGCCCCAGGCCGCGGGGCTATCTGGCCTTCCTCGGCCGGATCTCGCCAGAGAAGCGGCCGGACCGGGCCATCGCCATCGCCATGGCGGCGGGCCAGCCGCTGCGGATCGCCGCCAAGGTGGACCACGCCGACCAGGCCTATTTCGAGACCACCATCGAACCGCTGCTGAGCCATCGCGGCGTCGACTTCGTGGGCGAGATCGGCGACGGCGAGAAGTCCGAGTTCCTGGGCGGGGCCGACGCCCTGCTGTTTCCCATCGACTGGCCCGAGCCGTTCGGGCTGGTGATGATCGAGGCCATGGCCTGTGGCACGCCGGTGATCGCCTGGGACAACGGCTCGGTGCCCGAGGTGGTCGAGGACGGAGTGACCGGATTCATCGTCCGCTCGGAGGCCGAGGCCCTGAAGGCGATCGCCCGCCTGCCAACCCTGGATCGCCGGGTCGTGCGCGAACGGTTCACTGAACGCTTCTCGGCGACCGCCATGGCGCGCCGCTACCTCGAAATCTACCAGCGCGTCCCCCAGGCCCGCGCCCTGACGGAGGCCGCCTGATCCCGGACCTCATGAACGACCTCGCCCCGGCGCCGGAGTCCCTTGTCGAATGGGGAGAGATCGAGGAGCCCCGGGTCCCCCAGCGGCTCTTCGCCCTGAAGGACCGCGACACCTTCATGGTGGCCGACAGCCATGGCGACATCGAAGGCGCGTCCGACGGCCTCTTCCATGATGACACCCGGATCCTGTCGCGGTGGGAACTGCGGCTGGGCGACCGCTCGTCCACCCTGCTGTCGGGGGCGGTGAGCCAGGACAACGTCTACTTCACCTCCCACGGCCTCAACCGGGCGATCCCGGTCCCGGCCGGACCGGCAGGCCCGCCTGGAGTGGTCCACCTCGAGCGCAAGCGCTTCCTCTGGGACGAGCGCCTCTACGAGCGGGTGCGCCTGACCAACTACGACTCCAGCCCCATCCGGCTGCCGGTCTCGTTCCTGTTCGCCGCCGATTTCCGCGACATGTTCGAGGTTCGCGGAGCGCGGCGGCGGGCGCGGGGGCGGACCTTCGGTCCGGACGTGGGGGCTTCCCGGGTCCGCTTCCGCTATGACGGGCTGGACGGCGTGACCCGCACCAGCGTCGTGGCCTTCTCCGAACCGCCCGGCGTCCTCACCGAGTTGCGGGCAGACTTCGACCTCGACCTGCGCAGCGACGAATGCGTCGAGATCTTCGTGGAAGTCGGGGCCGGCGAGGCGGCGATCCCGTCGCGCGCCCGGTTCCGCGCCGCCGCCGCCCGCGCGCGCTACGCCATGCGTGAACGCCGACGGCAGGGCGCCCGGATCACCACCAACGGGCGCCTGTTCAACGCCTGGATCGACAAGTCGCGCGCGGATCTGGCGCTCCTGACCACTCCGATGCGTACCGGTCCGTATCCCTATGCCGGGATTCCCTGGTTCTCCACCTGTTTCGGTCGCGACGGGATCATCACCGCCTGGCAGATCCTGTGGTTCGACCCCGGACTGGCCCGGGGCGTGCTGTCGTACCTGGCCGCGCACCAGGCGACGGAGACCTCGGCGTTCCGCGACTCCGCGCCCGGCAAGATCATGCACGAGACCCGTCGTGGCGAGATGGCGGCCCTGGGGGAGGTGCCCTTCGGCCGCTACTATGGCGGCGTCGACACCACCCCGCTGTTCGTGGGGCTGGCCGGGGCCTATGTCGAACGCACCGGCGACGTGGCCCAGCTTGAGGCGTGGTGGCCGGCCCTGACCCGGGCCGCGGCCTGGATCGTCGAGCAGTGCGACCGCCACCCCCTCGGCCTGCTGGCCTACGAGCGGGGCGCCGCAAGCGGCCTGTCGAACCAGGGCTGGAAGGACTCCGGCGATTCCATCTTCCACGCCGATGGGAGCTTCCCCGAGGGTCCGATCGCCCTGGTCGAAGTCCAGGGCTATGCCTTTGCCGCCTTCCAGACCATGGCCGCGCTCACCGCCCAGCGGGGTGAGGCCGAGGCCTCCGCAGCGTGGGACGAACGCGCCGAGACCCTCCGGGCCACCGTCGAGGCGCGCTTCTGGATGGAGGAGGCCGGCTTCTACGGCATCGCCCTCGACGGCCGGAACGACCTGTGCCGGGTGCGGGCGTCAAACCCGGGACATCTGCTGTTCACAGGCCTGCCCCGGAGCGACCGCGCCGCAAAGGTCGCCGACCAGCTGCTTTCGCCGGGGTTCGCCTCCGGCTGGGGCCTGCGGACCCTGTCGCTCAACGAGGCCCGTTACAACCCGATGAGCTATCACAACGGCTCGGTCTGGCCGCATGACACGGCGCTCACCGCGCTTGGCATGTCGCGCTATGGCGAGCGCGCCGGGGTGGTCAAGCTGACGTCAGGCCTGTTCGAGGCCGCCACCCAGCTCGAGATGCGCCTCCCGGAACTGTTCTGCGGCTTCCGGCGCAGCGCCGGTGAGCCGCCTGTGGCCTATCCGGTCGCCTGCCTGCCGCAGGCCTGGGCCGCAGGCGCGGTGTTCATGATGCTTCAGGCCTGCCTTGGCCTCCGGGTGCATGGCGCAGCTGCCGAGGTCGAGATCCACAACCCCGCCCTCCCCATCGGGATCGACGGGCTGCGGCTCGAGGGCCTGCGGGTCGGCGAGGGCCTGATCGACCTGGCCTTCGAGCGCCAGGGACAGCGGATCGCGGTGCATTCCAACAGCCGTGGCCCCCGGCTGCGCGTCAGCTACACCTAACCGCGGAGACCTGATCCCTGAACCAGTCCCTCGACCTGTTTCCAATCGGAAACTGCGCGGCGAGCGCCCTCATCGACCGTCGCGGTCGTTACGTCTGGGCCTGTGTGCCGCGGGTGGATGGCGACCCGTTCTTCTGCGGCCTGCTGGGCGGCCGGGACCCGGACGACGCGGAGGCCCACGGTTTCTGGGCGGTGGAAGTCGAGGGCGCCAGCGAGGTGACCCAGGCCTACCTGCGCAACACACCGATCCTGCGCACCGAGATCCGCACCGAAGAGGGCGCGGTGGTGGAGATCATCGACTTCTGCCCCCGCTACCGGCACCTGGGACGCCAGTACCGGCCGATGGCCTTCGTGCGGATGATCCGGCCCGTCTCAGGCGCGCCGAGGATCCGCATCCGCCTGCGGCCGATGACCAGCTACGGCGAGCGGCCCTGCGCCGTCACCACGGGGTCCAACCACATCCGCTATGTCGGCGAGGCGGCGACCCTGCGGCTGACCACCGACGCGCCGGTGAGCCATATCCTGGAAGAGCGCGCCTTCCGGCTGGAAGAGCCGGTCGGCCTGTTCCTCGGCCCCGACGAGGGCCTGGATGCCGATGTCTCCGCCACGACCGCCCGCATGCTGCGCGAAACCACCGACGACTGGCGTAGCTGGGTGCGGACCCTTTCGGTCCCCCTGGAGTGGCAGGAGGCGGTGATCCGCGCCGCCATCACGCTGAAGCTGTGCGCCAACGAGGAGACCGGCGCCATCGTCGCGGCGCTGACGACCTCCTTGCCGGAACATGACGCGGTCACCGGCGCGGGTCGCAACTGGGACTACCGGTACTGCTGGTTGCGGGACGCCTACTATGTGGTTCAGGCGCTGAACCGGCTGGGCGCGGCTGACATGCTGGAGAACTACCTGGTCTACCTGCGCAACCTGGTGGATCTGGCCACGCGCGGCGACATGGCGCCGCCGGGCGGGGCGTCTCTCCAGCCGGAGTTGCCGGGTCTGGCCCCGGGACGGCCTCACGCAAGGGCGGGGCACATCCAGCCGGTCTATGGCGTGGGGCTGGAACCGGTGCTTACCGAGTGGACCGCCCCGCACCTGCCCGGCTATCGCGGCATCGGCCCGGTTCGGGTGGGCAACCAGGCGCACGAGCACATGCAGCATGACGTCTACGGCCAGATCGTGCTGTCGACGGTGCAGGCCTTCTTCGACGAGCGGCTGCTGCGACCGGCCACCGTGGAGGACTTCCGGGCGCTCGAGCCGATCGGCGAGCGGGCGTTCGAACTGCATGACAAGCCTGACGCCAGCCTGTGGGAGTTCCGCGGCCGGGAGGCGGTTCACACCTATTCGTCGGTAATGTGCTGGGCGGCCTGCGACCGGCTCGGCAATGCGGCCGCGAAGCTGGGGCTGACCGACCGGGCCGTGGAATGGAACGCGCGGGCCGCGACGATCCGGGCGACCATCGAGCGCCGCGCCTGGAACCACACCGAGGGACGCTTCGCCGCCACCTTCGAGGGCGACGAGCTGGACGCCAGCCTGCTGCAGCTGGTGGATGTGCGCTTCGTCTCGCCGGAGGACCCGCGCATGCAGGCGACGATGGCGGCGGTGGAGCATGGCCTGCGGCGCGGGCCCTACATGCTGCGCTACGCCATCCCTGACGACTTCGGCTTGCCGAAGACTGCCTTCAACTTCTGCACCTTCTGGCTGATCGAGGCCATGCACCTGTCCGGCCGTACCGGCGAGGCGCGCGAACTGTTCGAGGAGATGCTGGGCCGGCGCACCGCAGCGGGCCTGCTGTCCGAGGACATCACCCTCGACGGTCACGAACTGTGGGGCAACTACCCGCAGACCTATTCGCTGGTCGGCCTGATCAACTGCGCCCACCTCCTGAGCAAGAGCTGGCAGAGTATTCGGTGAATCCCGCCCCCGCCGGGGGAGGGGGTCCGCAAAGCGAAGGAGGGGGCTTCCACCCAGGCGGTCGATCTGGGGGAAACCCCCTCAGTCGGCATTCGCCGACAGCTCCCCCGAAGGGCAGCAATCTTCTCAGTCCGACCAGTCCTTGCCGAAGCGCTCGATGAGGGCAAACGCGCCCGAGGGACCCCAGCTGCCGGCGGCGTAGGGCTTGGGAACCAGCTTGGCCTCGGTCCAGGCGTCGGCGACGCCGTCGACCCAGCGCCAGGCCTCCTCCACCTCGTCGCGACGGACGAACAGGGTGGCGTCTCCGTGGATCACATCCAGCAGCAGGCGCTCGTAGGCGATCCGCCGCCGCCCGCCCGCACCCTCGTAGGTGCGCAGGAGCGACAGTGACAGCGGGAGGGACTGCAGGCGCATCCCGCCCTGGCTGAGGCCCGGGGCCTTGTTCATCAGGCTGAGGCGGATGTCCTCGTCCGGCTGCAGGTCGATGATCAGCCGGTTGGCCACCAGGTCGTGCATCGAGGCCTGGCCGAAGATCGAGTGCGGCACCGGCTTGAACTGGATCGAGATCTGGGTGCGCTTCTCGGGCATCCGCTTGCCGGTGCGCAGGAAGAACGGGACCCCGGCCCAGCGCCAGTTGTCGATGTCGGCCCTCAGCGCCACGAAGGTCTCGGTGCCGCTTTTATCGCCACGTTCCGCCTCGTAGCCCGCGACCGCCTGGCCGCCGACCACGCCCGGCGTGTACTGACCGCGCACCGACTTCTCGGTCGCCTCGACGCGGGTGAAGCGGCGCAGGCTGCGCAGCACCTTCACCTTCTCGTTGCGCACCGAGTCCGGCTCCATGTCGGCCGGCGGCTCCATGGCCACCAGGCAGAGCAGCTGCAGCATGTGGTTCTGCAGCATGTCGCGGAGCGCGCCGTACTCGTCGTAGTAGGGCCAGCGGTCGCCCACGCCCTCGGTCTCGGCCACGGTGATCTGCACGTGATCGATGGTCAGGTTGTTCCACAGCGGCTCGAACAGGGTGTTGGCGAACCGCAGCGCGATCAGGTTCTGGACGGTTTCCTTGCCCAGGTAGTGATCGATCCGGAAGATCTGGTCCTCGTCGAAGATCGCCCCCAGGGCCACGTTGATGTGACGCGAGGTCTCCAGGTCGCGGCCGATCGGCTTTTCCAGCACGATCCGGGTCTCGTCCGTGGCCAGGCCCGCATCGGCCAGCGCCACGCAGACCCGCTCGTAGAGGCTGGGCGAGATCGCCAAGTAGAAGAAGGGCCGCCGGGCGTCGCCGAGGGCGGGCTTCAGCCTGTCGGCGCCGTCCCGGGTGGTCGCGTCGGCGCCCACATAGTGGATCCGCGCAGCGAACCGCCGCCACACGGCGTCGTCCAGCCCTTCAGACCGGGCCGCGAGGGTCTTGTGGGCCAGGGCCACGAAGGCCTCTGTGGTCATGTCCGCCCGCGCCGTGGCGACGATGCGGAAGTCCTCCGGCAGGAAGCCGTCCGCGTCGAGGAAGTAGAGCGACGCCAGCAGCATGCGACGCGCGAGATCGCCGGTGCCCCCGAACAGCACGATCGCGTCAGCCTGCGGCGTCCTGGGCATGGGACTCTTTCCGTGGAGGGAGCGGCAAACCACCTCGCCTTGCCCCCCGCCGTCAAGGGGGCGCGGCCGATTTCGGGCAGGTCGCCCGGCGGATCGAATCCCCCGGACCCCGCGTTATCGCCCCGCCGGGGGGTGAGGAGCGTCATGTCCGTCGAGTCGCCTGTTCTGTACCTACCGGCCCCGGCGCCCCTGCGACTGGCGGACTCTGCGCTGTTCCTCGACCTCGACGGCACACTGGCGCCGATCGCCGCGCGGCCGCAGGACGTGCGCCCCGATCCGCGGCGGACACGCATGCTGGAGACCCTCACCATCGGCCTCGCGGGCCGGCTTGCGGTGATCACCGGCCGGACGCTGGCTGACGTGGACCACATCCTTGAGGGCCGCATCGTCTGCGTGGCGGCTGTGCACGGGCTGGTGCGGCGCGGCGGAGACGGGGTGGTCCACGAGGTGACGCCGCATCCAGCCCTTGAGCGGGTCACCTATGAACTGCGCCGGTTCTCCGTTCGCGATCCCGGGCTGATCGTCGAGGAAAAGGGCGCGAGCGTCGCGCTGCACTTCCGCATGGCCCAGCGCTACGCAGCGGCGGCGCGGGTGATCGTCCGCCGCCTGGCGTCCGAGACGGGCCTGACCCTGCAGCACGGCGACATGGTCGAGGAGCTGCGCACCCCCGGCGCGGCCAAGGGCGACAGCATCCGCACCTTCATGGCGACTCCGGTTTTCCGGGGCGCGCGGCCGATCTTCGCCGGCGACGACGTCACCGACGAGCATGGCTTCGCCGAGGTCGCCCGCCTTGGCGGCTACGGCGTGCTGGTGGGCCCTCCGCGCGACACCCAGGCCCTTTGCGGGCTGCGGAATGTGGACGATGTCGCGGCCTGGCTGGAGGCCGCGGGATGAGCCGGCTGATCGTCGTCTCGAACCGGGTCAGCCCGCCGACCGGCGACGGCGAGGAAAGCGTCGGCGGCCTTGCGATGGCGCTGGCCGCGGCGCTGAAGGCCTACTCCGGAATCTGGTTCGGCTGGAGCGGGGCCACGGTTCCGTCGTTCACCGGCGAACTCCACACCGATACGGTGGGCGGCGTCACCTCCGTCACGGTCGACCTGGAGGAGATCGACCTCGACGAATACTACAATGGTTACGCCAACAAGACGCTGTGGCCGCTGTTCCATTACCGGATCGACCTGGCCGCCTTCGACCGGGCCTATGGGACCGGCTACCGGCGGGTGAACCGCAGGTTCGCCGAGACCCTGGCCCCGCTGATCCAGCCCGACGACGTGATCTGGGTGCACGACTATCACCTGATCCCGCTGGCCCAGGAGTTGCGGTCGCTGGGGGTGCGGAACCGGATCGGTTTCTTCCTGCACATCCCCTGGCCGGCGCACCAGGTGTTCACCAACCTGCCCCGGCACCGGCAGCTGGTGGAGGCCATGTTCGCCTACGATCTCGCCGGCTTCCAGACCGCCGAGTACCTGCAGGCCTTCGAGGACTATGTGCTGAGCGAGGCCGACGGGTCGGTGCTTTCGCCCGGTCGGCTGAGGGCCTTCGGCCGCGACCTGGAGGTGGGCGCGTTTCCGATCGGCATCGACGCGGCGGACTTCGCCCGGATGGTGGCCAGCCCGCGCGCGCGCAAGATGCGCGACCTGATGACCGCAAGCACGGTGTTCCGGCAACTGGTCGTGGGCGTGGACCGACTGGATTATTCCAAGGGCCTGGAGGAGCGCTTCCTCGGCTTCGAAAGGTTCCTGATCGAGAACCCCGACCTGCGCCGTGAGGTGCTGATGCTGCAGATCGCCCCGGTGAGCCGCGAGTCGGTTGAGGCCTATCAGGAGATCCGTGGCCGGCTGGACAGCCTGTCGGGCCGGATCAACGGTGAGTTCTCCGACGTGGACTGGGCGCCGTTCCGCTATGTGAACAAGAACTACCGCCGCGACGAGCTGGCCGGCATCTACGGCGTCGCCCGCGTCGGGCTGGTGACCCCGCTTCGGGACGGGATGAACCTCGTCGCGAAGGAGTTCGTCGCCGCCCAGAACCCCGACGACCCCGGCGTGCTGATCCTGTCGCGCTTCGCCGGCGCGGCCGGCCAGATGTCGGAGGCGTTGCTGGTCAATCCCAACAGCACCGAGGAAGTGGCCGATGCGCTCAAGCGGGCCTTGGCCATGTCGCGTCCCGAACGGATTCGCCGCTGGCAGGCGCTGTTCGACACCGTTCAGCGTGAGGACGTCACCGCCTGGCGCGACGCCTTCGTGGCCGCCCTCGCCGGCGCGCGCTCCCAGCGCCCGGCCCTGGTCGGCTAGGGGCCGCCGATGGACCGGCTGGCGCCCTACCGGACCAAGCGGGATTTCGCCCGGACCGCGGAACCTGCCGGCGCGGACCGCACTCGCCCGTCCGGGAAACTCCGGTTCGTGATCCAGAAGCATGACGCCACGCGGCTGCACTTCGACTTCCGGCTGGAGCTGGACGGCGTGTTCAAGTCGTGGGCGGTGACCCGGGGGCCGTCACTGGGCCCGGCCGACAAGCGGCTGGCGGTGCAGACCGAGGACCATCCGCTGGACTACGGCGACTTCGAGGGGACCATCCCGAAGGGCGAATACGGCGGCGGCACGGTGATGCTCTGGGACCGTGGCCACTGGACACCGGAGCAACCCGATCCCCGCGCCGCGCTGGAGGCGGGCGAACTGAAATTCCGGCTCGAGGGGAAACGGCTGAACGGCTCGTTCGTGCTGGTGCGGATGAAGCGGCGCGGGCGCGAGACCCGGGACAACTGGCTGATGATCAAGCACTACGACGACGCGGCGACCCCGGGCGGCGACGGCGGGGTGGTGGCGCGGGAGCTAACGTCTGTGGCCTCGGGTCGGGGAATGGACGACATCGCGGCCGGCCGGGGCCGAAAGCCCACCCGCTTCATGACCACCCCGGTCGCGCGCCCGGCCAGGACCCGCAGGGCCCCTGCCCCCGCGCCGTTCGCGCCCGCCTTCGTCGCCCCGCAACTGGCCACCCTGACCGAGCGTCCGCCGGGCGGGGTGGGGTGGGCCCATGAGATCAAGTTCGACGGCTACCGGATGCAACTGCGCGTCCACGGCGGGCGGGCCACCTTGAAGACCCGCAAGGGGCTCGACTGGACCGCGAGGTTCGCGGCCATCGCCCGGGACGGCGCCGCCCTGGCCGACGGTGTGTATGACGGGGAACTGTGCGCCCTGGACCACAGCGGGTCGCCGGATTTCCCGGCGCTGCAGGCGGCGCTGGCCGACGAGCGGACCGATGACCTGATCCTGTTCGTGTTCGATGCGCTGGTCGTGGCGGGCGAGGACATTCGGGAGGCCCCGCTGCGGGAGCGCAAGGCGCGGCTCAAGGCGGTCGTGAGCGCGGCGGGGCGCAAGGCCGGCCGGCGCATCCGCTACGTGGACCACTTCGAGACCGCCGGCGACGCGGTGCTGCAGTCGGCCTGCCGCATGTCGCTGGAGGGCATCGTCTCCAAGCGGCTCGACGCGCCCTATCAGTCGGGGCGTAGCGCGACGTGGGTGAAGTCGAAATGCCGTGCCGGGCATGAGGTGGTGATCGGCGGCTGGACCGGGGCTGCCGGGCAGCTGCGTTCGCTGCTGGTGGGGGTCCACCGCGACGGGCGGCTGATCTATGTGGGCCGCGTGGGGACCGGCTTCGGGCGCGATACCGTCGCCCGCGTGCTTCCGCGACTGCAGAAGGCGCGCGCGAGCAACAGTCCGTTCAGCGGGTCGGGCGCGCCCCGCGACGGGGCGGAGATCACATGGACGAAACCCGTGCTGGTCGCCGAGATCGAGTTCGCAGGCTTCACCGGATCGGGCATGGTGCGGCAAGGCGCGTTCAAGGGGCTTCGCGACGACAAGCCCGCGCGCGACGTGGAGGCCGAGACGCCGACGCCCGTGGAAGACGCCAGGCTTGCGATGCCCGCCGGGAAGGCCGGCGACAACGTGGTCATGGGCGTCACCCTGTCCAGTCCCGACAGGCCGCTGTGGCCCGACGACGGGGCGGGCCGGCCCGTGACCAAACTGGAACTGGCGCGCTATCTGGAGGCGGTGGGTCCCTGGATGATGAGGCACCTCGCCGGCCGGCCATGCTCCATCGTCCGCACGCCCGACGGGATCGGCGGCGAGCGTTTCTTCCAGCGCCACGCCGGCAAGGGCTCATCGGCCCTGCTGACCGAGGTGGCCGTGGCGGGCGACCACAAGCCCTATCTTCAGGTGGACCGGGTGGAGGCGCTGGCGGCGCTGGCCCAGATCGGGGCGGTGGAGTTCCACCCCTGGAACTGCCTGCCCGGCCAGCCTGAGGTCCCTGGCCGGCTGGTGTTCGACCTGGACCCGGACGAGGGCCTGCCCTTCGCGCGTGTCATCGAGGCGGCGAAGACGGTGAGGGCGCGGCTGGAGGCGGTGGGCCTCGTCGCCTTCTGCAAGACGACAGGCGGCAAGGGACTGCATGTGGTCACGCCGCTGACGAACGACACGGACGGCCCCGACTGGGACGCCGCCAAGGCCTTTGCCCGCGCGATCTGCGAGGCGATCGCCGCCGGGGCGCCGGACCGCTATGTGGTCAATATGTCCAAGGCGCGCCGCAAGGGTCGGATTTTCCTGGACTATCTTCGCAACGACCGGACGGCCACGGCGGTCGCCCCCCTTTCGCCCCGGGCGCGCCCGCTGGCGCCGGTGTCGTTTCCACTGACCTGGTCGCAGGTGAAGCCCGGCCTCGACCCGCTGAAATGGACCGTCGGATCGGCGCCTGCGCTCTTGAGGAAGACCAGGGCCTGGTCAGACTATGATGCAGGGGCCAGGCCGCTCGCCGAGGCGATCGCGCGCCTGAAATCCGGCAGCTAGCGTCGCATCAGCCGGCGGCAGAGGTCGTCGAGCTGTTCCAGGGTGGCATAGCGGATGCGCACCTCGCCCTGCCCGCCCCGGTCCGTGACATCCACGCTCATGCCGAGCGCGTCCTCAAGGTCGACCTCCAGCGATGCGGTGTCGGCGTCCTTGGTGCGGCGGGGCCCGGAGGCCTTCTTCGGAGCCGAGGTCTTTCCGCGCACCAGCGCCTCAGCCTCGCGGACAGAAAGCTGCCGGTCGACCACCAGTTCGGCGACCTGTCCGGGATTCTCGGCCGAGAGGAGCGCCCGGGCGTGGCCGGCGGTCAGGCGGCCCTGGATCACATGCTGCTGCACGCTCTCCGGCAGGGCGAGAAGGCGGACCGTATTGGCCACGTGGCTGCGGCTCTTGCCGACAGCGGCGGCGGCCTGGTCCTGGGTGTGGCCGAACCTCTGCATCAGGGCGCGATAGGCCTGGGCCTCTTCCATCGCGTTGAGGTCTTCGCGCTGGACGTTCTCGACGATGGAAATCTCCAGCGCGCGTTCGTCGTCCAGCGTACGGATCAGGGCCGGGATGACGCCCAGCCCCACCCGCTGGCCCGCCCGCCAGCGGCGTTCGCCGGCGACGATCTCGTATTCGCCCGGGGTGCGCGGCGACGGCCGCACCAGGATCGGCTGCAGCACGCCCTTGTCGCGGATCGAATCCGCGAGGGTCTGGATTTCCTCTTCGCGGAAATGCTGGCGCGGTTGGTCAGGGTTGCGGTGGATCAGCTCGATCGGGATTTCGCGCACGCCGTCGGCCGGCGCGACCGCGTGGGCGATCTCTTCCGCCTCGCCCAGCAGCGCCGAAAGGCCCCGGCCCAGTCCCCTGCGGTTCTCCGCCATCAGCTCAGTTCCAGTTGTTGGGCGCGCCGGCGGCGCTCGCGCAGCACGACCTCGCGCGCCAGCTTCAGATAGGCCTGGCTGCCCGCGCACTTCAGGTCATAGACCAGCACCGGTTTGCCGAACGAAGGCGCCTCGGACACCCGCACGTTCCGGGGGATCATGGTCTGGTAGACCGTGTCGCCGAAGTGGGTGCGCACATCGCCGGCCACCTGTTCGGACAGCGAGTTGCGCCGGTCGTACATGGTGAGCACGATACCCTGTATCTCCAGCGACGGGTTCAGGCTCCCCCGCACCAGGTCGATGGTCCTCATCAGCTGGGTCAGGCCCTCGAGCGCGAAGAACTCGCACTGCAGCGGCACCAGCACCGCGTCGGCGGCAGCCATGGCATTGACGGTCAGGAGGTTCAGGGACGGCGGGCAGTCGATCAGGACATAGGTGTATTCGCGGCCGGCCTTCAGGGGCGCGAGCGCGTCACGCAGCTTGAATGAGCGGCGGGCCTGCTGGCCCAGCTCCAGTTCGACACCGGACAGGTCCGGATCCGACGCCACCAGGTCGAGGCCCGGGACCGTGGTCTTCACCACCGCGTCCAGCACCGGCTTTTCGCCCATCAGCACGTCGTAGAGGGTCTTGCGCCGCTGGGCGCGGCCGACGCCGAGGCCGGTCGAGGCGTTGCCCTGGGGATCGCTGTCGATCAGCAGCACTTTTTCGCCAACAGCCGCGAGCGCCGTTCCGAGGTTGATCGCCGTCGTGGTCTTGCCCACGCCGCCCTTTTGGTTGGCGACCACCAGGACACGTAGGGCCGGGTCAGACTTTGCGGGCACGGCCGAGCCTCTTCACGCGGACGATGCGACCGCCGGGGTCGCTGAGGGATGGGACAACGTCCGCCTCGTACTCCCAATATCTTGCGGCTTCCGTCATGTCAGCCACTACATCTTGTCCCTTCAGGAACAGCCCCTGCGCGCCCATCGCCAAGTATGACCGGGCATACCCGAACAGGCGATGGAGGGGCGCGCAAGCCCTCGCAGTGACAATGTCCACAGCCAGGGTCAGGTTCTCCGCCCGCGTGTTGTGAACCGTGGCCGGCAGGTCCAGCGCCTCGACCACCTGGGTGAGGAAGCGGCACCGCTTCGTCATGCTCTCCACGAGGTGCACGTGAAACCCCGGCCGGTCCTTGCCCATGATGGCCAGCACCAGACCCGGAAAGCCCGCGCCCGCCCCGAGATCGGCCCAGGTCAGCGCATTCGGGGCAAGCCGCAACAGCTGGGCGGAGTCCCAGGCGTGGCGGTTCCAGAAGTCGGGCAGGGTCGCCGGGCCGACGAGGTTCATCACCTCGTTGCCGGCGGTCAGCATGTCGAGGAACCGTGTCAGGTCAGCGATCTGGCCAGGCGTGGCCCTGGCGGCCTTCGCGAAGCCCTCGGCGTCGGTGATGGCCATGCTGTCAGGCCGCCCGTCGGCGGACATGCGCCAGCAGGGCCGTGAGCGCGCCGGGGGTTACGCCCTCGATGCGGGCGGCCTGGCCGAGCGTCAGCGGTCGCACCGCGGCCAGCTTCTCGCGCACCTCGTTGGAGAGCCCTCCGATGGCGGCGTAGTCCAGTTCGCCCGGCAGGCGCAGGTCCTCGTCGCGGCGGAAAGCTTCGGCGTCGGCGGTCTGGCGGTCGAGGTAGCCGGCGTAGCTGGCGTCGATCTCCACCTGCTCGCGCACCGCAGGATCCCATGCGCCGATCTCCGGCCAGATGGCCACGAGATGCTCGAAGGCGATCGTGGGATAGGCCAGGAGTTCGATCACGTTGCGCCGCTGGCCGTCGGCCTTGACGGGCAGGCCGGCCTTCGCCGCCGCCGCGGGGGTCAGGGTCAGGGCGCGGGCCTCGGCGCGGGCATGGGCCAGAGCCTCGGCCTTGGCGCGGTAGACCGCCAACCGGCGCGCGCCGACGACACCGAGGTCGATCCCCTTGGCGGTCAGCCGCTGGTCGGCATTGTCGGCCCGCAGGGTCAGGCGGAACTCGGCGCGGCTGGTGAACATCCGATAGGGCTCGGTGACGCCCTTGGTGACCAGATCGTCGATCAGCACGCCGATGTAGGCTTCATCGCGGGCGAAGGCGGCGGGCTCGGCCCCCGAGGCGGCGCGGGCGGCATTGAGGCCCGCGACCAGCCCTTGCGCGCCGGCTTCCTCGTAACCGGTGGTGCCGTTGATCTGCCCGGCGAGATAAAGGCCTGGCAGCTGCTTGACCTCCAGCGTCGGGAACAGCTCGCGTGGGTCGACGTAGTCGTACTCGATGGCATAGCCGTGCTGTTTCACCGCCACCTGTTCCAGGCCGGGGATGGTGCGCAGGAACAGGTCCTGGGTCTCGGCGGACACCGAGGTGGACACACCGTTGGGATAGACGGTGGTGTCGTCCAGGCCCTCGGGCTCCAGGAAGATCTGGTGACTGGTCTTGTCGCGGAAGCGGACCACCTTGTCCTCGATCGACGGACAGTAGCGCGGACCGCGACCCGACACCCGGCCGCCGTAGACCGCGGACTCGCCAAGGCGCTCGGCGATGATCCGGTGGGTTTCCTCGTTGGTGTAGGTGATGCCGCACTGGATCTGGGGCGTGGTGATCCTGTCGGTCAGGAACGAGAACGGGATCGGCTCGGCATCGGCCGCCTGCATCTCCAGCCGCTCCCAGGCAATGGTCGAGCCGTCCAGGCGGGCCGGTGTTCCGGTCTTGAGGCGGCCCATCTTCAGGCCCGAGGCGTAGAGCCGGTCGGACAGGCCGATGGCGGGCGCGTCGCCGATCCGGCCGGCGGGGATGCGCAGCTCGCCCTGGTGGATGACGCCCTTCAGGAAGGTGCCGGTGGTCAGCACGACGCGACCCGCGCGATAGACCTCCCCCGTCGCGCCGACGACGCCGGTGACCCGGCCGTCCTCGACGATCAGGTCCTCGACCGCCTCGGCCTTCAGGGTCAGGTTCGGGGTGGCGGCCAGCTCGGCCTGCATGGCCTCACGGTACAGCCGGCGGTCGATCTGGCTGCGCGGGCCCCGGACGGCGGCGCCTTTCGACCGGTTCAGCATCCGGAACTGGATGCCGGCCACGTCGGCCAGCCGGCCCATGATGCCGTCAAGGGCGTCGATCTCGCGGACCAGATGGCCCTTACCCAGGCCGCCGATGGCCGGATTGCAGCTCATCTCGCCCAGGGTCTCGAGCTTGTGGGTCAGCAGCAGGGTGCGCGCGCCGAAGCGCGCGGCCGCGGCCGCGGCCTCACAGCCCGCGTGTCCTCCACCAATGACGATAACATCCCAGGTCATGCGGCCGCTGATATAGGCGATCAGCGGGCGCGGGTCACTCGCCAGAGGAGTCCTTCCTTGGGCAGGCGTAGGGGCCAGCGGACGGCGACGCCGGCGGCGTAGCCCAGGCCGACGATCGGCAGGGCCGCGCCGACCACGCCGAAGAGGCCCATCAGCGCCTGGGCTGTCGCGCCGTCGCCGAAGCCCGGGATCCAGCCCAGCAGCGCGAACAGGCCGACCGAAAGGAACAGGCCCGCTTCAAGGATGAAGCCGCGGATCGACAGGGTCCGACCGAGCGCGAAGCCCAGGGCCATGTGCGGAAGCAGAAGTAGGGCCAGCACTTCGAGGATCATGGGTATGCCTGTTTCACGTGAAACACCGTCACTTGCCGATGCAGAAGGTCGAGAAGATCCGACCTAGCACCTGTTCGGGATCGATGCGCCCGGTGATGCGGTCGAGCGCCCGAGCGGCGAGGCGGACATCCTCGGCGGCGAGCTCGAGACGCTCGTCCTGGGCCAGGGCGTGACGCAGTCGGTCTGCAGCCTCCGTCAGCAGCTCACGGTGCCGCAGACGGGTCGCCGTGGGCGGTTCGCCGCCAGCAAGGTCGGCGACCACCCGCTCGGCAAGGGACCGTTCCAGCCAGGCCACGTCATTGGGACTGCGGGTGGTGAACGGCTCGCCCCGCAGGTCGGCCAGATGTTCGCCGAGGTCGCGCTTGGTGATCAGCCGGATGTCGTCGCGCGCGGCGCCTTCGAAGGTCGCCGCTGGGTCCATGCCGTCCGCAAGCCAGACCCGTAGGTCGGCGCTTTCGGCCCAGGCCCGCGCCCGGCGGACGCCCTCGGCCTCGATCTCGTCGGAGGTGTCACGCAGGCCGGCGGTGTCGGCCAGGATCACCTTGTAGCCGGCCAGCTCCATCGGGACCTCGATGATGTCCCGTGTCGTACCGGGTGTCGCGGTGACGATGGCCGCGTCGCGCCGCGCCAGCACGTTCAGCAGCGTGCTCTTCCCGGCGTTGGGTGCGCCCACAAGGGCGATCCGGTAGCCCGATCGCACCCGCTCCCCCCGTTCGGCGTCAGCCGCGGCGGCTTCCAGTTCGGCGGCCAGGTCCTCCAGCACGGGCCGGGCGCGCGCGGCGACATCCTGGGGCACCTCCTCGTCCGGAAAGTCGACGGCGGCCTCGAGCATGGCCAGCGCCTCGGTCAGGGCGTCGGACCAGCGGGCCTGCACGTCCGACAGACGTCCACCCAGCTGTTCCAGGGCCTGACGCCGCTGGGCGTCGGTCTCGGCGTCGATCAGGTCGGCGACCCCCTCGGCCTGGGCCAGGTCCAGCTTGCCGTTCTCGAAGGCGCGGCGGGTGAATTCACCGGGCTCGGCCAGGCGCAGTCCCAGTCCGTCCAGGGCCACCAGCACCGCGCCCACGACGGCGGTCCCGCCGTGCACGTGAAACTCCGCCACGTCTTCGCCGGTATAGCTGTCGGGCCCGGGGAACCAGAGAACCAGTGCGCGGTCGATCTCGCCACCCCCGGCCCCGGCCAGGGTGCGCAACGCCGCCCGTCGGGGCGCCGGAAGGCGTCCGGCGAGCGCGCGGACCGCCGGCGCTGTTTCAGGACCCGAGATCCGCACCACCGCCACGGCCGACCGGCCCGCGGCCGTGGCCGGTGCGTAGATGGTGTCGGTCATTTGCGGGTCGTGGCGACTTCCATGAACTTGCGGAACTGCTCCTGGGCGCCGGTCCCGAAGGTCATCCAGTTCTTCATGAACTCCTCCGGGTTGAGCATGTTGATATTGGCGTCGATCCGCTTGGTCATCTCGCCGACCAGGTGGTCGTTCAGGCCGCTCACGTCCGGCAGGCCCATGAACCGGCGCGCTTCCTCGGGGGTGCAGTCCACCTCGATGGTCATCTTCATGGCGTTGCCCTTCCTGTGGTTCGACGCATCATATGGTCTCGCGCCGGCGTTCTAGGCTAGTAGCCTCGCGAACGGTGAGGCGTAAGAGGACCGATTATGGGCGAATACATCAGCATAAAGACCCCCGACGGCGAGTTCCGGGCCTATGTGGCCCGCCCCGAGGCCGCCAGGGCGCCCGCGGTCGTGGTGATCCAGGAAATCTTCGGCGTGAACCAGGTGATGCGCGACATCACCGACGGCCTGGCGGGCCAGGGCTACCTGGCGATCTGCCCCGACCTGTTCTGGCGGATCGAACCCGGCATCGACATCACCGACCAGTCCGAGGCAGAGTGGAAGCGGGCCTTCGAACTGTTCAACGCCTTCGATGTCGACGCCGGCGTGAAGGACATCCAGGCGACCATCCAGGTGATCCGGGCCGATGCGGGCTCCACCGGCAAGGTGGGCGCGGTGGGCTTCTGCCTTGGCGGCGCCCTGGCCTTCCTGACCGCGACCCGAACCGACGCGGACGCCGCTGTGTCCTACTATGGCGTCGGCATCGAGAACCGCCTGGCCGAGGCCGACAAGCTGACCCGGCCGCTGATGCTGCACATCGCCGAGGAAGACCAGTTCGTGCCGAAGGACGCCCAGGCGATGATCCTGCAGGCGCTGAAGAACCATGTCGGCGTCGAGATCCACACCTACCCCGGCCGTGACCACGCCTTTGCCCGACCGGGCGGTGAGCACTACCATGAGGCCGACGCCATGCTGGCGGGCGGGCGAAGCCTGCAATTCTTCGAAAGGACCCTAGGCTGATGCGCGCTATCCGTTTCGAGACCACCGGCGGCCCCGAGGTCCTCCAGACCGTCGAGATCGAGACGCCCACGCCCGGGCCCGGTCAGATCCTGATCCGTCACCAGGCCATCGGGATCAACTTCATCGAGACCTACCAGAGGTCCGGCCTCTATCCCGTCAAGCTCCCGGCCATCCCCGGCGGCGAAGCGGCCGGCGTGGTCGAGGCGATCGGCGATGGCGTGACCCGCTTCAAGGTGGGCGACCGGGTCGCCACCACCAACGCCGGCGGTTCCTATGCCGAAGCCAGCCTCACGCCCGCCAACCGGGCCGTCGCCATTCCGGACGGGATCCCGACCGAGGTCGCCGCGGCCATCATGCTGAAGGGCATGACCACCGAGGCCTTCGTCCGGCGCACCTATCCGGTGAAGGCCGGCGAGACCGTGCTGGTCCATGCCGCTGTCGGCGGGGTCGGCCAGATCATGACCCAATGGCTGAAGGCCATCGGCGCGACGGTGATCGCGACCGTCGGGTCAGAGGCCAAGGCGGCCAAGGCCCGGTCGCTCGGGGCCGACCACGTCATCCTCTACCGGGAGCAGGATGTAGCCGCCGAGGTCCGCCGGATCACCGACGGCAAGGGTGTGCCGGTGGCCTATGACTCGGTGGGCAAGGACACCTTCGAGGGCACGCTCGCCAGCCTGGCCCGTCGTGGCCTGTTCGTCAGCTTCGGCAACGCCTCGGGACCCGTCCCGCCCTTCCCGCCCGCGCGGCTCGCCGCCGGCGGATCGCTCTATCTGACCCGGCCGACCCTGTTCGACTACATCGTCACCACAGAGGACCTGGACGAAAGCGCGGCCCTGGTGTTCGGCATGGTCGCCTCGGGCAAGATCGATATCGAGATCGGCCAGACCTTCCCGCTGGCCGAGGCCCGCCGGGCGCATGAGGCCCTTGAGAGCCGGACGACGATAGGCGCGAGCCTGCTCATTCCCTGACCGGAGGACCACCCGGGTTTCACGTGAAACAACGGCTCAGGTTGTTTCACGTGAAACACCCACCCTCAGATAGGAATTGGCCCTACCGGGTCTGACCCGGTGCGGCCTGGACGTGCGCCGGCGGCTGGTCCGCGAGCCCGGCGCGCCGGTCTGGAGACCACGCTGTCGCGCACGGGGGCGCACACATCCCCGTTCGGCGGCGCTAATTTCGCCACAGAGCCAATTTTCAAAAGCGAAGGGGCTCCCGTTGCCGGAAGCCCCCCAAATCATTCAGCTTTTCGAACAGCCGATCAGGTGTTCATCGACTGGAAGAACTCGTCGTTGTTCTTCGACGACCGCAGCTTGTCGAGCAGGAACTCGATCGCGTCCTGGGCGCCCATCGGCGAGAGGATCCGGCGCAGGATGTAGGTCTTCTGCAGGATGTCCTTCGGCGTGATCAGTTCATCCTTCCGGGTGCCGGACTTCAGCACGTCGATGGCCGGGTAGATGCGCTTGTCGGCCACCTTGCGGTCGAGGACGATTTCCGAGTTACCGGTGCCCTTGAACTCTTCGAAGATGACTTCGTCCATCCGGCTGCCGGTGTCGATCAGGGCCGTGGCGATGATCGAGAGCGAGCCGCCCTCCTCGATGTTCCGCGCCGCGCCGAAGAAGCGCTTGGGGCGCTGCAGGGCGTTGGCGTCGACACCGCCGGTCAGCACCTTGCCCGACGACGGGACCACGGTGTTGTAGGCGCGGCCGAGACGGGTGACCGAGTCCAGCAGGATCACCACGTCGCGCTTGTGCTCGACCAGGCGCTTGGCCTTCTCGATCACCATCTCGGCGACCTGAACGTGCCGGGTCGCGGGCTCGTCGAAGGTCGAGGATATGACCTCGCCCTTCACGGTGCGCTGCATGTCGGTGACTTCTTCCGGGCGCTCGTCGATCAGCAGGACGATGAGGTAGCACTCGGGGTGATTGATCTCGATCGACTTGGCGATGTTCTGCAGCATCACCGTCTTGCCGACCCGCGGCGGCGCGGTGATCAGGCAGCGCTGGCCCTTGCCGAGCGGGGCGACGATGTCGATGACCCGGCCGGAGCGGTCCTTCAGGGTCGGATCGTCGATCTCCATCTTCAGCCGCTCGTCGGGATAGAGCGGGGTCAGGTTGTCGAACAGCACCTTGTGGCGGACGTGCTCGGGGTCCTCGAAGTTGGTGAGGTCGACCTTCACCAGGGCGAAGTAGCGCTCGCCCTCGCGCGGGGCGCGGATGGCGCCGTCGACGGTATCGCCGGTGCGCAGGCCGAACTTCCGGATCTGTGACGGGCTGACATAGATGTCGTCCGGGCCGGGCAGGTAGTTGGCTTCCGGCGAGCGCAGGAAGCCGAAGCCGTCCTGCACGACTTCCAGGGTGCCGGAGCCGGAGATCTCGACGCCCTCTTCAGCCAGGACCTTCAGGATCGCGAACATCATGTCCTGCTTGCGCATGGAGTTGGCGTTCTCGATCTCGAGCTGCTCGGCGAAGGCCAGCAGGTCGACCGGCGGCTTGTCCTTCAGTTCCTGAAGCGACATGCGGGTCAGGCCGAGGGCGGCGATCGCCTTGGAGGCCTCGGTGGGACCGTCATCCTCGGCCTCGGCGGCCGCTTCGGCGCTCTCGGCGGTCTGGGACTCAAGCACTTCGGGCTCGGCGGTGAATTCGGTGTTGTCTTCGGACATGGTTTTCACTTGAGAGTTCAGCCGCAGCCGGACGGAATCCGGGCGCGGGCTGGAATACATGGGGGCGTTCCCGAAGGCGCGCCGATGTCTGCGTTCGTGGAGGCCGACCGGGTCGCAGGTTCGCGGGGTCGGTAAGAGGCGGGGCGCGCCGGAGCCCGACGCGTAGGCCAGCGGAACCACATCGGAGGGGCAAGGTCAAGAATTCCCTCCCTTAATGGGGAGGGACGGACGACGAAGCCGTCACCGTGGGTCGTGTGGGCCGGAGCGCCGGGTGGGAGCCCGATCCTGACTCCCCCACCCTGAGCGCTGCGCGCTCTGTCCCTCCCCGTTAAGGGAGGGAAGGGTCAGTGCTGGCCGAACTGGAGGGTGACGGCGAGCACCATCACAACTGCGGCGATGAAGGGCAGCTCATTGGTGGCGCGCCAGAATTTTCCGGTCTTCGGACGCTCGCCGGCGGCCAGCTTCTTGCGCGCGCCGGCCAGGAACCCGTGCCAGGCCGACAGGAAGATCGCGCCCGCCAGCTTCACCAGCATCCACGGCTGCAGCAGGAAGGCCCAGCCCTCCTTCGCCGCGTAGACGTGCCACAGGATCAGGCTGATACCGAGCAGCCAGGTGATCGTCATCGCCGGATTGATGATGATTCTCAGCAGCTTGCCTTCCCACACCTGGAAGTGGGCGTCGAACTCGGTCCCCGGGGGAGCCGTCTCGGTGTGGTAGGCGTAAAGCCGGGGCAGGTACATCATCCCGGACATCCACGCGATCATCGCGATGATGTGCAGCCCGCGCAGCAGGTCGTAGGTGTTCATGCGGCGGCCTCCCTGCAGACGCACTTGCCATGCTCCGCCGGGCAGGACCAGCCACCGTGCGAGGCGATGCCTTCCCGGTCCAGGGCGGTCAGGACCGCCGTCGCCAGCTCACCGATGAACGTCTCGCCCACACCCGGCGTCCGGGCGCGCAGGTAGGGGGCGACGCCCAGATCGCGCGCCAGTTCGGCGTATTCGTGATCCAGTTCGACCAGGGTCTCCACATGCTCGGAAACGAAGGCGATCGGCGAGATCAGCACACCCTTTCCATCCTCCCCCGCCTTGCGGATGGCGTCCTCGGTGGGCGGACCGATCCACACCAGCCGTCCCACACGGCTCTGGAAGCAGACCTGCCAGTCCGGCAGCTCCGGCAGCCGTTCGGCGATGGCCGCCGCTGTGGCGCGAATCTGCGCCTCATAGGGATCGCCGGCGTCGATGACCTGCTGCGGCAGGCCATGGGCGGAGAACAGCATCCGCACATTTTCCGGCCGGCCGGCGGCGTCCCAGGTCTTGCGGATCTCGGCGGCATATCCGTCGATCACCCCCGTCGCCGTGGGATAGCAGCCGACCGTCCGCGTCCGCCCGGGACCTCGATAGGCCTTCGCCCAGGCCTTCAGCGACGATCCGGTCGTGGTGGTCGAGAACTGCGGATACAGCGGCAGCAGCACGATCTCGTCAGGCGCATAGGCCGCGACCGCCTTTGCCGTGTCGGCGATGAACGGGCGCCAGTAGTTCATGGCGATGAAGATGCGCGCGTCAACGCCGCGCCGCTTCAGCTCGGCGTCCAGCGCATCGGCCTGGGCCTCGGTCTCCGGAAGCAGGGGCGAACGTCCGCCCATGATCGCGTAGTTGGCCTGGGCCGTTTTCTCGCGGGTCGTCGAGATCAGCGCCGCCAGCGGATAGCGGGCGATCGCCGGCAGGGTGATGATCGCCGGATCGCGGAACAGGTTGAACAGGAACGGCCGCACGGCCTTGAGGCTGTCCGGTCCGCCGAGATTGAACAGGACGACGGCGGTCCGCGTCATGCAGGCTTGCCTGTCACGCGGCTGACGACGCGGGCGATGTGCTCGATGGGCGTATCGGGGATCACCCCGTGACCAAGGTTGAAGATGTAGGGGCCGTCGTTCCAGGCCTCGAGGAAGGCGTCGACCCGGGCGTCGAGCGCCGGGCCGCCGGCCCGAAGCAGGAGGTTGTCGAGCGCGCCCTGGATGGCCTTGCCGCCAGCCTGGATGCGCTTGCCCGAGGCGAAGGTGGCCTGGGTGTCGAGACCCACGCCCTGCACCGGAACCTTCGCCGCGTAGTTCTCGATCAGCGCGCCGCATCCGCGCGGGAAGCCGATGAACGGCGTCGTCACGCCGGCGGCGCGGACCTTCTCGATGATCCGCTGATGCGGCCCGATGACGATCCGTTCGAAGACATCCTCGGCCAGGTTCTCGGCCCAGCTCTCGAACAGCTGCAGCGCCTGGGCGCCCGCCTTGACCTGCATCACCAGGTAACGCGCCGTGGACTCCACCAGCACGTCCAGCAGGGCGTCCAGTTCCTCGGGATGCTGGTAGGCATAGGTGCGCGCTTCCTCGCGCTGTGAGCCCCGACCCTCGATCATGTAGGTGGCCACCGTCCAGGGCGCGCCGGCGAAACCGATCAGCGCACGGTCGGGCTCAAGCTCGGCGCGGACACGGCTGAGGGTCTCACCGATGTTCGCCAGCTTGGCGGTCGATCCCTCGATGGCGTCGCGCAGCGCCCCGATCGGCGGCAGAGCGCCCAGCCGCGGCCCCTCCCCGGCCTCGAACCAGACCTCCTGTCCCAGGGCCTGGGGCAGCAGCAGGATGTCGGCGAAGACAATCGCGCCATCCATCGGGAAACGGCGCATCGGCTGGAGGGTCGCCTCGGCGGCCATCTCCGGGTTGAAGCAGAAGGCCATGAAGTCCTTCGCCCGGGTCCGCAGTTCGCGGTACTCGGGAAGGGACCGGCCGGCCTGGCGCATGAACCAGATCGGGGGTCGGTCCAGGGTCTCGCCGGCCAGGGCGCGAAGGAGGCGGGGCGTCTCGCTCATGGGCCGTCTTAAAGCCCGCCCGCGTCCCCGGCTCAAGAGCGTCCCGGAAAGCCTTCGTCTTCCCTCTACCCTTAAGAGTCCTGAAAAGGGCTGGAGTAGGGGAAGTAGGGCCTGTCGAGGACGTGGAAAACCGTGACCGTCCCGTGACCGTCCGCCGCCTGTCCCCAGCTTGTCCAGAGGACGGACGCGGCTCATCCCGGCCCTGTGAATAGCGGGGACCGACGCCAAGCCCCCTGAGAGCCTTAAGGTTTCGTTAAGCCTTTGGCGGACAACCGGGCCGAACAGGCCGTTGTCCGGCGCCTGTCGAGAACCCGCCGCCCATCGGCGCCCTGGCTGCGGGACCTGGGGGTTAACAGACCGTAAACGCCGCGTTTCATCCCGTCTGTCCCCCGACGGGCCGTCCAGACGACTTCTCCACCGGATCTATCCCCAACAGCGTCGAGCTTCGCTAAGAGTGACTCCACAGGATCCATCCCCAGCTTCCTGGGGCCCAGTCATGCGGGAGACGTCTTGCCGAATTCGCCGCCGCCCCGGCTCGCCACCTATTTCCACGTTCACCTCGTCTCGGATTCCACCGGCGAGACGCTGAACGCCATGGCCCGCGCTGTCTGCGCGCGGTTCGAGAACGTGCTGCCCATCGAGCACATCTATGCCCTGGTCCGGTCGCAGCGACAGCTGGACCGCGCGCTGGGCGACATCGAGGAGGCGCCGGGCATCGTCCTGCACACCATCGTCGACGAAAAGCTGCGTGACGCCCTCGAAGAGGGTTGCCGGCGGATGGACATGCCGTGCCTGCCGGCGCTGGACCCCCTGGTCAGCTCCATGCAGCGCTATCTGGGGGCCGCCACCACCAGCCGCGTGGGCGCGCACCTGCGGCTCGACAACGACTATTTCAACCGCATGGACGCCCTGAACTACGCCATCGGCCACGACGACGGCCAGGGCGGGCAGGACCTCGACCAGGCCGATGTGGTCATGCTGGGGGTGTCGCGGACATCCAAGACGCCGACCTGCATCTACCTGGCCCACCGGGGCGTTCGGGCGGCCAATGTGCCGCTGGTGCCGGGCCGGCCCCTGCCGGAGAAGCTGTTCCAGCTGAAGAACACCCTGATCGTCGGCCTGCTGATCGCGCCGGACCGGCTGATCCAGATCCGACGCAACCGGCTGCTCAGCCTGAAGGAGACGCGGGAGTCGAGCTACATCGACCAGGACAGCGTCCGCGAGGAGGTCATCGAGGCGCGCCGGCTGTACGAGCGCCACGGCTGGCCGACCATCGACGTGACCCGCCGTTCGGTGGAGGAGACCGCGGCGGCCGTGCTGAACCTGCTGCACAAGGGTCATGGCCAGGTCGAGGTGCTGGGGTGAGCGTCATTCTGGCGTCGAAGAGCGCGGCCCGCCGCGCCGTGCTGACCGGTGCGGGCGTGGCGCACGAGGCGGCTGTGGCGGGCGTCGACGAGGACGCGGTGAAGGTCGGGATGCTGGCCCGGGGCGCGGGCCCGCGCGAGGTGGCCGAGGCCCTGGCGGAGATCAAGGCGGTGCGGGTGTCGCAGGCCCGGCCGGGTCTGGTGATCGGCGCCGACCAGACCCTGGACCTCGACGGAAAGCTCTACGACAAGGCCGGGACGGTCGAGGAAGCGCGCGGCCGGCTGCAGACCCTGCGCGGCAAGGCGCACCAGCTCCACTCCGCCGTCGTGGTCGCGAAGGACGGCGAACCCATCTGGCGCGAGGTGGCGACCGCGACCCTGACCATGCGCGACTTCTCCGACGCCTTCCTGGACCAGTACCTGGCCGTGGAGGGCGAGGCGGCGCTGGGCTCGGTGGGCTGCTATCGGCTTGAGGGACCGGGCGCCCAGCTGTTCTCGAGCATCGAGGGTGACTATTTCGCCATCCTGGGCCTGCCGCTGATGGGTCTTCTGGACCTGCTGCGCGAACACGGGGAGATCGCCGCGTGATCACCGGCAAGACCGTGGTGGCGGGCGTGACGGGACGGCCGGTCACCCACTCCCTCTCGCCGATCCTGCACAATGCCTGGCTGGCGGCGGCAGGAATCGACGGGGTCTATGTGGCCTTCCCGCTGGAGGGCGACGGCTTCGAGGCGCTGGCGGGCGGACTGCGCGGCGGCGTGGTGCGCGGGCTGAACGTGACCCTGCCGTTCAAGGAGCGGGCGCTGGCCCTGGCGGACGACGCGACCGACATCGCCCGGCTGTCCGGCGCCGCGAACGTGCTGGTATTCGGGGCGGACGGCCGGATCCTGGCGGACAACACCGATGGCGCCGGGCTCCTGTGGGCGTTTCGGTCGCAGGCGCCGGACTGGAATGTGGCCTCGGGACCCGCCGTGGTGCTGGGCGCAGGCGGCGCGGCGCGCGGGGCGGTGGCGGCGCTGGTCGCGGCGGGAGCGCCCCGGGTCTCGGTGGTGAACCGGACACTGGCCCGGGCTGAGGCGATCGCGGATGCGCTCGGCGACAGGGTCGTGGCCCTGCCGCTCGACCGGGCGCGGGACGCCCTGAGCGACGCCACGGCGGTGATCAACGCCACGTCGGCCGGACTGTCGGGGCAGGGCAAGCTTGATGTGCCGCTGGAGGCCACGCCGGCGGCGACGGTGGTGATGGACATGGTCTACAAGCCGCTGGAGACGCCGTTCCTCGCCCAGGCCCGCGCCCTGGGGCGGACCACGGTGGACGGCCTCGAGATGCTGATCGGCCAGGCTGTCCCCTCCTTCGAACACTTCTTCGGCCAGCGACCGCCCACGGACCTCGATGTGCGCGGCCTGGCTCTCAAGGCCTTGAAATCATGAAGATCATCGGACTGACCGGCTCCATCGGCATGGGCAAGTCGACCACGGCGGCGATGTTCCGCGAGGCCGGGATCCCGGTCTATGACGCCGACGCCGCGGTTCACGCCGCCTATGACGTCGGCGGCGTCGCGGTGGGGCCGGTGGGCGAGGCGTTTCCCGGCGTGGTCCGGGACGGCCGCGTCGACCGTGAGGCGCTGCGGCAGCAGGTGCTGGGCAAGCCCGAGGCGATGGCGAAGCTGAACGGCATCGTCCACCCCCTGATCGGCCGAAGCCGGGCCGAGGCGTTCGCCGCAGCCCAGGCCAGCGGCGCCGACATGATCATCCTGGACGTGCCCCTGATCTACGAGACCGGCGGCGAGAAGAACATGGACGCGGTGATCGTGGTCTCGGCCCCCGCCGACATGCAGCGAGAGCGGGTGCTGGCCCGCGAGGGCATGAGCCCGGAACGGCTCGACGCGATCCTGGCCCAGCAACTGCCCGACGCCGAGAAACGCGCCCGGGCGGACTATGTGATCGACACCGGAAACGGCCTGGAGGCCGCCCGTCAACAGGTGCTGGCGGTGATCGCGGACCTGCGCGCAAAGGCCGGTTGAAAACCGGCCGCGAACGGCGCCAAGGATAGGCCATGGCCCGCGAGATCGTCCTCGACACCGAAACCACCGGCTTCGATCCGAAGACCGGCGACCGGCTGGTGGAACTGGCCTGCCTGGAGATCGAGAGCTTCGTTCCGACCGGCCGCCACTTCCACGTCTACATCGACCCCTGCCGCGACATGCCCGCCGACGCCGAGAAGGTCCACGGCCTGTCGGCCGACTTCCTGCGTGGCAAACCGCGGTTCGAGCATCCGGAGGTGGTCGAGGCGTTCCTGGACTTCGTCGGCGACGCGCCGCTGATCGCCCACAACGCGGGCTTCGACCGCAATTTCATCAACTGGGAACTGGCGAACTGCAACCGGGAGCACCTGCCCGAGCATCGCTGGATCGACACCCTGGCGCTGGCCAAGCACCGCTTCCCGGGAATGCACAACTCGCTGGATGCATTGTGCAAGCGCTTCAAGGTCTCGCTGAGCGAGCGCGAGAAGCACGGGGCGCTGATCGACGCCAAGCTGCTGGCGGCGGTGTACCTGGAGCTCAAGGGCGGCCGCGAGCGCAGGCTGGAGCTGGTGGCCGAAACTGTGGCCAGCACCGTCCACGTCTCTTCGCGCAACGACTACGGCGCCCGGCCCCGCCCCCTGGCGCCGCTGTCCACCGAGGACGAACGCGCCGCCCACGCCGCCTTCATCCGCGGCGTGGTCAAGAACGAGGACCTCTGGGCCCGCTTCGGCCTCTAGGCGTGGCCGATCTGCTCTTCGCCCTGGGCCTTGCGGGCGGCGTAGACGCCGGCAAAGTCGATCGGGTCCAGCATGAACGGCGGGAAGCCGCCCTGCGAGGTGACTTCGGCGATCACCTGGCGGGCGAAGGGGAACAGGTAGCGCGGGCACTCGATCAGCAGCACCGGCTCCATCTCCTCGTTCGGCACGCCGCCGATCTGGAAGACGCCGCCGTATAGCAGCTCGACAATGAACAGCGGCCCGTCGGAGCGGGTGGCGCGGGCCGAGAGCTTGAGGTCGACCTCGAACAGGCCGTCATCGCGACCGCGGGCGTTCATCTCGACGTTCAGGTCGATGGCCGGCTGGTCCGGGCTCTGGCGCAGGGCGTCGGGCGCGCGGGGGTTCTCGAACGACAGGTCACGGATGAACTGGGCCAGGATGCGGATGCCGGGTTCGGCGGCGGCCTCGGGCGCGCCCGCGCCGGGATCGATGTCGGTCATGGCAGGCTGAAGATCTCTTCACAGGGGGCGCAGGATTGCGCCACGTTCGGGCCGAGCGGCTAACATGGCGCCCGTAGCGATGCAACGCCGCCCCTGACGCTGGCCTTCGTTCGCGACTATATGGGTTGTTTGAGCGTATAGTCGCCACCGTCCGACATCCGAAAGCCCGCAATCGCCCGTGCTTGAACTGATCATCTTCGCCGGCCTCGCCGCCATCGTGCTCTACCAGCTGTATTCCGTGCTGGGACGACGCAAGGGTCTGCAACCGGAGGACCGCGCCGCGGTCGAGACCGCCGCACGCGCCGCGCGGGCGCCGGAGCGGCTGGCTGAACCGGTCGACGACGGCGTCGAGCTGACCGGCCTGGCGGCGGTGAAGTCCAAGGATCCGAACTTCGACATGAACCGGTTCCTGGCCGGCTCGAAGACGGCCTACGAGATGGTGGTCAAGGCCTTCGCCGAGGGTGACAAGGCGACGCTGGCCAATCTGCTGGCGCCGTCGGTTCTGGCCAGCTTCGAAACGGTCATCGACCAGCGCGCCGCCGAGAACCGCACCGAGTCGGTGGAATTCCTCAACGCGCCCCGCGCCGATCTCGAGCGCGCCGATGTCTCCGATGGCGACCTGGCCCGGCTGACCGTGCGGTTCCTGGCCGAGTTCCGCAGCCGCACCAAGGGTCCCGAAGGCGAGGGCGTCGACGACCGTCGCACCGCCGAGCTCTGGACCTTCGAACGCCGTCTCAAGGATCGCGACCCCAACTGGCGGCTCGTCCGCGTGGACGCCGCCGAGGCGTGACGGCGGTGCGAGGGGGCGTCGTCGCGGCGATCCTCGCCAGCCTGATCCTGTCCGCGTGCGCGACGCCGTCCGAGCACGGCCCGCCGCCGCCGGTCGACTATCCGCGGCCCACGCTCCCCGCCCCTGCCCCGACGCCGCCGCCGCCCGCGCCGGACATCCGCCGGATTCCCCTCACGGCCCTGCCCGGCTGGGCGCAGGAGGATTTCGCCGCCGCCTTCCGGGCCTTTGCCCGGACCTGCGCCGGCGTCCGCGACCGCACCCTGGCCGAAGTCTGCGCGCAGGCGCGCTCGGCGGGAGACCTCGGGTCGTCCGACGCGCGGGCCTTCCTCGAACGAAGCCTCGAGGCCGAACGCTATGACGGCGAAGGGGTGCTCACCGCCTACTTCGCCCCGGTCTATCCGGCCCGCACGAAGCCCGATGGCGAGTTTTCCGCGCCTGTCCGATCGAAGCCGACCGACCTGGTGGTCGCCGACGGCGGCATCGTCCTGCAGGTCCAGGGCGACGGAACCGCCCTGCCCTACCCCGACCGCGCGGCCATCGAGGCCCTGCCGGCAGACACCGCCCTGGCCTGGATGCGGCCGGAAGAGCTGTTCTTCCTGCAGGTCCAGGGCTCGGGCGTGCTCACCTTCGAGGATGGGCGGCGGATGAAGGCGCTGTACGCCGCCCACAACGGCCGCACCTTCGCCGGCATCGCCAACCCGATGCGGGACCGGGGCCTGCTGGCCCGCGACAACACCTCGGGCGACGCCATCCGCGGCTGGCTGGCGGCCCATCGGGGCCCCGAGGCCGACGAGATCATGCGGCTGAACCCGCGCTATGCGTTCTTCCGGCTTGCGCCGGACGACGGCAAGCCGCCGGTGGGCGCCGCCAACGTCCCCTTGCCCGCGGGGCGCGCGGTGGCGGTCGATCCGGCCTTCCACACCTATGGCGAACTCCTCTGGATCGACGGCGAGGCGCCGCTGCTGGCCGGCGCCTTCCCCACCTATCGCCGTCTGGTCAGCGCGCTTGATACCGGTGGCGCGATCAAGGGGGCCGTACGCGCCGACCTCTACCTCGGCGAAGGCCAGGCCGCGGGGGCGGAGGCCGGGCGGGTCCGCCATACGCTCAGGCTCTACCGGCTGGTCCCGAAATGAAGCGGCCGCTCAAGCCTGACGAGGTGAAGATCTGGTCGATGGTGTCGGCGACCGTCCACCCCCTGACCGGACGGGGCGCCGCCAAGCCGGCGATGCCCCAGACCCTCGACGCGGCGGCCCGCATCGAGCCGAAGCGGGTGGAGGCGGCGCGCAAGGCGCTGCGCGAGGCGGTCGATGGCATCGAGCCCAACCGCAGGCACCGGATCGCCCGCGAGCGCGAGGAGATCGGCGGTCGCATCGACCTGCACGGCCTCACCCAGGACCGGGCGCGGGCGGCGCTGGAGGCCTTCCTGCGTCACGCCTGGGAAGATGGCGCGCGCGCGGTGCTGGTGATCACCGGCAAGGGCGTACAGGGCGACGGCGTGCTGCGGCGTCGCGTGCCGGACTGGCTGGGCGCGGCGCACCTGTCGCAGATCGTCGCCGGCATTTCCGAGGCCCACCGCCGACATGGCGGGGAGGGGGCTCTCTACGTGGCGCTGAAGCGCAGGCCGCGGCTCTAGGGCCGATCGGACCTCACTTCCTGCGCCAACAAACCCCTTTCCCTGACCGTAAAGGGGTGGCGGCATTCGCCCCTAGCCCGGCAGGGCGAAGGCCACCAGCTGGTCACCGCGCCGGGTTTCAGACTTGGCGTGGCCGCCAGCGGCGATGACCACGTACTGACGCCCCTTCCAGACATAGGTCATCGGCGTCGCCTGGCCGCCAGCCGGCAGCCTCCCGCGCCACAACTCCCTGCCCGACACGGCGTCGAACGCCCGCAGGTAGTTGTCCATGGCCGCGCCGATGAAGATCAGCCCGCTGCCGGTGACGATAGGGCCGCCGAAGTTGGGCGTGCCCACGCCACGCATCAGCCACTGGGTTCCGGGCGCGAGGTCGCGGGTGGTTCCCAGCGGTACCCGCCAGAGCACCTTGCCGTCGTGCATGTCGACCGCCGCCAGCACGCCCCACGGCGGCGGATTGCAGGGCAGGCCCAGCGGCGACCGCAGCAGTTCGCGCTTCATGCCGTAGGGCGCGCCGTTGTTGGGACTGACCTCCAGGTCCGGATGAGCGGCCTTTTGGGCTGAGTAGCCCTCGCGCGGGATCAGCGTCACCTTGTGCGGGGCCGAGGAGGTGTTGATGAACGCAACGCCGCGCCGCGCGTCATAGGCGATCCCGCCCCAGTTCGATCCGCCGCCCGTGAACGGGTAGAGGATCGTGCCCTCAGTCGATGGCGGGGTATAGATCCCCTCGTTGCGCGCGCCTGCGATCAGCCTGCGGCAGGCCCCCCGGTCCCACGGCGTCAGGCCGAAGGCGTCGTCGGGGCGGATGCGGTTGGGCGCCAGGGGCAGGGGGGCCGCGGGGAACGGCTGGGTCGGCGACAGGGTCTCGCCCAGCGCGCCGCCCTGCGGGACCGGGCGCTCGGTGACCGGGATAACGGGCTTTCCGGTGTCGCGGTCGAGGGTGAACACCAGGCCCTGCTTGGTGGTCTGGATCACCGCTGCGCGCGGGATGCCACCGTAGGGTACGACGCCCAGGGTGGGCTGTGCGGGGACATCATAGTCCCAGACGTCGTGGTGGGTGGTCTGGAAGGCCCACGCCACTTCACCAGTGGCGGCCTTCAGCGCCACGACCGAGTTGGCGTGCCCGCCGTTTCCGGGACGGGCGGCGCCATGGAAGTCCGGACTGGGGCTGGAGGTGGGCAGGAACACGAGACCCCGCGCCTCGTCCACGGACATCGGCGCCCAGACATTGGCGGCGCCTGCCGCGACGCCGGGGCCGGCCGCCGCCAGCGGGTCGAAGGTCCAGCGCAGGGCGCCGGTCACCGCGTCGAAGCCGCGCACCGCGCCGGAGGTCTCGTGGACCCGCTGGTTGTCGTCGATCGAGGAGCCGGTGATCACCACCCCGGCCACGACGACCGGGGCCGAGGTGATCTGGGCGCCGCCCGGGCGGGCCAGCACCGCCCCCGGCATGGCGTCGACGGCCCCCTCGCGACCGAAGCCCGCGCAGGCCTTGCCGGTGGCCGCGTCCAGGGCGAACAGGCGGCGGTCGTTGGTCGCCATGAACACCCGCCCGGCGCAGGGGGCGTTCGCAGGCGCGGCGGGATCGCGCCAGTAGGCCAGTCCCCGGCAGTTGAAGGAATTCGGGTAACGGATCCTCGTATCGATCCGTGGATCGAACCGCCACAGCGCCGCGCCGGTGGCCGGGTCGTGGGCGCTGGCCACGTTGAACGGCGAGCAGAGATACAGCCGCCCGCCCGCCAGGATCGGCGTCGCCTCGAAGGCCGCGGCGTCCATCGCCGCGCCGCGGGTCTTCAGGTCGCCCGTGGAATAGCGCCAGGCCACCTTGAGGCGGCCCACGTTGGCGGGCGTGATCTGCGCGGCGGGCGAGAACCGCTGCCCGCCGGCGTCACCGCCATAGTGGCCCCAGCCGGTGTCGGCCGCGTGCGGCGTGGCGGGCGGACGGGCGCAGGCGCTGAGCGCCAGGGCGGCGAGGGCGAGGGGGAAGAGCTGTCGCGTCATGGCGACAGGTGAGGTCGCATCCGGCCTGTGGAAAAGTGCTCAGGGACGAACGGCGGAGCCGGCGGGACAGGCGGTCAGGGCTTGCGGGCGGCCTTCTCGGCCAGGCCGGAGACGCCCTCGCGGGCCTCGAGCCGTTCGGCGACCTCGTCAAGGCTGACGCCGGCGGCGGCGATCAGGACCAGCCAGTGATAGATCAGGTCGGCGCTCTCGGCGGTGAGCGCGTCGCGGTCGCCCTGGGCGGCGGCGATCACCGTCTCGACGGCTTCCTCGCCCAGCTTCTTGGCGGCGCGGTCCAGGTTGCCCAGCAGCTGGGCGGTGTAGGAGGTCGAGGCGTCGCCCCCGCGGCGGCTCTCGATGGTGGCGGCGAGGCGGTCGACGACACTGGCGAACCGGGTCATGCGGCAGGCTCCGTCAGGCGGACCGGGATGCCGGCGGCGGCCATGGCCAGCTTGGCCTCGCCGATGCCGACCTCGCCAAAGTGGAAGATCGAGGCGGCCAGCACCGCATCGGCGCCCGCCTGCACGGCCTCGACCAGATGCCGCGAATTGCCCGCGCCGCCCGAGGCGATCACCGGCACCGAGACCGCCGAACTCACGGCGCGGACCAGCTCCAGGTCGTAGCCGGTCTTGGCGCCGTCGCGGTCCATGGAAGTCAGCAGGATCTCGCCCGCGCCCCTGGCCACCACCTCGACGGCATAGTCCACGGCATCGAGGCCGGTGGGATTGCGCCCGCCGTGGGTGAACACTTCCCAGCGGCCGTTGACGCGCTTGGCGTCCACCGAGACCACGACGGCCTGGCTGCCGAAGGCGTCGGCGCAGGCGCTGACCACGTTCCGGTCGGCCACGGCGGCGGTCATGATCGAGATCTTGTCGGCCCCGGCCAGCAGCAGGCGGCGGGCGTCCTCGACGCTGCGGATTCCGCCGCCCACCGACAGCGGCATGAAGCAGACATCCGCCGTGCGGGCGACCACATCCAGGATCGTGCCGCGGTTCTCGTGGCTGGCGGTGATGTCGAGAAACATCAGCTCGTCGGCGCCGGCGGCGTCATAGGCGCGGGCCTGTTCCACCGGGTCACCGGCGTCGCGCAGGGACACGAACTGCACGCCCTTCACCACCCGGCCGTCCTTGACGTCCAGGCAGGGGATCAGGCGGACCTTCAGCGTCACGCGGCCACCCTCAGGGCCTCGGCCGGGTCGATCGCGCCGTTGTAGAGGGCGCGGCCCAGAACGGCGCCGGCCACCGGCACGCCCTTGCGGGCCTTGAGCTTGACGATGTCGTCCACCGAGGCCAGGCCGCCGGCGGCGATCACCGGGATCGAGACCGCGTCGGCCATGGCGCCGAACGCCTCGACGTTGAAGCCCATCACCGTGCCGTCGCGGTCGATGTCGGTGACGATCAGCGCCGCGACGCCCGCGTCCTCGAACCGCTTGGCCACGGTGATCGCGTCCAGGTCGGAATCGGCGGTCCAGCCGTCGACGGCGACCTTGCCAGCGCGGACATCGACGCTGACGGCGATCTGCTCGGGCCAGCGCTTGGCGGCGTCGAGCACGATCTTCGGGTTCTTGACCGCCACGGTGCCGAGGATGATGCGGCTGACCCCTGCCTCGACCCAGCGCTCGATGTCGGCGAGCGATCGGATGCCGCCGCCCAGCTGCACCGGCACCGAGACCGAGGCCAGGATGGCCTCGACGCCCGGGGCGTTGATCGCCTTGCCCTGAACGGCGCCGTTCAGGTCGACCACGTGGATCCAGTGGAAGCCGGCCTCCACGAAGGTCTTCGCCTGCGCCGCCGGCTCGGTATTGAACACCGTCGCGGTGGACAGGTCGCCGTGCAGCACGCGCACGCACTGGCCGTCTTTCAGATCGATGGCCGGATACAGGATCACGGGCGCCACTCCAGGAAGTCGGACAACAGCTTGAGCCCGGCAGATTGAGATTTTTCGGGGTGGAACTGCACCCCGGCGAGATTGCCCCGCGCGACCGCGGCGGGGAAGCGTCCGCCATGATCCACCCAGGCGGCGACGTCGGCGTCGTCCGAGGGGAAGATGGCGAAGGAGTGGGTGAAATAGACCGGCGCGCCGGCTTTCAGGCCCGACAGCACCGGCAGGTCAGAGACGTCCAGCAGGTTGTTCCAGCCCATGTGCGGGATCTTGAGGTGCGGGTCGGACGGCTCGATCCGGCGGACGTCGCCGTCGATCCAGCCGAGGCCGGGGGTGACCCCGAACTCCAGGCCGCGCGAGGCCATCAGCTGCTGCCCGACGCAGATGCCGAGGAAGGGGACGCCCCGGTCATGGACCGCGTGGTTCATCGCCTCGATGACGCCCTCGCGCTCGGTCAGCGCAGCCATGCAGGAGGCGAAGGCGCCTACGCCGGGCAGCACGATGCGGTCGGCGCTGGCCACCACGGCCGGGTCGTTGGTCACGACAATATCCGCGCGGCCGTCGGCGGCGCGGATCAGCGCCTTTTCGGCCGAGCGAAGGTTGCCCGACCCGTAGTCGATCAGGGCGACACTCTGCATGGGGTTTCCCTAGAGCACGCCCTTGGTGGAGGGGGCATGGCCGTGGGTCTTGGGGTCCAGCTCGACGGCCTGCCGGACCGCGCGCGCCAGGGCCTTGAACCCGCTCTCGGCGATGTGGTGGGAGTTGGTCCCGCGCAGCAGGTCCATGTGCACGCACGCGCCCGCGTTCATGGCGAAGGCGTGGTGGAATTCCTTGAACAGCTCGGTGTCCATGTCGCCGACCTTCGGCGTTTTGAACTCGACGTTCCAGATCAGGTAGGGCCGGTTGGACAGGTCGATTGCGCAGCGGCTCAGCGTCTCGTCCATGGGGATGTAGGCGTGACCGAACCTGCGCACGCCCTTGAAGCCGGGAATGGCCTCCTTGATCGCCTGGCCCAGCACGATGCCGGTGTCCTCGACGGTGTGGTGCATGTCGATGTGCAGGTCGCCCCTGGTCTCGACCTCAAGGTCGATCCCGCCATGCCGGGCGAAGCTTTCCAGCATGTGGTCGAAGAAGCCGATCCCGGTGGAGATCTTCGACGCGCCGGTCCCGTCCAGGTCCACGGCGACGCGGATCTGGGTCTCCTTGGTGTTGCGGACGACTTCGGCCTTGCGGCTCATCGGCTTAGTATCCTTTGGACGCGGCGAGGTCCTTCAGCGGGACCAGCGGCCGCGGGCCGTAGTGCGAGATCACTTCCGCCGCCGCGAGCGAGGCGAACTGGCCGCACTGGTGCAGCGGCCGCCCCCGCGAAAGGCCGAACATGAAACCGGCTGCGTATTGGTCGCCCGCGCCGGTCGTGTCCACGACTTTCTCCACCGGCTCGGCCTTCACGGTCAGGCGCTCGCCCTTGGACAGGATCACCGAGCCCTTGTCGCTGCGGGTGACGGCGGCCAGGTCGCAGCGGGTGCGCAGCGCCTCGCAGGCCTCGTCGAAGTCTTCAGTCTGGAACAGGGCCAGCAGCTCGGCCTCGTTGGCGAACAGCAGGTCGACCTGGCTTTCGATGAAGCCGAGCAGACCGCCGCGGTGACGCTCGACCACGAAGCTGTCCGACAGGGTCAGCGCGATCTGGCGGCCGGCGCCATGAGCCAGCGCCGCGGCCTTGGCGAAGGCGCGACGGGCGGCCTCTGCGTCGAACAGATAGCCTTCCAGGTAGACGATCTTCGAGGCCTCGACGATGTCGGCCTCGACATCGGTGTCGGTGAACTCCACCGAGGCGCCCAGGAAGGTGCACATGGTGCGCTGGCCGTCCGGGGTGACGTTGATCATCGAGACGGCGGTGGCCGGGCCGCCGACCAGCGGGGCGTTCTCGAACCGGGCGCCGATGGCGCGCATGTCGTGGGCGAACACCTCGCCCAGCTTGTCATCGGCCACCTTGCCCATGAACGCGCCCCTGCCGCCGAAGCTGGCCAGGCCCGCGATGGTGTTGGCCGCCGAACCGCCCGAGGCTTCCACGCCGGCCGCCATCTTGGAGTAGAGCGCGGCGCTCTGGCCCGGGTCGACCAGCATCATCGCGCCCTTGGTCAGGCCATGCTCGTCCAGCCACGCGTCGGTGGCAGGCGCGATCACGTCGACGATGGCGTTGCCGATGGCGGCGACGTCGTAGAGTTCGGGCATGGGTCGGCTTTCGTGCGGTCTTAAGCCGCGCGGATTACAGGGAAAGGGTTAACGAGGCTAGGCGTGCCTCAGCCGCCCCAGCGACCACCGCTGTAACTGTGGCTGCTCATGCGGCCGCCGAAGCCGCCGCGGGAGATGACGGACGAGCGGGTCTGCATGCGTTCCGGCGCGCGGATGGTGTCCGGCGGGTCGAAGCTGCGCGAGCCGATGCGGGTGCGGCCGGTGGAGTAATCGGTGGTGATCGGGCCGCCGCCGCGGGTGTAGTAGCCGCCGCTGCGCCAGTCGCGGTACATGCCGCCACCGCCCCAGCCGCCGTTCATCATCTGACCGACCACGAAGCCGGTGACGAGCGGTCCCCAGAACGAGCCGCCGCCGGCTGAGCTGCGCGGCACGCACTGGCCGGGGCCATAGACGTCCTCGCAGGTCTTGCTGTCGGAGTATTTGGCCTCCGCGGCTTCTTCATCCTTGGCCTTACTGGCGCCGGTGTCGCAGGCGTCGTCCGGCACCTCGTTCTTGTCCTTGCACTCCTGCAGGGACTGATAGGTGTAGGCGTCGACGGGCTTGCCCTGGTCGGCGATGGTCACGCTGGGCTGGTCGCCGCAGGCGGTGAGCGAGACGCCGCCCATGGCCATCAGGCCGGTCAGCGCCAGTTTGCGGGTGCGTTTCATGGTCCTTACGCCGTCATGCAGGCGGCGTTGAGGATGCCGACCGCGATCGAGATCATCATCAGATAAAGCGCCGCGGCCATCTCGCCACGTTCGATGCGCGCCGAAACGTCGGGGAGGGCGATCCGCCGCACCAGCCAGAAGGTGACGATCTGGATCACCCCGGCAAGCAGGGCCCAGGCGATGAACTCCGGCAGGGAGTGGGTCTGGGTGAGGGCCGAGGCCAGCGGGATCACATAGCCGATCAGCGCACCGCCCAGGGCAACGGCCGCCGCGGAGTTGCCGGCGCGGATGAGGGCGCCCTCATCGTGGGGGGTGATCCAGCGGTAGATCGCCTTGAAGATCAGGGCGAAGCCGCCCGCGGCCAGGAAAGCGAGCGCGAAGTTGATCGCGCCGGCGGTGAACGCCATGACATCGAAGTTCATCATCAGGCCTCGAATTCTCCAACGTTCAGCGGAATGCCGACCATGATCTCGTGGGTCAGGTCGCCGCCCTCGGGCTCCATCTCGATGGCGAGAAGGAGTTCGCGTCCGTCGCCCGGCAGGTCGCGGGCG
>CAUJHW010000029.1 GCA_963205005.1 Pseudomonadota bacterium
ACCTGCCGCGACTCCACCGGATGGAAGTGGATGTCGTCGACGCCCGCCGCCGGCTCGCCCGGAAGGCGCGAGGCGTAGAAGTAGGTGATGTCGTTGTCGCGGCTGTTGAAGAGGTTCAGGACGTCGACCGTGAACGCCGCCGGCCCAAGGCTGTAGGTGTAGGCAAGGTTCACCACGGTCGAGGACTTCGACCGCGCGCTGTCGTCCTCGATCAGCGGCGCGGGGCCTAGCCGCCGGACCGTGAGCTGGGCCACGCTGGCATCCGTCACCCGCACCGTCGCGCCCGCGGTCGCCACATACTCGAGCGCATTGGGGATCCGATCCCCCGTGGCAGGATCGCCGCGATAGCGGGCGCGGGTGGCGGCGCCGGAAAAGTCCAGGTTGATCCCCGGCCGCGGCGACCAGCTGACCAGCACCTCGGCGCCCAGCCGCTTCGTCCCATCGGTGCTCTCGGTGTCCCCGGCATCGCCGACGTACACAAGTTCGGACTGCAGTCTCAGCGCCCAGACCGCGACGCTGGCTGTCAGCCCATGGCCTTCGTAGCGGGCCCCTAGCTCCGCCCCGTCCGCTGCGGCGAACAGCGGCACACGGTCCACCGGGTCGAGCGTGGTCGGCGAAACCCGCTGCACGGCGCCGCGCACGTCGTTGGAGTGGAAGCCACGCCCGGCGTCCGCATAGAGCTCCACCTGCGGCGAGACCCGCCACGCCAGGGTTAGTTTCGGGCTGCCGATGGCGTCGGTCCTGTGTCCCGAATTGAGCGGATTGTCGGAGTCCACGTCGGCGTAGATCGCGTCCGCCCGTAGGCCCAGCGTCGCGCGGAACGGCCCCGACGCCCAGTCAGCGGCCCCCCAAATCGCGCCTGAAAGTTCCTTGACCTGGTCCTGCCGGTCTGTGGCCAATCGCCGGCGCGCCTTGGTTCGGTAGAGTCCGATCGACCCGATGTCGTCCATGCGGGTCTCCGCGCCCACCCGCAGAGTCCAGTTGGCGCCGTCGGGGCGCCAGGTGCGGTAGCCGGACCCGCCGACGATCCAGCGCTTCTCCGCCTGCTCGAACTGGTCGCCGTTCACGGGATCGTCCAGGACGTAGGTGAAGTCCGACCACAGGTTAAGTCGGTAGCGCTGAACGTAGACCACGAGGTCGCTGTCCGCGTCGGGATGGCGCCGCGCCGAAACGATGAAGCGGCTGGTCTTACCGCCGTCGGTATCGTCGATCACTCCGAAGCGGGAGATCAGCCCGGCGTCCACGGCCCGTTGTGGAATCTGGTCCGTCGAGTCCCACTTCGCGCCATAGGCCAATGCGGTGATCGACCAATCGCCGGCTCCGAACCGGCCAAGTACGCTCGCCTTCTTCAGGTTTTCGTCCCGCATCCACGGCCCGTCTCCTGTGGCCAGATCCACAGCCGCCAGACCCGCCCCCAGGTTCAGCCCGGCCACCACCCGTCCGAAGGCGTTTTGGCCGGCCTGGGCCTGGACGAAGCTGTCCGGCAGACTCTCGAACGTCCGGAACGCAGCCGCGCCCGCCGCCGAGAAGTCGCCGACCTCGGCGAAGTAGGGGCCCTTCCGATAGTCGATGGCCTGCACCAGCTCCGGCGTCACGCCATTGATGTCCAGGTAACCCTGACCATGGGCGTGGGTGCGCAGGTTCAGCGGCACGCCGTCCAGTGAGATCGAGAAATCGGTGCCATGGTCCAGGTTGAAGCCACGCAGGAAGTACTGATTGGCCTTGCCCGAGCCCGAATGCTGGGTCGCCGCCAGGCCCGGGATCACCTCGGCCAGCTCTCCAGGCCGCAGCATCGGCCGGTTGGCGTAGGCGCCGTAGGAGACTACGCCCTCGCTGGCCGAGGCCGCCTCGCCGATGCGCCCTTCCCGCTTGCCCCAGACGTAGACCTCCTCCACGGCGGCGGTCGCGGTCGCAATGGGCGTGTCAGCGTCCTCGCTGGCGGACGCGGCGCCAGCCGGGCCGAGGGCTACGGCGGCAGCCGCCGCAAATAAGATGCGCCGCATCGCAAGCTCTCTCGTAGGAACTTCTAAGTCATACTTCCTACGCCATGCCTGTGAAGCCTGTTTCGACAGGGAGACTGGCGCGCGGAAATGGCGCCCCTATGCTTTCACCGTCTCGGGGGGCGCCATGCAGAGAGTTACGATTTCGCTCGATGAAGAGCTGACCCACGCCTTCGACACGCTGATCGCCGACCAGGGTTACGGCAGCCGATCGGAGGCCATGCGCGACTTGGTGCGCCAGGCCATCGCCGCGCGCCGGGAAATCCGGTCCGATGGCGAGTGCGTGGCAAATCTTTCGTATGTCTACAACCACCATGTCCGGGCGCTGGCTCAGCGGCTGACCGAGATCAGCCACGAGCACCATGACCAGGTGGTGGCGACGTTTCATGTCCACCTCGATCACGAACACTGCCTTGAGAGCGTCATGCTGAAGGGCAGAACCTCGGAGGTCCGGGCCCTGGCCGACGCCATCCGCGCCGAGCGCGGCGTGACCTTCGGTGAGTTGAACCTCATCTCGGTCGCCGCGAACGACCAGCACCATCACGGCGATGCGCACCGACACGAAGCCCATGGGCACCTGACGCCGCGCCTCAGGTAGCCGCGTTTCAGGCGCCGCGGCGGCCGCGCACTACAGGCACATCGCATGTTCCGCCCGCAGGGCCGCGGCCAGGGCGTCGACATCGGCGGCTGTGCTGTAGAGCCCCGGCGTCACGCGGATCACCGGTCCCGCCGCCACACCTGTCCGCCAGACAGTAAGGATACGGTACTTCTCGAAGAGGCGGCGCTGCACGGCCAGGGCCTTCTCCGGCGTGTCCATGCCGTTGAGCCGGAAGCTGGTGATCGCGCAGTATCGCGCCGGATCGTCGGGAACTGACATCGTCACATTGGGCAGGTCGCGGACCGCATCGACCCAGCGGTCGCGGAGCCCGCGCATGTGCTTTTCCTTCGCCGCCCCGCCAACGGCGAAGTGGAAGTCGACGGCGGTCGGAATGGTCAGCACGGCCGGGAAGTTGAGCGTGCCGGCCGGGACGCGCATGTTGATGTCGTTGCCCGGCAGGTTGCGGTTGCCGAAGCCGATATCGATGTCCGCCAACCGGCTCCTGCGGATGTACATCGCCCCTGTGCCGAGCGGCGCCGAGGTCCACTTGTGCACCGACCAGCCGGCGAAGTCGCAGTCCAGGTCGGCGATCTGGAAGTCGAGGCAGGCCACGCCATGGGCGATGTCGACCACGGTGTCGACGCCCCGCGCCCGGGCCATGGCGACGATCTCCCTGACCGGCGTGACCAGGCCTGTGCGGTTGGAGACCTGCGTCACCAACAGCAGCTTCGCGTTCGGTGTGGCTTTCAGCACGGCGTCATAGGCGGCCAGGATGTTGGCCGTGGTCGCCGGCTCCGGGATGGCGAACCTGACCAGCTGGGCGCCGCGCCGCTCCCGCAGCGACTCCATGGCCATGATCGTGGCGTCATAGTCGAGGTCGCAGTGGATGACCGCGTCTCCCGGCCTGAGCCTGTTGTAGTTGACGATGAGCAGCTGCAGCGCGTCCGAGCCGCTGCGGGTCACGGCGATTTCGTCAGGCGAGCAGCCCATCTGCCGGGCGATGGCCTCCTGTGCGGCGCGGCCATCGCGGGTCCAGCCCGAGCCGTCGGGCCGCACATTGCGGGCCCAGATGGCGTTGGCGGCGTTGATGTCGGCGTTGTGGCGCGCGTAGGCCTGGGCGACCACCCGGGGCATCATGCTCCAGTAGCCGGCTTCAAGGTTGTGGATGCCCGGCTCGACATCGAAGTGTCGCGGCAGGTCGGCGACGGGGATGGAATTCGGGCGGAGCCCTTCCATGGACGCCGCGGCCGCCGAAGCTGGCAAAGTCGCCGCCGAGGCCGCCAGCCAGGCGGGCCCGCTGGCCGCGGCCGATGTCAGGATGTGGCGGCGGGTGGGCGAAGGGGGCATGAGGGATGCATCCGGTCTGACGATGAACTGGGTGGGAGCGGCCAGTTCACACTAGGGGCGCCACGACAGGCAGGAAGCCTGCGGCTGTGTCCGAAAAGCAGGAATTCGAAAGCGCCTCGCCCCGCAGCGTCGGCCACGCGCGGCGCCTTCGCCAGTTGCAGCGCCGACGACGGCCGGAGTCTTCGCGTTTCAGGTTCGACACCACACAAGGATTGCGCGCGGCTCGGCTGGGTGTAGAACGCGGCCTTGTGGGAGCTTCACCGAACCGAGGTATGAACGGACGCGCCGAGCGTCGGGCGATGATCGCCCTGTTCACGGCATTCGCCCTTCTCGTCCAGGCCTGGATTCCGTCGCTGGCCATGGCCGCCCCGGCCTCGGCCGCCGGCATGGAGCTCTGCACGCCGCAGGGCGCGCAGTCCGCGCCGGTCAGCCCGACGCCCGACCAGGCGCCCGCCAGCCACGCCTGCCAGCACTGCATCTGCGCCATCCCCGCCGTCGACACGCCGACCTCGGCCGCAGCTTCGGCTCCGGTCCGGTACGCCAGCCGGGTCGAACGGATCTCTCGCACGGATCCCGCGATGTCCCCCGGCCGCGGCCTCGCCGCGCCGCCCCCGCCCTCCCGAGGTCCCCCCAGCCTGCTGACCTGACGCGCCGGTCCTCAGTGACCGGTTGACGCCACGCGTCTGTTCGCCGCCGCCGCCATGAGCGGCCGGCCGACCGACGCCCTGTTCAGCTTGTCGGGCGCGCCGCGCCCAGGGATCCGAAATGAAACCTCTGCTATTTGCGTCCACGGCCGCCCCCCGGGCGCTTCGCACTGTGGCGTTTGCCCTTCTGACCATCTCGGCGCTTGCGCCGTCACACACTCTGGCGGCGGAAGCCCCCACCGATGCGGATGCCGTGATGGTGGCCGTCGACAGCCCCCCGGGCGCGGCATCCCGGAGGCCGACCGCAGGCGACGGGAAGTCGTCCAGCGAAGTCGCTGAACTCGTCGTGACCGGCGTGCTCGCCGACGATTCCAATCCCGTGAACCCCGTTCGCCTGCCTCAGAGCGCACGTGTCAGTTCCCAGACACTGACGTCGGAAGATGTGGAGAAATTCCAGGCGCGCGACGTGTACGACCTGCTGAACTACGGGACCGGTGTCTTCACCACCACCTCCGGTCGGAAGTCTCCCGCGAACCTCAACATCCGCGGAGACGGCAACTACGCCTTCGTGATCGACGGGGCCTACATGCCCTCGCAGCTGGCCTCGCGCCTGCTGCAGACCATTCCGGCGGACGCGATCGAGGAAGTCCGCATCGTCCGCACGTCGACGGCCCTGGCGGTGAATCCGCTGGTTGGCGTCGCGGCGCCCTCCGGCGCCGCCAACAACGGCTTCGTGGTGGTTCGAACGAAGCGGCCCCGTGAGACGGAAGCGACCGCCCGCGCGTTCGGCGGGTCGTTCGGGACATTCGGCGCCAGCGAGAGGGTCGGGACGGTTTTCAGCAACAAGACTCTGGACGGGTACGTTCAGGTGATCGGCGCTGCCTATACGACGGATGGCCCTAGCGGCTTCAACCTCGACAAGACCTACCGCACTGCGGGGATCAAGGCCGGCGTCGATGCAGGTCCGGTCTCGGTCGACCTCTCCTTCATAAAGAGCTGGAGTGAGTACGGGATCGTCAGTGGCAACCAGAAGCTCCGCCCGACGACTGCGGACGATGTCTGGCGTCTCGACCCCTTTGACAGCTCTATCCTCGCGGCGAACGGAACCATCCGCTGGAACGACAGCCACACCACTCTGCTTACCGCCGCCTACACCAGAAGCGATGGCAAGCTCGTCACAAGCGATCGGCTGGCAAGTGGCGCACTAGCCAATACTGTGGCGCGCGACAATGACAACAGATTTCTGAATTTCGCCGCCAGACAGAATGCTTTCCTGGGCGCGACAAATTTACAGGCCGGTGTGGACTACATCCACTGGAAGAACCCAACCGGTCAATATTACTACGAAGGTATCCCACGCGAAGAGAAGATCGTCGGATATTTTCTGCAGGCGGACCGGTCCTTATTTGACCAGCGCTTGAACATCGACCTTGGCGTGCGCATCGACAGTGTGAAGATCGTGCGGGGGATCGATTACTTCGCCGCAGGACGTCAGCCTGCCGCCAATGTCAGGGCCATCCGCAATTTCGACCTGCCCGATGCGAAATTCGCTTCGGCTGGCGCCAGCTATCGACTGGCCGAAGACTGGCTGGTCAACGCCCGCTACGGCTATTCCAAACAGGGCGCCCGACCCGGAATTGTCCTCGCCAATCCGCTGGTCCCACTCAAGGGCGAGACGCGGGAGAAGTTCGAGGTCGGCTTCGAAGGCCGTCTGACGGAATGGCTGCGGCCCTCGGCGAACGCGTTCTTCATCAAGACCAACAACGAGGTGACAGCGATCAGCACCTGTAACGTGAACGCCGCCGGTGTCTGCTCGGCTGTGGGCGCCGTTGAACAGGTCACGCTCTACGGGAACACCGATAGCAAGCGGACGGGCGCAGAGGCCGTCGTGCAGGGCCGGTGGGGCAGCACCTCAGGCGAAGGCGGATACAGGGCGAGCCTCACGCACTATTTCGACGTCCTCGATCCCTCGGGGCTACTCGCCCGCACCCAACCGGACACAGTGGCGGAACTGACTGTGGACCAGTCACTGGGCGAGTGGCGCTTCTCCGGCGCTGCGAAATACGTCGCCAGGTATGAGTCCAACGCCTTCACGCGCTGCGCGGCGCCGAACCTCAACTGCACAGGAACGCCCGCGCCCGTTTCGCCCTACCTGCCGCTGGGCGACTACACCAACGTCGACCTCGCCGTTTCCAGAAACTTCAAGCTGCCCGGCGCGGCCTTCCGGGTCACGGCAAGCGTGAAGAACCTGCTCGACGACAACTACGAGACGTCGATCGGCTTTCCCAGCATCGGACGACAGTTCGGGCTCGAGCTGTTCGCAGCGTTCTGATCCGGATTGGGGGAGAGGCAAAATCCATGGCGCGACAGCCGATCACGCTCAACCTGGTCCACAAATGGGCAGGACTCGCCGCCGCACTGTGGCTCGCCGTGCTTGCGGTCACCGGCATGATGCAACTGAACCGGGCCCAGTGGAGCTGGCAATGGAGCTCGGGTCCAGCGTTCGGTGAGAGCATCGCCGAACACGACGACAAGCAGCTCTGGCGACACAACCAGGTGAATCCAGGGAACCCGGCCGTGCGGGTCATGAGTGGCGCTGCCGGCGCATTCCTGACCCGCGACGGGGGCAGGACGTGGACACGTCTGCCGTTCGGCCATGAGGTTGTCCGGAATGTCTCGGCCCTTGAGGCAACCGGTGCTGGGCCTGGATGGACCGTTCGGGCCGGAACGGATGACGGTGTCTGGCGGCTCGACCTGGCCGGCTCGCGCTTCGTGCCGGAGGGCCTTCAGGGACAGTCGGTCAACAGCCTTGGGATCGGCGTCAATCGCCTCGTCGCCGCAGTCGATTCCTCGCGCCTGTATGAACGCCCGCTGGGCGACGAACAGGCGGCCTGGCGGAAACTCACTCTGGGCGCTTTGCCGGCGGGGGCCTCGCCTGTGGATCTGGGCCGCTTCCTCCAGGACATCCACCTCGGGCGGGGTCTGTTCGGCGGGGTCGTGGATTGGCTCGTCTGGAACACGATTGCGGTTGGACTGTTCGTCCTCTGCCTGACCGGCGCCTCCTACTGGGTGGTGATGCGGTGGTCCAACGGGATGCGGCGGCGCCCCAAGGACCAGAGGGCGGCGCCCGAAGTCATGCGCAGGGCGCAGAAAGTTGTTCGTTGGAGCTTCCGGATCCACGCCATGATTGTTGGGATCGTTCTGGCGATCCCGCTTCTAATCGTCTTCCTGACAGGGATCTATCAGGACCATCGCACGGACGTGCAGACAGCCTTTCGCAAGATCGACGTTCCCGCCTGGATCCTGACGCCGACCTATCGGAGCGGAGGCTGGCGCGGCCAGGCCCTCAACGTGGCGCTGACGCAGGACGGAACGGGCGAGCTCCTTGCGCTTGGAAACCGTCGCGGAGTCTTCATCTCGAGGGACCTGGGAACAAGCTGGGCGCGCGATGACGGCTTCAAGGGTCCCGCCATGCGGCTGCGCAACATCGGCGGACAGCTCTACGTGCCGGGTCGGATGGTCCGGCGGGTTCAGGTGAGGAAGGATGGCCACTGGCAGATCCTGGCCGTGCCCCGCCCTGTCGTGATGGTCAACGAGATGAGCGCGGGCCCGAAGGGCACGATCTGGTGGACCCGTGGAGACACCATCTTCCGCACCACAATGGACGGAAAGATGCGCGGGAAGGCGGCGAATTCCGTGCCGCGGCTGGGGTATCTCCCGTGGGCAAGCCTGGCGGCCGAACTCCATCGGGGAACGCTCATCTCCGAACAGTGGAAGTGGGTGAACGATCTCGTCGCCGTCCTTGGCGTCTTGCTGGTCGTCACCGGCTTCCTGAGGTGGAGGCGGCGGAGTTGGTAGCGCCCCGCCGGCAGAAATACCCGTCGGACGTAGCCGACATCACCCGCACCCACGGCGCGGAGACGCCCTTCAACATCCGAGAGTCCACATGTTCACGCTTCGACAAGTCCTGATCGCTTCGACCGCCGCCGGCGGCTTCCTCCTGGCGGCTCCCGCCCTTGCCTTCGCCCAGGCCCCGGCCCCGATCGCGGGCGAAAGCTGGGTCGGCGAGGTCGTTGTCACGGCGGCTCGTGGGACCTTCACGGCGCCGTCGGCGGCCACCGCAACGCGCACGCTGACCCCCATCGAAGAGGTCCCGCAGTCGATCCAGGCGCTCACCCGCACCCTGATCGAGGAACAGGACCTGCGTACGCTTGGTGAGGTGCTCACGAACGTGTCGGGCGTCACCTCGTCGAGCCAGGCCGAGATGGTTCTGCAGGCGCCGAAGATCCGCGGGTTCGACGCCGCCTACTTCACCGACGGAGTGCAGAGCTACAACCTGCCGGCCAGCGCCAGCGATACCGGCGCCCTGGTCAACATCGCCCGGGTCGAGGTGGCCAAGGGCCCGACCAGCACCCTATACGGCGGCGGCACCGGCGCGCCGCTTTCGGGCATCATCAACCTGGTCTCGGCGGATCCGGCGGCAACGGCGTCCGCCCGCATCGCGGCCCGCTATGGCGCGTTCGATACGCGCGGCGGCGAGCTTGAGGCGAACCTACCGGTGGGCGCCCTTCGCCTGCGGATCGCCGGCGACTATGAAGCCGGCGACAGCTACCTTGACGCGGTCAACCACGAGCGCTGGTCGATCTCGCCGACGGCGGCGCTCGACCTCGGAACCGACACTACCCTGACCGTCCGGGGCCAGTACGCCAGGGTGGCGCAGCTGGAATACGCCGGCCTCCCGGTCGCACTGATCGGCCGCGTCGATGACGACACCTTCGCGGGCTCTCCGGACGCGCCACGAACCGTGGTCAAGAACCGCGCCCTGACCGCGACGCTGTCGCACCGGTTCTCCGACAACTGGCGCGTCGAGGTCACCGCCCGCAGGTTCGCCAACAACTTCGCAGAGTTCGGAAGCTTCCCGTTCACCGGGGCCCCGGTGGCGGGGACGTCCTACATCTTTGCCGCGGCATCACTGCCGTCGCGCGTGCGACAAAGCTTCGTGACGGCCGCGGTCGACGGCCAGTTCACGACGGGGTCCGTTGAGCACCACGTCCTGGCGGGCGCGGACTACGACCACACCAACTATACCGCCCAGCTCGGCTTCGGGCCGCTCGGGCTGGTCGACTACGCCAAGCCTTCCACGAACGTGCCGTTCGTGGTCCCCGCGCTCAGCGACATCCAGACCGATGCCATGCGGTCGACG
>CAUJHW010000030.1 GCA_963205005.1 Pseudomonadota bacterium
CACTATGACAGCCGGCGGCGGCGCAAGCGCCATCGGCTGCTGCTGTTGCTCGACGAATTTCCCAAGCTCGGCAGTCTGCCGTTCCTGGAGAACGCCATGGGCGAAATGGCCGGCTACGGGATCACCGCCCATCTGGTCTGCCAGAGCTTCAACGACGTGTTCTCCAAGTACGGTGACAAAACACCGTTATTCGACAACATGCACATCACCGCGACGTTCGCGACGTCGGAGCCGACGAGCATCGAGAAGGTCACGCGCCGCGCCGGCAAGGCGCTGGAAATGCGGGAGAGCTACAGCGACCCGCGCAGCCTGTTCGGGCGGGCGCATCGGTCCACCTCGCAGTCGGAACAGCAGCGCTACATCCTATCGGAAGAGGATGTTCGCGGCCTCGATGACCGCAAGCAGTTCCTGTTCGTCAACAACACCAAGCCGATCCTGGCCGACAAGATCCGCTACTACGAAGAGCCGTTCTTCAAGGCGCGCACCGGCGACTACTTCCACGGCGTGCCGGCCGCGTATGAGCAGCGGCCCGGGGCCGCGGACCTGCCGGGGCCCGCCAGCATCGATTGGCGGGGCGTCAGGGCCGTCTGCGCGCCGCCTGAGCCCTTCGCCGGCGTCCGCGTGCCCAGGCCCCGCTACAGCAGCGCTGAGGGGCCTGCAGAGGCCCCAGGCGCGCCCGAGGCGGTGCTGGCCGCCGACTACCTGACCATGGCCCCTGTCGTGGCTCTACGGGCCGATGACGACGATGGCAGCCTTTGACCCCTCCGTTTGCGTGAGCGCCCCATGACCGAACGCCATCCTGTTGTTCTCGACCGCAAGGTCGCCGCCCTGCGCCAGGCCATGGGCCCGGTGATCGCGCAGGCCCTGGCCGACCGCCTGGTGGTCGAGGTGATGGTCAATCCCGACGGCAAGATCTGGATTGATCGGATCGGGGAGGGGCGTTCGTGGACGGGCGAGCTGCTGGCGGCCGCCGACGCCGACCGGATCCTGCGGCTGCTCGCCGACCACGCGGGCGAAGTGGTCACCCGCGACCGGCCCCGGGTTAGCGCAACCCTGCCGGAGACCGGGGAGCGGTTCCAGGGCGCCTTCATGCCGGTCGTGGCGCGACCGGCCTTTGCGATCCGCAAGCGGCCGGAAGTGGTGTTCACGCTGGGCGACTATGTCGAGGGCGGCATGATGACCGCCGCCCAGGCCGAGATCATCCGGACCGCGGCTGAGGCGCGCGAGAATCTGCTGATCGTCGGCGGCACGGGGTCGGGCAAGACCACGCTGGCCAACGCCATCCTGGCGGAGCCGGCCTTTGCCGCAGACCGGGTGGTGCTGATCGAGGATACGGCCGAGCTGCAATGCTCGGCGGCCGACCAGATCCAGATGCTGACCAAGCGGACCGAGCCGGCGGTGACCATGACCGACCTGGTTCGGGACACCCTGCGCCTGCGACCCGACCGCATCGTCATCGGCGAGGTCCGGGACGGCTCGGCGCTGGATCTGCTGAAGGCCTGGAATACCGGTCACCCTGGGGGGCTAGCCACGCTGCACGCCAACAGCGCGGCGGAGGGGCTCAGCCGACTGGAGGACCTGATCGGGGAGGTGACCCAGCGCATCCCGCACCGGGCGATTGGTCAGGCGATCGATCTGGTGATTCACATCGCCCGCACACCGGGCGGGCGGCGGGTGTCGGAAATCATGCGGGTCACGGGCTGGGGAGAGGGGAGCTACGACTTGCGGGCCGCTTGAGGCTCCATCCCTGGACCATCGGTAGGCCAGCCTGGGCGCAGGACGTGAACCCTGCCTCTCTTAGCGGGTTAGCGATCTTAGGACCGGAGGATGGCTCGATGGAACAGCAACAACATAAGATGCAGATGGGCTGGGGTCGGTTCGCCGCCATGATCGTCGTGTCGACGATCATCATGTTCTTCCTGATGTATCAGCTGGTCTATAGCGTCGAGCACGCGCTCTTCAGCCTGACACGACTGGTCTCATCCTTGGTGATGGGTTCCGTGATGACGGCGGTGATGCTGGCCTTCATGTGGAAGATGTACCAGCCCAACGCCGCCAAGATGGCCGTGCTTGTCGGCGCCGTCATCGGCGGGATCGTCCTGCTCGCCGTCAATCGGAGTCAGGCGCTGATCGGCGACGAGGATTTCATGAAGGCGATGATCCCGCACCATTCGATCGCCATCAACAATTCCCGCAAGGCCGATATCCGTGATCCACGGGTGCGCTACCTCGCCGACCGCATCACGCGCGATCAGGTAAAGGAGATCGCCGAGATGAAGATGCTGCTGGCGGACATCGACAAGAACGGCCGCCGCGCCAACGCGCCGCTGGCCGCAGGGCCCGATACGCTCGATCCGAAGAGCGCGCAGGAGGCCAAGGATCTCGTCAGCGGCAAGCTGCTGACGGATAAGCCTCTCTGACCGGTTCGACGCCAGCGGCACGAGCGGGCTGTCGGTCCTGTCCCGTCGGTTGAAACTCTTTTGGCCGGAGCTCGCCAAGACGGTCGTTGTTGAGCTTTCAGGCGACCAGAAAGCCAGGATACCGGCCTCAAAGCCGCGCCGTACAAAGACCATTTGAAGCGTTGGCCTACCCGCTTGCTCCGCCAGCGTCCGACGTCGGCGCAGAGAGGCCGTCGCCTTTGGCCTGCGCACTGACCTTGGTCAGATATTCGACGATCGCTCTGATGTCCTTTTCCGCGATCGCCGCCTTGTACGTGTCGCGCATCTTCTCGACGGTCGAGGTCCACTGCGCCTTCGACAACGCGGGCTGGGTCAGGGCCATGCTGGCCGAATGACATGCGGTGCAGTTGCCGTTCATCAGGTCAGCGCCCGGCCCGGCAGGGTAGGGCGGATCGTCGTCGGGCAAGGCGATGCTTGTCGAGGTCAGCGTGAAGCCGCCCCCTGACACTGCGGATGGCGGCGCCGCGGCTGGAGCCGGCGGTGCGGGCGGCGGCTTCAGACTTTCCACGAAGGCATGGTGGCCAAGGGAGATCGCAATGACGAAGCCTCCCGCCATGGCGCCAAGTTGCAGCAGCGCGCGGCCGTAGGACGGCGTCTTCTGCCGGTCGCTCATGACAGCACCACGTGGGTCGTCTCGACACAGGCGCGCATGAAGCCGCCTGGATTCCAGTTCGGCGTCAGGGCCTGGCTGACGCCGGCTGTATTCGTGCACCGGGCCATTAGAGCGACGGGGCCCCTTCCGGCGACGGCGACCATCCCGTCGAAGCGGCGGAAGCTGTACTTGCCCTCGTCGGGGCCCAGGCGAGCGGGCGCCCAAGAGCGGCCGCCGTCGCTGGAAAGATCGACCCTGGCGACCCCAGCGTCGCCGCCCATGGCGATGCCGCCGACCGGGAGGTGGGGTTGGTAGGCGACGCTGGCGCCGTCAGCAAGGCTGGTGATCCAGGACCGCGGGACCATCCGGTTGATCGGAACGGTCGGGAAGTCCTTGGCGCCCGGCGCCACATTGGCCAATGGCGTGTCCGGGATCTTGTAGGCCTTGGCCATCCAGTAACTGTCGTCCGGGGCGCCGAGCACCTCGATGTCGCTGAGCATCTTGACCCAGTAGGTCGAGAACCACCCCGGGACGATCAGTCGGATCGGGAAGCCGTTGAGCAGCGGCAACTGCGCGCCGTTCATCGCGAAGGCGATCATCACCTCGCCGTCGCGGGCATGGTCTATCGAGAGCGATTTCGAGAAGTCCGGGGCGCCATCGACGACCGGCTGGTCAAGGCCGTTGAAGCGCACCGCGACCGCGCCGGGCTGGACGCCGGCCAGGTCGAGGACACGCCGCAAGCTTACGCCCAGCCACTTGGCGTTGCCCATGGCGCCGTGCGCCCACTGGGCGCCGGGAACCCGGGGCTGGAACAGACCGCGGGAATTGCCTGAGCACTGGTTGACCGCGGCCATCTGCACGCGCGGCATGGCCAGGATGTCGGCGAGGGAGAGCGACAAGGGGCGCCCGACCCGGCCGCGAACGTTCAGTTTGAACGTTGTGGCATCGATCTCGGTCGGCACGTTTGCCCAGTGCCAGCGTACGAAGAACTGGTCGTTGGGGGTGAACACGCCCTGGTCGAAGACGCTCATCGGCGTCTCTAGCAGCGGAGGCCGGGTACGCTGCAGAATCATGCCGCGCTTGCCGGGGAAGGCGTCGGTGAGCGGCCGGGTCGATGGACCGCCGGGTAAGCGCAGATCAGCGCCCGCCTGGGCCCAACTCCGGGGCGCGAAGGCCGTGGCCGCCAGTAGGCCAGCGCCGGCCAGGAACAGGCGGCGATGGGTTACTGAGTCGCTGAGGGTCTGGGCCATTAGGGCCTCCGCGTTGAGAGGGGTGACAGGCGAGGTCATTGGCCGCTCTTGAGGCAAGGGGCGACGAAGAGGTCGCCGCGCCAGGCCCCGCGCACGGTGCGGGCGCCGACCACAAGCCACATGATCGCCAGCAGGATCACCAGGCCACCGCCGATGATGGCGAAGGCGGCAAGCGGCAGGAGGGTGGAGAGCTTGAGAGTGGCCACCGCATAGACGCCGATGGGGAAGGTGTAGCCCCACCAGCCGAGATTGAACGGCAGGCCTTCACGCAGGTAGCGTGCGGTGATCAGGGCCGCCATCGCCGCCCACCAGAAGCCGTAGCCCCAGAGCAGCACGCCGCCGATCAGGCCGATGCCGCGGGCCGCGGCGCCATAGTCGCCCAGTCCGTTGGCGGCGAAGATCGCCGGCGCCGCGCCGCCCATGACCAGCAGGCCAAGCGCGCCGGTGCCGATGGGGCCAAGCGCCAGCCAACTGGAGGCGGCCATGCTCGCATGTGGCAGCTTGTGCACCGCCATGCGCAGCACCAGGATGACCAGGATGCTCATCGCCAACGGCACTGAGCAGGCCCACAGCGCGTAGCTGGTGATCAGCACGGTCAGTTGGTGATGTGTGTCGGCCAGATGGGGCGCCAGCAGGCCGCCACTGACGGCCGCCACCTCGGCGGCGACGACGGGAAGCAGCCAGACCGCCGTCATCTGATCGATGGTGTGGGTCTGCCGGGTGAACATCATGAAGGGAATGGCGATGCCGCAGGCCAGCGCCATGGCCGCATCGGCCCACCACAGGACCTGAGCGATCTGAACCGCGCTCTCTCCCCAGTGCGGGACGCCAAACGCCAGGAAGCCATTGATGATGGTGGCCAGGCCCATCGGGATGCAGCCGAAGAACATCGACACCACCGAATGGCCGAAGATCTGGCGGGCGCCGTCAAAGTAGAAGATCCAGCGCGCGGCGTAGAGCAGGGTGAACAGGCTGAAGAGCCCGATATTGAACCACCACAGTCCCTCCGCAACGGGATGCAGGCCGGGGATGCGGGCCGGAAACTGGGCGAGCGCCAGCGCCAGGATGCCCGTGCCCATGGTGGCGGCGAACCAGTTGGGGGTGAACTGGCGGACCACCTCACGGGGACTGGCCAGGGTCGCCAGGGGCTTGAGGCCGAAGGCGACGGCGCGGATATGGGCGATGTCGGTCATGGGGTGGGCTTTCGAAGCGGAGCAGTAGGGAAAGGCGTAGGAAGGCCGGGCGTTGCGTCAGCCGGCGGTGAGGCGCCAGATCGCGCCGAAGACAACGGCTCCGGCCAGCAGCGCCAGGGGCAGGACGATGATCTGGGCGAACGCCTCACGCCCCGAGATCCAACCCGTGGCGATGGAGACGTGGCCGTTCAGGAACTCGCCAAAATCGCGGCCGCGCTCGCCTTTGGGAATGCTGTCGGAGAGGAGAATGCCGCCTCCTAGCAGACCGAAGAACATGACGCCCAGAACGGTGATGATGCCCAGGGTAAGGGCCGTCTCCGGCCCGCCGAAGAAGGCCCAGAAGGTCAACAGAAGCACGCCATAGACGCCGATCAGGGCTTTGACGGCCGTTGGATGGACGCCATTGACCCCAAGGTCCGGCGCGTCGCGGCGCAGGTTTTCGAACTCACGGTCAGCGCTTGCAACCATTTGCGCCGGTGGGCGGCTGGCCCGAGTGGTGTCGCGGAACACGGGGTAGGGGGCCAAGGCGGTCAAGGTGGTCATTAGGGTCACTCCGTTGGAGTGGAGGCCGATTGGCGGCGCGCTCCTTGACCGACACCCTGGGCTGTCAGACCATTCTTATCCAACGAGACGTTTGTGTATGTTCGTTCGATAGTTTTGAACGATCTTGCCCTACGGCTTCGCCATCTCCAGGAAGGCGTCTCCCGCGCGGCTGCGATAGCGCTGCTTGTGCCGCAATAGGTAGAACTGCCGAGGCGGCAGATCGAACGCGATCTCAACCAGGGCTTTGCGCGCGACGCCCAGTCGCGCGACGGTCTGAGACATCACTCCGGCGCCCGCCCCCGCTTCGACGGCCGAGCGGACAGCCTCATTGCCCGGCAGGACCATGGCGATCTTCAGGTCGGATAGAGACAGGTGGCGAGCGGCCAGCATGTGCTCGAACGCCGCACGGGTGCCGGAGCCGGGTTCCCGTAAAACCCAAGCCGTTTTGGTCAGGTCATGATCGGCGCTCGTGTGGGCGGAAGCCCAGGGATGCAATGGGGCGACGACAAGGCTCAGTTGCTCTTCATCGATCACTGAACGGCTCAGCACCGGATCGTCCACCTCGCCTTCGACCAAGCCAATCTCAGCGTCCCCCTCCGCGACCGCGCGGGCGACCTGGGCGGTGTTGCCGATCGCCACGTCGATCTCGATGCCGGGATGTGCGGCGTGGAAGAGCGTTAAGCGCGGCGGCAGCCAGTAGCTGGCGATGGTTTGGCTGGCGTGGATAGACAGGCGTCCGCGTTCCAGCCCACTGAGGTCTGCCAGGGCCGCCTCGGCGGCCTGCGCCTGGGCCAGGACCTTGCGGGCCTCCGCCAGGAACACCTCACCGGCGCGATTGAGCACGATGCTGCGGCCGACCCGGTCGAACAGCGCGACGCCGTGGCGCCCCTCGAGGGTGGTGATGGCGCTGCTGACCGCCGACTGGGTCAGGTTCAAGGCTTCGGCCGCCCGAGTGACATGCTGGCGCTCTGCGACGGCGAGGAAGATGCGGAGCTGTTCGAGGGTCACGAGCTGATCCTGGTTTTCATGATCATAACGCCAGGATCGTTCGGTCGTTTCGAACATTCTTAGTCGACGATCCCGTTAGACCGCATGAGTTGGCGCGTCGAAGGTGCGATCGCGTTTTTGAGGAACCACCCATGCAACCGCCTGCGCTGTCTAGTCGCCGCTCACCTCGTGTCTGGATGGGTCTTGCGGCCTTCGTGGCGGTCGCGGGCGCTTCCAGCGCTATCGCGGCGGCTGACGGGTTCGATGCCCGGATGGCCGAGGCCATGACGCGAATGCATCACGCGATGATGCTGCCGCCGTTCGGCGATCCTGACCGCGATTTCGCCGCCATGATGATCCCGCACCACCAGGGGGCCATCGATATGGCCAAGGTCCAGCTGCAGTACGGCAAGGATCCCCGCCTGCGTCGCCTGGCCCAGGGCATCATCGTCGAACAGGCCCAGGAGATCGCCGTGATGCAGCAGATTCTGGACGAGGCCCCCGCCACCCATCCGCAAGGACACCCGCAATGACCCGCAGTCTCGCCTTCATCCTGTTGCTGGCCAGCGCCGCGCCGGCTTGGGCCGGGCAAGCGCCTGGACCCGCAAGCGCGCCCGACATTGCGGTGAGCAACCGCGACCGCTTCTATACGTCGGACCAGTTCTCAAACACCGTCTCGGTGATCGACCCGGCCGCTAACAAGCTGCTCGGCGTCATCAAGCTAGGCGACCAGACGCCTATGAATTTGAGCCCGCTCTACAAGGGCCAGTTACTGGTCCATGGCATGGGGTTCTCGCCGGACCACAAGACCCTGGCGGTGATCTCCATCGGCTCCAATTCGGTGACCTTCATCGACACGGCGACCAACGCGGTGAAGCACACGGCCTATGTCGGCCGCTCGCCGCACGAGGCCTTCTTCACCCCCGACGGCAAGGAAGTCTGGGTCGCGGTGCGCGGCGAGGACTATCTGCAGGTGCTCGACGGCGCGACCTACAAGGAGACAGCGCGGATCAAAGTGCCCAACGGCCCGGGCATGACTATCTTCGCCCCCGATGGCCGGTATGCCTACGTGTGCTCGAGCTTCACCCCGGAGACCGTGGTGATCGACACCAAGACCAAGGCGATCGTCGGCTTCGTGAAGCAGGAAAGCCCGTTCTGCCCGGACATCGCCGCCACGCCGGACGGCAAGCAGGTCTGGTTGACGCTAAAGGACATCGGCAAGGTGATGGTGTTCGACGCCAAGCCGCCGTTCGCGGTTCTGAAGACGCTCGACACCGGCCCGATCACCAACCACGTCAACATCGTGCGCAATGGCGCCGGCCAGTTCGCCTATGTCACCGTCGGCACGCAGAACGCGGTGAAAGTGTTCCGGACGGACAGCTTCGCCCAGGTGTCCGAGATCAAGGTCGGCGCGCTGCCGCATGGCCTATGGCCGTCCGGTGACGGCTCGCGCGTCTATGTCGGCCTGGAGAATGGCGACGCGGTGGCGGCCATCGATACGGCGACCAACACCGTGATCGCCACCATCCCGATCGGCCAGGCGCCTCAGGGCGTGGCCTATGTCCCCAACGCTGTTCCCACTGGCCCGGGTACGGCCAACCTCCAGCCGCTCGGCTTGGCCGCTAAATCCGATAGCCTGACTCTCGCCGGCGCCGCGGGCGGACCACCCACCCAGGTGACATTGTTCGACCAAGGCCAAGTGCAGATCCTGCAGGCGGCGGCCGTGGGTCTAAAGCCGAAGGCGGCCTATGTGCTGGCGATCGCCGACAATCCCAAGGGTGAGGGAAAGCTGCAGCCCCTGGCCGGCTTCATGACCAGCCCGTCTGGGTCGGCCGTGGTCAACGCGGTGGGACCATTGCGCAATGTGGTCAGCGCCGACACGCCCGCGCCGCGCCGCTATCTGGTGATCGCCGAAGGCAAGCCCGATGAACTCGGGATGGTGGTGCAGACCCAGCGCTAGCGGCCTGTCACTCAGCTAGATCGAAGGCGTCGCCAGGTTTAGCCAGCCGCACGAATTCTATGCCGGCTTCACGGAAGAAGGGCTCGTAGGTGTCGTAGCGCTGCTCCACGAAGAAATCGCGGGCATGGCCGTCGTGGAGGGGCAGGGCGAACTTGGGTCGCATGGCCTTAGCGAAGGCCATCACCTTCAGCTCCGTCAGGTATGGGGCCATGACGGGCAGGGCGAGCGCCTCGACGCCGGCATGGGGGAGCAGCGCATCGTCGAAGGAGTCGCCGCAATTGAGCACGCGGCCGTTGACCAGGAAGGCGGTTACCCGCGGCGTATCCTTGGCCAGGATGGGTTCGTGAGGGACAGGGATGGCGCGCAACTCGAAGGCCCCGAACCGGCGGACACCTTCGTCGAACACCTCGACCGCGAGGCCTTCGTCGGCCAGCTTATCGCGAACCTCAGCGTTTCCGACGACCTGTCCGCCGCCGGCCAGGATGGTCTTGAGGGCCGCCGGATCGAGGTGATCCGGGTGAGCGTGGGTGATCACCACGACGTTGGCGCCCGCCAGTGTCTTGGGATCGACCCGGCCGTCGATGAACCCAAACTTGCCCGGGTCGAAGAGCAGGGCGTCTGCACCGACGGTCAGCCGCAGGCAGGAGTGGACGAACTTTTCAATGTGCATGGCGTG
>CAUJHW010000031.1 GCA_963205005.1 Pseudomonadota bacterium
CGTCATGTGGTACGTCTCGGGCAACCGCGACGAAGAGGTCATCGACCGGCCGAACGACTACATCATCGACCGCGCCCGGCCCCGTCAGCACATCTCGTTCGGCTTCGGCATCCACCGCTGCGTGGGCAACCGCCTGGCCGAACTTCAGCTGACCATCATCTGGGAAGAGATCCTCAAGCGCTTCCCCGAGGTCGTGGTCACCGGGCCGCCGAAGCGGGTCTATTCCAGCTTCGTGAAGGGCTACGAGACCCTGCCGGTGGTCATCCCCGCCCGGAACTAGGGACGCGGGGGCCTAGGCGCCCCGCCAGCCGCACGCTTTCAGGGCCTGGACCAGCCGGTCCAGGGGTTCGGCGTCGACGAACGGGTGACCGGTCTTCAGCGCCGCCATGGGATATGAGGTCGGGCGGGGTCCGGAATGGCGGCCGCGGGCGAGCCGCTCGCCGTCCTCGAGCGCGCGGCGCGCCTGTGCAGGATGGCCGGCGGCGCTGAAACAGGCCGCCAGCAGGAAGTGAAGCGGGAAGCGCCCGGCGCCCCGCGCGCAGGCGTCCGCGGCGTCGCGGGCGGCCAGCTCGTAGTCTCCGGCGCAGAAGCGGGCGAGGGCCTTGCTGCGGAACCAAAGCCAGCCGTGCGGATCGTCGGGGCTGGCGGCGATGGCCCGCTCGGAGCAGGTGATGGCTTCCCCCGACCGCCCCTCGAAGGCCAGCAGCCGTCCCATCTCGCCCCAGGCAGCGGCCAGGTAAGGGTTGAGCTCCAGCGCCCGGCGCTGCTCGGCCATGGCTTCCGGCAGACGGTCCATCATCGAGAGCACCACGCCCAGGGTGTAGTGGGCGAAGGCGTCCGATCCGCCTGCCGCCACGGCGCGCAGGGCAATCCGGCTGGCCTCGTCCACCGCCGCGGCGGGGTCACGGGCCCGACCGACCCAGACATCGAACAGTCTGCAGTGGGCGAGGGTCGACAGCGCCGAGACGTCGTCGGGCTCGATCTCAAGGGCCTGTTGCAGCAGGGTCTCGGCCATGCGGACATCCTCGGGCGTGGAACGCCAGAAGTGGCGGCGCCCACGGACGAACAGCCGCCAGAATGGCGCGCCGTAGTCCGGCGTCCGCTCGATCTGCGACGCCTCGCGCTCGAGCAGAGCAGGCTCCAGGGCGCAGATGATCGCGGCGGCGATCGGCGACAGCATCGGGAACAGGTCGGCGACCGGGTGGTCGTGGCGGGCCGACCAGGCGCTGGTCTGGTCCGCGCCCTGGATCAGGTTCACCGACACCCTGACGGTTCCGCCGAGACTCAGGACCCTGCCGTCGAGCACGTAGTCCAGACCCGGACGGGCCCCGAGCTCGCCGGGCGGGGGATCGGCCGCGTCGGACCGGGCCAGGGCCGGGCGGGGCGTCACCGTCAGCAGCGGCGACTTCGAAAGGCCGGCGGTCAGTTCGTCGACGAGGGCTTCGGCGAACCGGGCGAGGTCCGTCTCGCCCGGCGGATGGGCGAAAGGCAGGACGGTGATCCGCGGACGCGCCCGGCCGGAGCCTCCGGAAGCGGCCGGGCGCGCCGGCGTGGCGTTGGTGGCCGCGAGGCGATAGCCGACCCGGGGAATCGTCTGGATGGCGAACGGCTCGCCAGCCCGGGCGGCCAGCTTGCGCAGCTTCATGATCACCAGGGTGATAGCGTCCTCGCCCACCACCCGGCCCTCCCAGCACCGGGCGATCAGCTCGTCCCGGCTGACCACCGCCCCGGGGTCACGGCCGAGCGCCACCAACACCTGCATGACCCGCGGCTGCAGCACCTCGCGGCCGCCGGGGAACACGACCTCGCGGGTCGGCGGCCGCACCTCCAGCGCTCCCAGCGGGAACGCGGCCTCACGGGCCAGCTGCATCAGATCCCCGATCCCAAACCCACGGCCGCGCACGTGGCCCCTCACGGGCGCGCAAACAACCTGAGCCATGGAGTACCACAACCATGAGACGCCGCAATATGTCGAGCAACTATCCCGCGTTGAAAAGATCGGGAATCGCTCGGGGAAGGATCGGGCGCGGTACCTGTCGGACCGGCCGGCGGACTGGTCTTGTGTCGTCGGGTTCCAACCGCTTCCGGGGACAGGGCAGACCCGACACTCGGCCTCTGTTCCCGGCCCCGAACGCGACGCAGACCCCCCCGGTGGCGGCGTGTCGGGCGCGGTGTCTGTGCGGACGCCGCATAGGTGGATGGAGTCTCTCGCGGGGGCTCACGCCGCGCCGGCATCGCCTGCGCGGTCGCGGTCAGCCGCCCCGGCTGGGGAGTCGAGGCGGAAGCCCGGGCCCCCTGTGAGCGCCAAGCGGGACATGGGTCCGCAGGCTTTTCCTTTGGCCCCCAATCCGGACCCCGGATCGGGGGCCGCCTTTTTGACCGGCTTGCCGCCCCGATCCCCGCGCGCCATGCTCCCGGAAAAAGGGGGAGGCGTCGGGTGAGACACGTTCTGATGATCGGCTTCGCGGCGGCTCTGTTCGCGGGCGGCGCGCAGGCCCAGTCCTGGAAGGCGCCGCGCAACGCCATGGGCCAGCCGGACCTGGAAGGCGCCTGGACCAACGCCACCATGACCCCGCAGACCCGCGCGCCGCAGTTCGGGTCGCGCCTGGTCATGACCCCCGAGGAGGTGGCGAAGATCGAAGGCGCGGCCGCGGCCCAGATCGAGCGCGGCAACCAGAAGACCGACCCCAACGCCCCCACGGTCGCCGACGGTTCGGTGGGCGGCTATAACCGCGGCTTCCTCGATCCGGGCATCCAGGTGATGCGGGTGGGCGGCGAGCCGCGGACCTCGCTGGTCACCACGCCCGATGGCCAGATCCCCGCGCCACGCCCCGGCTCGAAGGTCAGCGCCGCCCAGGTGCGGTCGTTCGGCGGGTCGCCCTATTTCATCGACGAGTACGGCTCGGCGGCCCTGTTCGGCGAGGATCAGCAGACCGCGCGCCGCTACAACAATCCTGAAGAGATGAGCCTGGCCGACCGCTGCCTGACCAGCTTCGGCCGCAACGGCCCGCCGCCGATGATGCCGAACGGCTTCTACAACAACAACTACGTCATCCAGCAGTCGCCCGGGGCGGTGCTGATCATCACCGAGATGGTCCATGACGCCCGGATCGTGCGCCTGAACACCCGCGAGCACGTGGCGGCCGGCCTGCGGCCCTGGTTCGGGGACTCCGTCGGCTGGTACGAGGGCGACACCCTGGTGGTCGAGACCACCAACTTCCCGCAGGCGCAGGCCTATTTCGGCAGCTGGGAGACCCTGAAGGTCACCGAGCGGTTCACCCGCACGGCCAAGGGGCGGCTGCGCTACCGGTTCACCGTCGAGGACCCGGCGGTATGGGCCCAGCCGTGGGGCGGCGAGTACGAGTTCGCCGCGCTGGGCGGGCTGGTCTACGAATACGCCTGCCACGAGGGCAACTACGCCATGCCCGGGATGCTGGGCGGCAGCCGCGCCGCCGACCGCGCCGAGGCCGAGGCGAAGGCCAAGGGCGGCTCTGACCGGTAGGTCGCCCCGTTCTCCAAGTCGTCATGGCCGGGACAAGCCCGGCCATGACGATCAAGATATTGATTGTCTTCGCTGATCCTGCCCGGCTGGGCCGATCCGAAAACCCGACGCTCAGCTCTCGCGGTTGCCGGCGATGCCGTTGAGCTGCCAGCCGGCCGACTCGGCCAGGCGTTGGAAGAAGATCGGCTCGTAGGCGTTTTCCGGGTCGGCGCGGACCAGGGCGTCGATCTTGTGGGCGTCGTCGCCGACCAGGATGCGCCACTGCTCGGCCCTGACCCCATCGAGGATGACGGTGGCCGCGGCGGCCGCGGTCATCGGGGCGTCTTCCAGGAACCGGCGGGCCTGTTCGGCGACCATGGCCTGGATCGCGGCATCGGGGATCGACGCGGCGTCCATGCCGGCGCGGGCCATCCGCTCGCGGGCGACCGCCAGCTCCTGCGGCGAAAGGCTGTCATCCTCGCCGCCGTGGATCACCTTGCGGGTGTTGGAGGCGATCTCGGTGCCGATGTGGCCCGGCATGACCACCGAGCACTTCACGTGCGGGGCGTTGAGGCGCAGGTCGGTGATGAGCGCCTCGGTGAACCCCTTCACCGCGAACTTCGCCGCGGCATAGGCGGTGTGCGAGACCTGCGGGCCGAGGCTGGCCCAGAAGCCGTTGATGCTGGCGGTGTTGATGATGTGCGCCTCCTTGGCCGCCAGGATCAGCGGCATGAAGGTGCGGCAGCCGAGATAGACCCCGCCCCAGCAGACGTTGAAGGTGCGTTCCCACTCGCTGCGGTCACCGTCGACGAAGCCGCCCCCGCCGCCGATGCCGGCGTTGTTGAACAGCAGGTCCAGATGGTCGGCCTCGTGCGCCGCCATGGCCTCGTCGCGGAAACGGATCAGCTGGGCCTCGTCGGAGACGTCGGCCAGGTGGGCGGTAATCCGGGCGCCCTGGGGAATCCGGTCAGCCTCGCAGAGCGCGATCGTCTGGGCCATGTTCTTCGCGGAGACGTCGCACATGGCGACGCTGCAGCCCTCGGCGATGAGCTGGCGGGCCAGCTCCCGCCCCATGCCCGTGCCGCCGCCGGTGACCACCGCGAACCTGCCGGCAAAATCCTTCATCGCGAACCTCCCTGTGTTTGCGGGCAGACTAATGCGGAACGGCCGTGACGCTGGGTCAGGCTGGCGGACGGGGACGGAGCAGGTGACAGCGGCGGAGTTGCGGTGTGATAGTGCCGCCGCGGAGGGTTGGGGGTGACGCAGACCGTGGATACGGGAGGAGTCCGGGCGACTCCGCGTGCGAAGGCGCGCGGGGGCGATCTGGCGCGTGGTCCCCGGCTCCGGTTCGCGATCGCCGTCATCGCCCTGATGTGCCTGCTGATGTCGCCGCTGTTCGTGGAGAACATCGACCGCGCCGCGCCGCGCCCGGTAGGCGGACAGGTGGACTTCACCGCCCATGGCCCCCTCACCGCCCCCGTGCTGCTGGCCGGCGAATGGCGGCTGGTGTGGCTGGGCGGCGCGCCGGGACCCGCACCGGGAACCAGCCAGATGGTCGCCGCGCCGGGGCGATGGACCGACACCGGCAAGGGCCTGCCCAGCCAGGGCGCCGGCAGCTACCGTCTCACCCTGACCGGCCTGCCCGCCGGCCGCTACACCCTGCATGTGCCGACGATCTATTCCGCCTCCCGGGTGAGCGCGAATGGCCGGGTCCTTTCGGAGCATGGCGTGGTGGGCGTGAGCCCCGAAACCTCGCGCCCCACTGTCCGCGCCCACGACGTCACCATCGACGCCGACGGCGGACCGCTGGAGCTCGCCGTGGACATCTCCACGTTCGGGCAGTGGGACAACGGCATGGAGGGGCCGCCGCTGTTCGGCACGGCGAAGACCATGGAGCGCTGGATCGCCCTGCACTGGCTGCGGGGCCTGCTGCTGGTGACGTCCCTGCTGCTGCTGGCCTGCTATGGCGCGATCATCTTCATCTTCCGCCGTCAGGAGCGGGCCTGGTTCTGGTTCGGGCTGGCGTCGCTGATGATGGTGCCCGTCATGGCGGTCTTCGCGCATGACAACATGGTCCTGCTGGCCGCGCCCGGCCTGTCGATCACCGGGATGCTGGCGATCGAGTACCTGACGGTGGTCGTCGCCCTGGGAGCGCTGGTCGCCTACACGGCCCTGCTGTTCCCGAAGGAGAGCCGGCGGTGGGTCTTCTGGGCGCTTCAGGGCCTGGTCGCGGCGGACTTCATCGCCTTCTGCATCGGGGCCCTGGCCGACGGCAACATGGGCCTGTCGATGGTCTCGTTCTGGTCGGTCTGGGTCCGGCTGGCGATCATGACCTATGTGCTTTGGCTGGTCGGCGTCGCGGCCTGGCGCCGGCGCCCGGGGGCGGCGGTCTATCTGCTGGGGATGGTCTTCTTCTTCGGCTCGATGATCTACCAGGACCTGAAGTCGAACAACTTCCTGCCGCCCACCGGGCCGACCCTCGACCTGATGCCTCTGGGCATGATGGTGATGCTGCTGTGCCAGATCGTGATCATGGCGGAGCGGTGGGGCAGCGCGGTCGAGACCGCCGAGTCCTCCAACGGCGAGCTGCGCCAGTTGCTGGACGTGAACGTCGCCATCGCCAGCGAGATCGAGCTCAATTCTCTGCTGCGCCGGATCGTGACCGTGACCTCGCAGATCCTGCGGGCCGACCGCAGTTCGCTGTTCCTCTACGACCATCGCACCGACGAGCTCTGGTCGATGGTGGCCGAGGGCGTCGAGAGCCGCGAGATCCGCTTCCCCGCCGGCTCGGGTCTGGCAGGCGACTGCTTCCGGAGCGGGACGGCGGTGAACGTGACCGACGCCTACGCCGATCCCCGGTTCAACCAGGCCATCGACCAGGCGACCGGCTACCGGACCCGCACCGTGCTGTCGGCGCCCGTGGTCACCCGCGACGGGCGCAAGCTGGGGGTCATGCAGGCCTTCAACCGGATCGACGGCGAAGTGTTCGACGAGGCCGATGTGGCGCGGATGATGGCGTTCGCGGCCCAGGCGGCGGTGGCCATCGAGAACGCTACCCTGTTCGCCGAGGTGGCCGCCGAGCGGAACTACAACGACAGCATCCTGCGCTCCATGTCGTCCGGCGTGGTGACGCTGGATCCCGAGCAGCGGTTCGCCAAGCTGAACGCCGCCGCCTGCGTCATCCTGGGCGTGGCGCCCGAGGACGCCAGTTCGCCCGAGACACAGCGGATCCTGACCGAGAACAACCCCTGGCTGGTGCCGGAAATCGGCGCGGTGGCCGCCGACGGCCAGCCCAAGACCCTGCTGGACGCCGACCTGAAGATCGTCAGCGGCGAGACCATCTCGGCCAACCTCTCGATCGTTCCGCTGATGGGCGAGGAGGGTCAGGCCGGCCTGCTGATTCTCGTCGAGGACATCAGTGAGGGCAAACGCCTGCAGGGCGCCATGCGGCGCTTCATGACCCAGAAGGTCGTCGACCAGATCATGGGCCGCGAGGACGAACTGTTGTTCGGCGCCGCCTGCCACGCCAGCGTCCTGTTCGCCGACATCCGCGGCTTCACCAGCCTGAGCGAGCGGCTGGGACCGCGCGACACCGTCGACATGCTCAACGAGATCTTCACCGAGTTGTTCGAGGCGGTGGCCGGGTCGGACGGCGTGCTCGACAAGTTCATCGGCGACGCGATCATGGCGGTCTATGGCGCGCCATTGAGCTCGGGCCGCGACCCGCAGAACGCTGTCGACAGCGCCGTGACCATGCTGTCGATGATCGCCGCCATCAACGCCCGCTGGCGCGACCGCGGGTTCGCCGAGGTGAAGCTGGGCGTGGGCATCGGCAGCGGCGAGGTGGTCGCCGGCACCATCGGCTCGCCCAAGCGCATGGACTACACGGTGATCGGCGACTCGGTGAACCTCGCCTCGCGGCTCGAAGGCATCACCAAGATGTACAAGGTCGGCATCGTGGTCTGCGAGGAGACCGCCCAGGCGGTGGCGGGAACCCATGCGGTGCGCGAGCTGGACACCATCAAGGTGCGCGGTCGCCAGCGGCCGGCGAAGATCTTCCAGGTCCTGACCGGTGACGCCCCCGTGCCGCAGTCCGCGCTGGACGCCTACGCCGCGGGCCGCGAGGCGCTGGCGGCGGGCGAATGGGGCCGGGCGATCGCCGCCTTCGAAGCCGCCCTGGCCGCCGCCCCCAACGATGGCCCGTCGGCAGTGATGCTGGCCCGGGCGCGCATCCTGGAGGAAGACCCGCCGGCCGCCGACTGGGACGGCGTCTGGGACTCAGCCAAGGCAGCCTGACCGAAATGGGCGCCCCGGGGACCGCTGACGCCACGTCATCGCTGGACCTCGCGCGTCGGCGAGGGCATGGCAGAGCTTGCCGGAGCACGACGGCGCAGGATTGTAGCGTCGGCGTGCGGACCCGATGGTCCGGAGGGGTGGGTTGACGACGGACGTCCTCGGTTCAGGTCTGCAGGCCGTCGCCCGCGCCGGACCGATCTCCCGTGTCCGGCGGATCATCTTCGGCCTCGCGGCGGCCGTGCTTTTGGCCCTGATCTGCGCGCCCTTTCTCGTCGACACCCTGGCCCACGACGCACCCGAGGCGAAGCGGGGCGAGGTGAGCTATGCCGGCTGGGGACCGCTGTCCCGGCCGGTCGAACTGTCGGGCGAATGGCGCCTCACCTGGCGCACCGCGCCCGCGCCGGGCGCCGAGCTGTTCGTGGGCGTTCCCGGCGAATGGAAGGGCTCCAGGGTCGGCGACCGGACGCTGCCGGAGCGGGGCGCCGGATCCTACAGCCTGACGATCCGCGACCTGCCGGCCGGGCGCTATTCGCTCTATGTGCCGCGGATCTTCGGCGCCACACGGGTCGCGGTGGACGGGCGCGTGGTCTCGGGCCGGGGCCGGTTCGGGCTGACCCCCGCCGAGACCCGCGGTCTCGGCCGTTCCCAGGACGTGACGTTCGAGACCCAGGGCCAGGACGTGTCCCTGCGGATCGACCTGGCCACCTTCGAGCACCGCGACAACGGCCTGAAGGAAAGCCCGGTGCTGGGGCTGGTCGAGCCGATGGCCCGGTGGTCCACGATCGCCTGGCTGCAGAGCATCCTGGTGCTGACCACCCTGCTGCTGCTCGGCTGCTTCGGGATCGTCGTCTCCCTCACCCGTCCGCAGGAACGGGCCTCGTTCTACTTCGCGATGGCCTGCCTGAACCTGATGCCGCTGGCGGCCCTGGTCAGCCACGACAACCTGATGGAGGTGGCGCTCCCGGGCGTGGGGTTCGAGGCCATCCTCACGTTCCAGATCCTGACCAGCACCGCCGCGCTCGGCCTGGCGTTCTCCTATGTCCGCGAGCTCTACCCCCGCGACACCCCGAAGATGCTCTACGGCCTTCTCCAGGGCCTGAACGGCGCCCGGTTCCTGGCCTATATCGGCGCCACGATCTTCGGCGGCAGCCTGATGCTGTCCCGCGTCTCGTCGATGAGCGCCCCGTTCCGCACCATCGGCTTCATCTGCCTGCTGGGCGTCGTCATCCACGCCTGCGTCCGGCGGCGAAAGGGCGCGCTGCTGTTCCTGCTCGGCCTCGGCTCGTTCGTGATCTGCCTGATCTACAACGACATGGTGAACAACGCCGCCCTGCCGCCGGTGCTGGGCGCCAACCTGATGCCGGTGGGTTCGCTGCTGCTGCTGTTCTCCCAGCTGCTGATCCTGGCCGAGCGCTGGTCGAGCGCGATCACCTCGGCCGAGGCGACCAGCACCGAGCTGCGCCAGCTGCTGGACGTGAACATCGCCATCGCCAGCGAGATCGAGCTGAACCCCCTGCTGCGCCGGATCGTGACGGTGACCACGCAGATCATCCACGCCGACCGCAGCTCGCTGTTCCTCTACGACCAGCGCACGGACGAGCTCTGGTCGATGGTGGCCGAGGGTGTCGGAAGCCGCGACATCCGGTTCCCCGCGACATCCGGACTGGCGGGCGACGCCTTCACTCGCGGCGTGGCGGTGAACGTGACCGACGCCTATGCCGACCCCAGGTTCAACCAGGCCATCGACCGGACGACGGGCTATCACACCCGCAGCGCGCTCTCGGTGCCGATCATCACCCGCGACGGCCGCCGGCTGGGCGTGATGCAGGCCTTCAACCGCATGGACGGCGAACCCTTCGACCAGGTGGACGTGGCGCGGCTGACCGCATTCGCCGCCCAGGCGGCGGTGGCCATCGAGAACGCCACCCTGTTCGCCGAGGTGGCCGCAGAGCGGAACTACAACGACAGCATCCTGCGCTCGATGTCGTCCGGCGTGGTGACCCTCGACCGCGAGGCCAATGTCGCCAAGCTGAACGCCGCGGCCTGCCAGATCCTGGGCGTCGAGCCCGAGGCCGCCGGCGCGCCGGAGACCCGCGACACCCTGATCGCCAACAATCCCTGGCTGCCCGACGAGATCGCCGCGGTGGCGGCCAGCGGCCGGCCCAAGACCCTGCTGGACGCCGACGTCCGCACCCTGCGCGGCGATACGATCTCGGCCAACATCTCCATCGTGCCGCTGATGGCCGAGGAGGGCCAGGCCGGGCTGCTGATCATCGTCGAGGACATCAGCGAGGGGAAACGCCTGCAGGGCGCCATGCGCCGGTTCATGACCCAGAACGTGGTCGACCAGATCATGGGCCGCGAGGACGAGCTGCTGTTCGGCGCCGCCTGCCGGGCCAGCATCCTGTTCGCCGACATCCGGGGGTTCACCACGCTCAGCGAGCAGCTCGGACCGCGCGACACGGTGGACATGCTGAACGAGATTTTCACCGACCTGTTCGAGGCGGTGGCGGCCAGCGACGGCATGCTCGACAAGTTCATCGGCGACGCCCTGATGGCGGTCTATGGCGCGCCCCTGAGCTCGGGCCGCGACCCGCAGAACGCCGTGGACAGCGCGGTCGCCATGTCGCGGATGATCGTGGCGATCAATGAGCGCCGGGCGGCGCGGGGCGGCGTGGACCTGAAGGTGGGCGTGGGCATCGCCACCGGCGAGGTCGTCGCCGGGACCATCGGCTCGCCCAAGCGCATGGACTACACGGTGATCGGCGACTCGGTGAACCTCGCCTCGCGGCTGGAAGGCATCACCAAGGCCTATGGTGTCGGCATCGTTGTCTGCGAGGACACCGCCGCGGCGGTCGAAGGCCTGCACCCGCTGCGCGAGCTGGACACCATCCGGGTGCGCGGCCGGGCAAGGCCGGCGAAGATCTTCCAGGTCATCACCCCCGAGGCGCCGCTGGGCCAGGCGGCGCTGGAGGCCTATGCGATGGCGCGCGACGCCCTGGCCGAGCGCCGCTGGGACGCCGCCATCGCCGGCTTCGAAGCGGCCCTTCGCGCCGCGCCGGGCGACAGGCCCTCGGCCCTGATGCTGGAACGGGCGCGGATCCTGGCCGCGAACCCGCCGGCCGGCGATTGGGACGGCGTCTGGGACCCGGCAACGGCGGCGTAGGGACTGTCGGCGTTCAAACGCTGACGGCCCAGCCCTTCGGCACGCGCGGGAAGGTGAAACGGAAAGGGAACGTGATATAGGCGAGCCATGGCTGACGCCGGTCCCGCCGCCGACCTCATGCCCCGCGCGTTCCAGGAGTGGTTCGCCGGGCGCGGCTGGGCTGCGCGGAGCCACCAGCTGGAGATGGTCGCAAAGGGCCGAGCCGGGCGCGACGCCCTGCTGATCGCGCCCACCGGCGGCGGCAAGACGCTGGCCGGGTTCCTGCCAAGCCTGATCGAGCTGGCCGAGCGGCCGCCGGCCAACACGCCGCGTGGCCTGCATACGATCTATATCTCGCCGCTGAAGGCGCTTGCGGTGGACGTGGAGCGGAACCTCGGCGCGCCGATCGCCGAGATGGGCCTGAAGATCGTCGCCGAGAGCCGCACCGGCGACACCGGCATCGCGCGGCGCCAGCGCCAGCGGATCAAGCCGCCGGACATCCTGCTGACCACGCCGGAACAGCTGGCCCTGCTCTGCGCCTGGGAGGGCGCGCGGCTGTTCTTCGAGGACCTGCGCTGCGTGATCCTGGACGAGATCCACAC
>CAUJHW010000032.1 GCA_963205005.1 Pseudomonadota bacterium
GTCACCGAACCGGTCACGATCAGCATTTTGGGCTCCTGTCGCCTGACCCGGGGTGATCTTGCCTAGCTGCGCCTGCGCGACTACCCCTTCGCGTCAGTTACGTGAAGGGCGGGCCCGGACTTGAAGCACATCCTCGTTGAACTCGAGAAGCGCCGCGAAGAGGCCCGCATGGGCGGCGGCGAGAAGCGCATCGCCAGCCAGCACGCCAAGGGCAAGCTGACAGCCCGCGAGCGGATCGATCTGCTGCTGGACGAGGGCTCGTTCGAGGAGTTCGACATGTTCGTCGAGCACCGGGTCACCGAGTTCGGCATGGCCGACAACCGCATCCCCGGGGATGGCGTGGTCACCGGCTGGGGCCGGATCAACGGTCGGGTCGTGTTCGTGTTCTCCAAGGACTTCACCGTGTTCGGCGGCTCACTGTCGAGCGCGCACGCCGAGAAGATCCTGAAGGTCCAGCGCCAGGCCATGAAGGTCGGCGCGCCGATCATCGGCCTGTTCGACGCCGGCGGCGCGCGGATTCAGGAGGGCGTCGCCGCTCTAGGGGGCTATGCCGACATCTTCCTTGAGAACACCCTGGCTTCGGGCGTGATCCCGCAGATCAGCGTGATCATGGGCCCCTGCGCCGGCGGAGACGTCTATTCGCCGGCGATCACCGACTTCATCTTCATGGTGAAGGACACGTCCTACATGTACGTGACCGGCCCCGATGTAGTGAAGACCGTCACCCACGAAGACGTCAGCCACGAGGACCTGGGCGGCTACCGCGTGCACGCCATGAAGTCCGGGGTCGCCGACGGCGCCTTCGAGAACGACCTGGAGGCCCTGACCCAGGTGCGCCGGCTGGTCGACTTCCTGCCGCTGTCCAACCGCGAGAAGCCGCCGGTCCGTGAGAGCTACGACGAGCCGACCCGCACCGAGATGAGCCTGGACACCCTGGTCCCGGCCAATCCGAACAAGCCCTACGACATGAAGGAACTGATCCTGAAGGTCGTCGACGAGGCTGACTTCTTCGAAATCAGCCCGGACTTCGCCAAGAACATCGTGGTGGGCTTTGCCCGCATCGACGGCCAGCCGGTCGGCATCGTCGCAAACCAGCCGCAGACCCTGGCGGGCGTGCTGGACATCGATTCCAGCCGCAAGGGCGCGCGGTTCGTGCGGTTCTGCGACTGCTTCGAGATCCCGATCATCACCTTCGTCGACGTGCCGGGCTTCATGCCGGGCACCAAGCAGGAGCAGGGCGGTCTGATCCGCCATGGCGCCAAGCTGCTGTTCGCCTTCGCCGAGGCTACCGTGCCGAAGATCACCATCATCACCCGCAAGGCCTATGGCGGGGCCTATGACGTGATGAGCTCCAAGCACATCCGCGGTGACGTGAACTATGCCTGGCCGACGGCCGAGATCGCGGTGATGGGCGCAAAGGGGGCCGTGGAGATCATCTTCCGCTCCGAGATCGGCGATCCCGAAGCTATTGCCGCCCGCACCGCCGAATATCAGGCACGCTTCGCCAATCCGTTCGTCGCCGCCTCGCGCGGCTACATTGACGACGTGATCATGCCCCACTCGACGCGCCGGCGGATCTCCAACGCGCTGAAGAACCTCAAGGGCAAGACGCTGTCGAACCCCTGGAAGAAGCACGACAACATTCCGCTGTAGCCGGGCGGAACTCCCGCCGCCGCCCCTTGTTCTGCCCTTGTGGCGGGTTCGCCCGCCGGAAGCACAAGACCAGGGAGACCGAGCATGGCCGGACGTTACGAGACCGATCGCGACTGGGACTGGCGTGAAGAGCCGCAGGGCCGTCGCTCCGGCGGCGATCGCTGGGAGGGCCGTGAGGATCGCAGCTTCGGGCCGCCCGACCGCGTGTTCGGCGAGCGGGATTCCGGCATGGGCTACAACATGCCCCGCGAGGACTGGCAGGCGGCCCGGTATACCGGGGTCTCCCCGGCGGCGAAGCGCGGCGACTACGAGACCGGCTATCGAGCCTTGCAGCATGAGCAGCGTTCCGGCGACATCCACAGTGGGCGCTTCTACGGCGACCATGGCCGGGGCCCCGGATACGCGTCGCCGGAAGGTCCCGGGCGCGGGCTACACGAAGGCGGACGACGCTTCGGCTCGCGCGAGGCCGACGCCCGATATGCCCGGGCGATCGGCCAGCCCTACGACGACAGCGAAAGCTTTGAGGATCGGGCCCGGGACGCGGGCGGCATGCTCCGCCGCACTGGCGAGCGGATCGCCGGCTGGTTCAGCGACGTAGCGGGCGACCTCCGCGGCGAGCCGGATGGCGATGGGCGCTTCGAAACCCAGGGCAGCGCCCGCGGGCTGGGTCCGAAGGGCTACAGGCGCTCCGACGAGCGGATCAGCGAAGATGTCCACCAGCGGCTGACCGACGATCCCTGGCTGGACGCCAGCGACGTGGAAGTCGCGGTTTCCTCAGGCGAGGTGACCCTGTCCGGCGTCGTGAAGTCGCGGGAGGCCAAGCATCGCGCAGAGCATCTGGTCGAGGCCGTGTCCTGCGTGAAGCACGTCCAGAACAACCTGCGCATTGCTACGACCGCCACATCCTCGTCGGCCGCCTATGGCGGGTCATCGATGACCGCGGGCCGGGATGCGAGCGACGGCGTCAACGATTCCGGCGTCGGCGCCCGCAGCAAGACCTAAGGGGCGCGTCGGGTCCTCGATCGGATCAAATCGGCGGGCGCGAATCCGTGTCAGGTTGCGCGCGGGCCCTAGGGCTTGCGGGCGGCCTGCGCGAGGACTTCGGATGTTCGACAATCTGCTGCACGAACTCGCAGTCTCGACGAGCCTGGTTGCGGCGACCGTGGCCATCCACCTGGTCGGACTGGACCTGCTGATGACACTGGCCGGCGTGCACCTTCGGCACTTCACGACCTCCTGGCTGCACCTGGACCGGTTGCTCATTCCCCTCGGCATGGTTCTGGGCCTGTTCGGTCTGCACGGCCTGGAGATCTGGTTCTACGCCTTCGCCTACCTGACGCTCGACGCCCTCCCGACCCTGGAGCAGGCGCTCTATTTCTCGACCAGCGCCTATTCGACCCTGGGCGAGGCCGGCGCGTTCCTGCCGGTGAAGTGGCGGATTGTCGGCGCCCTTGAGGGCGTCAACGGCATGTTGCTGATCGGCTGGTCCACAGCGTTCCTGTTCCAGGTGCTGAACCGTCTGCTGGAGCCGGACGAGGGCGAACATCCGCTGCCCCGGGGAGCCATCGCCAAGCGGCGTGAACAGGCGGTCGTTCGCCGCAGCCGGCGGAAGACGTGACTAGGCCCCGGCCAGGGCCTTGTTGTCTCCGCGTCCAAGCGGATCGCGCAGCGGCGCGCCGTCCGGCACGAACTCCAGCGACACCGAGTTGATGCAGTAGCGCAGCCGGGTCGGCGGCGGGCCGTCAGGGAAGACGTGGCCCTGGTGGCTGCCGCAGCGGGCGCAGGTCGTCTCGATCCGCAGCATGCCGTAGGACGTGTCGCGGACCGCGGTCACATGCGCCTCGTCGATCGGCGCCCAGAACGACGGCCAGCCGGTGCCGCTCTCGAACTTGGTCCGGTGCTGGAACAGGGGCAGGCCGCAGAGGCGGCAGCAGTAGACGCCGGTGTCCTTCTGATCGAGCAGGCCGCCGCAGAACGGCGCCTCGGTGCCATGGTGCAACAGCACCTCGGCCTCCTCACGGCTGAGGTCGGCTTCCAGCCGCTTGCGTTCCTCAGGGTCAGGCGCCGAGAGAGAAAAACCGGACGGGGAGACTGCTGGCGTGCTCATGGACGCCAATCTAAGGTCGCGCCCTGTCCAACGGAAGACGGGAGACGCTTCGGGATGATTATCGCCACAACCCCTGAGGTCGCCGAGGGCAAGGTCTCGCGTACGCTGGGTGTCGTCAGCGGTGAGGCGATCATCGGGGCGCACATCTTCCGGGACCTGTTCGCCGGCATCACGAACATCATCGGCGGCCGCGCCGGCGGCTATGAGGCGGCCCTGCGCGAGGCGCGCGACATCGCGCTGCGCGAGATGCAGGAAGAGGCCGAACGCATCGGCGCCGACGCGGTTGTCGGCGTGGACCTCGACTATGAGACGATTGGCCCGGACGGTGGGATGATGATGGTCACCGCCGCCGGAACCGCAGTGAAGCTGGGCGCATAAGGACCGGAATGTTCTCGAAAATCCTCATCGCGAACCGGGGCGAGATCGCCGTCCGGATCATCAAGACCTGCCGCCGCATGGGCATCAAGACGGTGGTCGTCTACTCCGAGGCCGACGCCGATTCGATGGCCGTGGAGATGGCTGACGAGACCGTTTTCATTGGCGGCGCTCCGGCCTCCGAGAGCTATCTCGTGGCCGACAAGATCATCGCCGCCGTGCGCGAGACCGGCGCCGAGGCGATCCACCCGGGCTTCGGGTTCCTTTCGGAGAGCGCGGCCTTCGCCCGCCGCTGCGCCGAGGAGAAGATCGTCTTCATCGGCCCCAATCCCCACGCCATCGAGGCGATGGGCGACAAGATCGAATCGAAGAAGTTCGCCGCCCGGGCCAATGTCTCGGTGGTGCCCGGCCATGTGGGCGAGATCGACGACACCGCCCACGCCATCCGGATCTCCGAGGAAATCGGCTATCCGGTGATGATCAAGGCGTCGGCCGGCGGGGGCGGGAAGGGGATACGCGTCGCCTGGAACCAGAAGGACGTCGAGGAAGGCTTTCCGGCCGTGCGCGCGGAGGCCAAGTCGAGCTTCGGCGACGACCGGATCTTCATCGAGAAGTTCATCGAGAGCCCGCGCCACGTCGAGATCCAGGTCCTGGGCGACAAGCACGGCAACGTCGTTCACCTGTTCGAGCGCGAGTGCTCGATCCAGCGGCGGAACCAGAAGGTCATCGAGGAAGCCCCCAGCCCGCTGCTGGACGAAGCCACCCGCAAGGCCATGGGCGACCAGGCCGTCGCCCTCGCCCGGGCGGTGAACTACGACAGCGCCGGCACGGTGGAGTTCGTGGCCGGACAGGACCGCAGCTTCTTCTTCCTGGAAATGAACACCCGCCTGCAGGTGGAGCACCCGGTCACCGAGCTGATCACCGGCGTCGACCTCGTCGAGCAGATGATCCGCTCGGCCTATGGCGAGGCGCTGCCGTTCCGGCAGGAGGACCTGAAGATCAACGGCTGGGCCATGGAAAGCCGGATCTACGCCGAAGACCCGTACCGTGGGTTCCTGCCGTCGATCGGCCGGCTGGTGCGCTATTCGCCGCCGCGGGAAGGCGAGGTCGCGGGCGGCATTGTCCGCAACGACGCCGGCGTGCGCGAGGGCGACGAGATCTCGATGTTCTACGACCCGATGATCTCCAAGCTGTCGACCTGGGCGGAGACCCGCGACGGGGCCATCGACGTCATGGGCCGGGCGCTGGAGGACTTCCATATCGAGGGCCTGGGCCAGAACATCCCGTTCCTGGCCGCGGTGATGGACCAGCCACGCTTCCGGTCGGGCAAGATCTCGACCAACTACATCAAGGATGAGTTCCCCGAGGGCTTCCAGGGCCTGCCGCCGACGAACGGGCAGCGGGACCTGATGAACGCCGTGGCGCTGGCCATGCATCGCGCCCTGCTGGCGAGGGCCGCCCCGGACCAGTTGCGCAGCGACTGGATCGTGATTTCCGGACACGACGAGCAGGCGGTGAACGTGGCCGCCATCGACGGCGGGCTGACCATCAAGGGCGAGGGGCGGACCCTGCGCCTCGAGGATATCCACTGGCGTCCGGGCCAGCCCGTTTTCCGCGGCAACCTCGACGGGCGCGACTTCACCGTGGCGGTAAAGCCGGCGGCAGAGGGCTTCGTTATCCGCTGCCGCGCCACGACGCTCCATGTCCTGGTGCTGTCCCCACGGTCGGCCGAGCTGCATCGAAAGCTGCCGCCGAAGAAGGCCGCCGACACTTCCAAGATGGTGCTGTCGCCGATGCCGGGCCTGGTGGTCTCCATCGACGTCGCCGAGGGCCAGTCCGTGCGATCCGGAGAGATCGTGGCGGTGCTGGAAGCCATGAAGATGCAGAACATTCTCCGGGCCGAGCGCGACGGGGTGGTCAAGGCGGTCAGCGTCAAGTCCGGCGACAGCGTCGCAGCGGACGAGGTTCTGGTAGAGTTCGCCTGACCGGAGATTCAGGGCGGGTGCGATGAACCAGATGGGATTCGGCGAGCTGCTGTTCTCGGCCCAGGGCCGGGCGCCGCGCTTCCCGTCCATCTTGGCCGCCGCCCTGCTGGTGACGCTGGCCGCATTCTACGAGGCCTTCGCCGAATCGACCCTGCACTGGATCACCGGCTGGTTCGTCTATCCCGCGCTGTTCTACCCGGGCGCCTGCGTGCTCTCGAAGCGACTGCATGACCGGGGTCGATCAGGCTGGTGGGCGGCGCCGATCCTGGTGTCGGTGGTCGCGGTCTGGCCGCACCCGGTGGGGTTTCTGGATTTCGTGTTCTTCCTCGTGCTCGTCTGGGCGTTCGTCGAACTGGCCCTGATGCCCGGCGAGCAGGGCGCCAACCGGTATGGCGTGAACCCGATGGGCCCTGCGCTGATCGTGTAGCGCGCGGCGTCAGGGCAGGGGCGGCTCCGTGTTCGCTACCGTCCCGAACACCGACTCGAAGCTGGCCCTCAGCGCCGTGTCGGCCTCGTCCATGGTCACCGGCAGGCCCAGGTCCACGAGGCTGGTCACGCCATGCTCGGTAATGCCGCAGGGCACGATGCCGGCGAAATGCGAGAGGTCGGGTTCCACATTCAGCGAAATGCCGTGGAACGACACCCAGCGCCGCAGCTTCACGCCGATGGCGGCGATCTTGTCTTCGCGGACCGGCAGGCCGGGCGCGCGGCGCTCGACCCAGACCCCGACCCGACCGCCGCGGATCTCGCCGGTCACGTTGAAGGCCGCCAGGGCTCCGATCACCCAGGCCTCCAGCGCGCCCACGAAGGCCCGCACGTCGCGCCCGCGCTTCGTCAGGTCGAGCATCACGTAGGCCACCCGCTGTCCGGGGCCGTGGTAGGTGTACTGACCACCACGGCCGCTCTGGAAGACCGGAAAGCGATCCGCGTCCAGCAGGTCGCCCGACCGGGCCGATACGCCGGCGGTGTAGAGCGGCGGGTGCTCCAGCAGCCAGACCAGCTCGCCCGCGGTCCCGTCGGCGATGGCGGCGGCGCGGGCCTCCATGGCCGCCACAGCGTCGGGATAGGCCACGGGCCGCCGCGACACGGCCCAGCCGGCCGCCGCGCCGTCGGTGCGGCCGAACAGCGCTGGCGCCTCGGAGTTTAACGTGCGGTCAAGCATGTGCGTCGCAATGTGGGGCTCGGCTTCGCGCCATGCAAAGCCTGTCGATAACTTCCGGGGTCGGTGCGTGAGTCAGGTCAAGGCGGTCAACGTCGAAATCCAGGTGGTCCTCGGCCGAGCGGCCCTGCCCATGGCGCAACTGCTGCGCATGGGCCGCGGCGCGGTGATTCCCCTCGACACGACCGTCAACGAGGAGGTCTGGATCCTCGCCAACAATCACCCTGTCGCCCGGGGCGAAATCCAGATCAACGACGAGCGGATCGCCATCACCGTGACCCGTGAGGCCAATGTTTATGACTACATGGCCGGATCAATCTGACGGCGCCCTTCCCAAAGCGTCCGGCGTTTGCTACCTGCCGCGCCTCACCACGAGCGGTCGTGGCGGAATTGGTAGACGCGCAGCGTTGAGGTCGCTGTGGGGCAACCCGTGGAAGTTCGAGTCTTCTCGACCGCACCAGGTGAATCAGGTCTTCAACAAGGGTTGAGCAAAACCGTCCGCACATAGCCGAGGGAGGTCCGCATGAGCCGTGAAACGGACGACCTCGCCGATGTGGCGGACGACAGGCTTCTCCCTGAAGTCGAGGAAGACTTGGAAGACCTCGCGCTGGACGAGGACTACGCGCTCAATCCGGAATACGTCTCCAACGTCGCTGACGCTCTCGACCGGGGCGACACCGATCGCCTGCGCGAACTGCTGGGCGCACTGCACCCGGCCGACGTCGCCGACCTGATGGGGTTCCTCTCGGCCGACGCCCGGGAGGAGCTGGTCCCGCACCTCGATCCGCAGACCTTGGCCGAGATCCTGTCCGAACTGGACAGTGATATCCGTGAGGAGGTGCTGGAGCACGTTCCGTCCGCCACCCTGGCCAAGGCCATCGGCGAGATGGAATCGGACGACGCCGCCGACGTCGTCGACGATCTGGAAGACGACAAGCGCGCCGAGGTCATGGCTGCGATTCCGGAGCTGGAACGCGCGGCGATCGAATCAACGCTTTCCTACGAGGACGAGACCGCCGGCCGCCTGATGCAGCGCGAGGTGGTGGCCGCGCCGCAGTTCTGGACCGTCGGCCAGGCCATCGACCATTTCCGCCGCGACGCCGACGACCTGCCGGAACTGTTCTTCGACATCTATGTGGTCGACCCGACCTACAAGCCTGTGGGCGCGGTGCCGGTCAGCCATCTGCTGCGGACCGGCCGCCAGACGCCGCTGGCCCAGATCATGGAGCCGGTGAACGAGATCACCGTCGACCTCGACCAGGAAGAGGTCGCCTACATCTTCGACAAGTACCACCTGATCTCGGCGCCGGTGGTGGACGCCGCCGGGCGTCTGGTGGGCCAGATCACCGTCGATGACATCGTCGGCGTCATCCAGGAAGAGGGCGAGGAAGACATCCTGGCCCTCGCCGGCGTGTCGGACGCCGGTCGCGACGCCGGTGTGATCGGCATCGTGCGATCCCGCTTGCCATGGCTCCTCGTGAACACCTTGACCGCCGCCCTGGCCGCGAGCGTCATCGGCGCCTTCGAACAGGAAATCCAGAAGCTGGCGATCCTTGCGGCCCTGATGCCGATCGTCGCCTCCCTGGGCGGCAACGCCGGCACTCAGACCCTGGCGGTGGCGGTGCGCGCGCTGGCGAGCCGCGAGTTGTCGGCCTTCAATGCGGCGCGGACGGTCAGCCGAGAGATGATGGTCGGCCTCGCCAACGGGCTCGTCCTGGCCGTGATCACCGGGGGCGCGGTGTTCCTGATCTTCCACGATCCGCGCCTTTCGATCGCCTTCGGCCTGGCTTTGATGATCAATCTCTTCGTCGCCTCGTTCGCGGGCGCGATGATCCCCCTGGCGCTGGAGAGAATGGGACGGGATCCCGCGGTTTCTTCATCCGTTTTCGTGACTTTCACCACGGACTTCACAGGTTTCTTCGCCTTCCTGGGCCTTGTTGCGCTAATCCTGCTGTAACTGGCTTCAGGCTTGCGGCGGGCCCTCACGGGCGCCTGCCGCCTGTGCCGAATTGGGACAATCCGGGGCCATGTACGCGCGCCACCGCGTTTCTCGGGCGGCCATCGACCTGCTCAAGCGGTTCGAGGGCTACCGCCAGACCGCCGCCCAGCTGCCCGATGGCCGCTGGACGATCGGCTATGGCCATACCCTGACCGCGCGCGAGGGCGCAGAGGTGTCCGAATCCGACGCCGAGGCCCTGCTGCTCTACGACCTGATCAGCGTCGCCCACGCGGTGAACGAGAACCTGTTCGCGCCTGTCTCGCAGAACCAGTTCGACGCCCTGTGCAGCTTTGCGTTCAACATCGGTCTCGACAATTTCCGCCGCAGCCAGGTGCTCAAGCGCCTGAACTCGGACGCGATGGTGCAGGCCGCCTGCGCCATGGAGCTGTGGCGCAAGGCTGATTTCCAGGGCGAGCGGATCGTCGTCGATTCGCTGGTTCGCCGTCGCGCCGCCGAAAAGGCGCTGTTCCTGACGCCAGCCGGCGACGCCTGGGTGCCGGCGCCGTCGCCCGTGCTTCGGCCGTTGGTCGACCTGGACGCCATGGACCTGGTGCCCCAGCGCCGGCCGGTCGAGCTGGAAACCTCGGTCGAGAGCGATCAGCTGGTGGTTCGCCGCGAAGGCCCGCCGGCCGACGACGAGCCCCCGCCGGTCCCGGCCGCTGACGAGCTTCTGGCGGTCACCGCCGCCGCCGAGGCGGTGACAGGCCGGCTCGAGACCCTGTTCGCGGATCCCGGCGAAGAGCCCATCTTCATCCCGGAACCGGAGCGACTGCACGGGCCCGAGCCGGAGCAGGCGCCAGGGCCGGACTTCGAGCCGGAGTCCGAGCCAGCTGCGTCACTGCCGGAACCGGAACCTGATCCGGAGGCGATCCTCGACGCGCGGGTTCTGGAAACCGAGGCTCCGCTCTCCGACGCCGATCTCGAAATCCCCAAGACACCGTTCACCCATGCCGCGCCCGGCGCGCTGTCGCCGCAGGTCACGGTGGAGATGGCGCCGTTCGAGTTCATCCCCGCGCGCAGCCGGCCGGCGCCGCGGCGGCGCGAGCCGTCTCTGGTCTGGGACCTGCTGCTGGTCCTTCTGGGCCTGGCCTTTTTCGGGTTCGGGGTGTTCTGGGGCGTGTACGCCCGCGGTGTGCACAGCGTCGGATTCGTGACGCCGCTGCTGGTGGGATGGCTCGCCGGCCTCGCCGGGGTGGGCTTCACCTCGGTCGCGGTGTTCCGGCTGCTCCAGCGCCTCGGACGCGCCGCCGAGCGCGATTAGCCCGGCTCGCAGGGCGGCACGCCCTATGCTAACCGTCCGGCATGATCCCGAACCACGGACCCAGCCTTGAATTCGGCCTCGGCGAGGCCGCTGACGCCATCCGCGAGACGACCGCGCGGTTCGCCGCCGACCGGATCGCGCCCCTGGCGGCGCGCATTGACGCCGAAAACGAGTTCCCCCGCGAGCTCTGGCCGCAGATGGGCGAGCTTGGCCTGCACGGCATCACGGTCGAGGAGGAGTTCGGCGGCCTGGGTCTCGGCTATCTCGAACATGTGGTGGCGATGGAGGAGGTCTCACGCGCCTCGGCCAGCGTCGGTCTGAGCTACGGGGCCCACTCCAATCTCTGCGTGAACCAGCTCCGCCGCTGGGGCACCCCCGAGCAGAAGCGCCGCTACCTGCCGAAGCTGATCAGCGGCGAGCACGTGGGCGCGCTGGCCATGAGCGAGGCCGGCTCCGGTTCGGACGTGGTCTCCATGCGGCTGCGGGCCGAGCGGCGGGGTGACCGCTATGTGCTGAACGGGACCAAGTTCTGGATCACCAACGCCCCGCACGCCGACACCCTTGTGGTCTACGCCAAGACCACGCCGGAAGCCTCGTCCAAGGGGATCACAGCCTTCCTGATCGAGAAGGGCTTCAAGGGTTTCCACGTCTCCCAGAAGCTGGACAAGATGGGCATGCGCGGCTCCGACACCGGCGAACTGGTGTTCGAGGACTGCGAGGTCCCGGAAGAGAACATCATGGGCCCCGAGAACGGTGGCGTGGGCGTTCTGATGAGCGGGCTGGACTACGAGCGCGCGGTGCTGGCGGCCGGACCCCTGGGGATCATGCAGGCGGCCCTCGATGTCACCCTGCCGTATGTGCGCGATCGCAGGCAGTTCGGCCAGGCGATCGGCTCGTTCCAGCTAATGCAGGGCAAGATCGCCGACATGTACGTGGCGCTGAATTCGGCCCGCGCCTACGTCTACGCGGTCGCCCGGGCCTGCGACGCCGGCATGACCACGCGCTTCGACGCGGCGGGCGCGATCCTTATGGCCAGCGAGAATGCGGTGAAGGTGTCGCTGGAGGCGATCCAGGCCCTTGGCGGCGCGGGCTATACGAAGGACTATCCCGTCGAGCGTCTGCTGCGGGACGCCAAGCTGTATGACATCGGCGCCGGCACCAACGAGATCCGGCGCTTCCTGATCGGACGGGAGTTGATCGGCGGGTGAGGGGTCTGGCTGTCCTGATCGCGGGCCTGTCGCTGGCAGGCTGCGCCACCGCGCCGAAGCCGGCATGTCCCGCCGGGCAATCGCAGGTCTGGACCGCCCAGCTGTTCCTCGGGGCCAAGGCGCCGTCCAGGGTCAGCGACCGCGACCTGCGGGCCTTCGTTGATCGGGAAGTCACCCCGCGGTTCCCGGATGGCGTCACCGTGGTTGATGGCGGCGGTCAGTGGAAAGGCGACGAGAACCAGCTCATCCGCGAGGCGGCCAAGGTGGTCACGATCGTGCTGCCGGCCCGGAGCGACGCCCAGGCTCAGGTCGATGCGGTCCGCGCCGCCTACAAGGCGCGCTTCCGGCAGGACGCCGTGGTGCTCACCCCGCCACCGGCCTGCGTGGCGCTCTAGGAACCTTCGCCCCTGGCTCACATGCACGGCGGCTATGGAGCCGCTAGTGTGTCCGGACTGGAGTGCGCAGCCCGCAACGGGCACTGTCCCGCCCGAGTTGTCGCGGGGAGTTCAGGTTGAGCGGGAGCAGGGGTGTCCGGCGCGGGCCCGGACGACGCGATGTGTTGCTGGGCGGGGCCAGCGCCCTGGGGCTGGGAGGCATGTCCCGGGCCGCATCGAGGGCGCCACAGGTGACGCGTGGCGAGTGGCCGGCCTACGGCGCGACCAACGCGGCCGCCAAATACTCCCCCCTCGACCAGATCGACGCCGGCAACGTCGCGGGCCTGAAGATCGCATGGGAATGGAACTCGCCGGACGCGGAGATCATCAAGGCCAACCCCGGCCTCGCACCGGGAGAGTTCCAGGCCACGCCGATCATGGTCGACGGCGTGCTCTACACCTCCACCGCCTTCTGCCAGGTCTGCGCCATCGACCCGGCGACGGGGCGAAACCTGTGGATCCACGATCCCGGGACCTGGAAGAAGGGCAAGTACACCAGCAAGGGCATGCAGCACCGCGGCGTCGCCTACTGGCGCGACGGCGACGACGCGCGGATCCTGATCGGAACGGGCGACAATCGCCTGATCGCGCTGGATGCGCGGACGGGCAAGCCAATCCCGAGCTTCGGGGTGAACGGCGAGGTCGACCTGGGGGTGGTCGGGCTGCAGCGGCCGCTGCTGCGCGATCCGATTGACCTGTTCGCCTGCACCTCGCCACCCACCATCTGCCGGGACGTGGTGGTGATCGGCCAGTACATCCACGACCGGGTGATCGCCGCCGAGATGCCGCCGGGCGACGTCCGCGGCTTCGACGTCAGGACCGGGGCCCTGAAGTGGACCTTCCATACGGTGCCGATGAAGGGCGAGGTCGGCTGGGAGACCTGGGAGGACGGCTCGGCCGCCCGCAATGGCAATGCGAACATCTGGGCGCCGATGGCGGCGGACGACGATCTGGGCCTCGTCTATCTGCCGGGCAGCTGTCCCACGAACAACTTCTATGGCGGGGCGCGGCCTGGGGACAATCTGTTCGGCAACAGCCTGATCTGCCTCGACGCCGTGACAGGCAAGCGCCGCTGGCACTATCAGTTCGTCCATCACGACATCTGGGATCTGGACCTGCCCTGCGCGCCCAACCTCGTCGACATCCGCGTCGGCGGGCGACGGATCAAGGCCGTGGCCCAGGTGACCAAGCAGGGGTTCACCTTCGTCTTCGACAGGGTGACCGGCCGCCCGGTCTGGCCCATCGAGGAGCGGGCCGTTCCGCCCAGCGTCATCAAGGGCGAGAAGCTGTCGCCGACCCAGCCATTCCCGTCGAAGCCGCCGCCTTTCGAACCGCAGGGTCTGTTCGAGGACATGCTGATCGACTGGACCCCTGAACTCAGGGCCGAGGCCCTGGAGATCTTCAAGACCTACAGGACCGGCCCGCTGTTCACGCCGTTTACCGACCAGCTGACCGCGCAGCGCCCGGCCTGGGTCGGCGGGGCCAACTGGGGCGGCGCCGCGGTCGATCCCGAGACCGGTGTCCTCTACGTTCCCTCGACGTCGTCGCTCGGAGCCATGGCGCTGAACGCCGACGGCCAGCGGATCGGCACGGGTGAGACCGAGGAAATCGCCGGTTCCGCACGCGCCATCACAGGCCCTCGCGGCCTGCCGCTGGTAAAGCCGCCGTACGGGCGGATCACCGCTATCGACCTGAACCGCGGCGAGATCCTCTGGATGAAGCCCAATGGCCCCGGCGCCAGCGAGACGGCGGCCTTCAAGGGCCTGAACACCGGTTGGGTCGGCTCGAACGGGCGCACCGGGCCGCTCTTGACGCGGACGCTGCTGTTTCTGGGCGAGGGGCCGCACGACGTGAACACCCGGCGGGTCCTGCGGGCGTGGGACAAGGCCACCGGCGCGGTCCTGGCCGAATTCCCGCTGCCCGGCGCGACCCTCGGTCCCCCGATGACCTACATGGCCGGCGGCAGGCAGTATGTGGTGTGCGGCATGGGATTCCGCCGGCAGCCGCACAAGCTTGTCGCGCTGGCGCTGCCTGCAGGAGCCTGACCATGACCCACGAGTTGTCCCGCCGCATGGCGCTGATGCTGGCCACAGGCGCCGCAGCCGCGCTGGCGACCCCGGCCTGGGCCGTGGGCGCGGTGAAGCACTATATCCTGGTCGACCTGAAGCCGGGCGTGGACCAACTGGTCCTCGACCGCTGGTACATGACCTTCCACGCGCCTCAGGTGCGCCGCGCCTTCAAGGCCTGGCAGCGCAACTACACCTCCTTCCGCAGCTATCTGCCGCCCGAAGAGGCGCGGAAGGCCTATCCGCTACAGTACGGGCGGATGACCGAGATCCATTTCGACAGCCTTGAGGACTTCCGGGAGAGCCGCCCGAACAACGTCTATGGCGGAGGGCTGGCCTCATTCACCCCGCCGCCAGGCGGCTGGGCCTCGCCGCCGTTTGACTCGGTCACGGCGACATTGCCGGTCAATCCGCAGCAGGTGTTCGTCAACCGCGACACCCCGCCGAAGGAGACGCCCTACCTCCGCTGGATCATCTTCTTCCGCTATCCGAAGGGCGTGACGCCTGAGCAGGGGGATGCCTGGTACCGCGACGTTCACGCGAAAGAGGTGGCGAAGCTGCCGGGCCTGAAGCGCTATGCGGCCTATTCGGCTGTCAGCGCCGCCGCGCCCTATCCCCGGGTGGCCGAGATGTGGTTCGACGACTATGCCGCCTGGAAAGCGGCCTTCCTGCCGGTCCCGAAGTTCGCGCCGCCCGCCTGGGGCGGTCAGGGCCTGTTCGTCGAAGCGATCTCAATGTTCATCGGCGAGAACCCGGACGTCGACTTCATCAACGACAAGCGCTCGATTCCCTAGGCCGCTGCGCGCCGTGCGTCGTGCGCCAGCCGCAGGGCCTCGGCCGTGGCGGCGTCGGCCGGAAAGAAGGTCTCCAGGGTCAGCTCTGACAGGGTGATGTCCACCGGTGTGCCGAACACGGTGGTCGTGCCGAAGAAGGACATCAGGCTGTCGCCGACCATCAGCTGGAAGGGGATTGCGACCCCGCCATAGTCCTCGGGCCGTCGGTCAGGCGCGGGTGGCCTGGGATAGCCGCGGATCTCATCGATCAGGTCGGCGAGGCCCGGGTCGGCCGTCAGTTCCACCTGCCGCCGCAGCCGCTCGACGATGTGGGCATGCCATTCGCCGAGGTTGGCGATCCGGGGCGCGAGCCCCTTCGGGTGCAGCGACAGCCGGATGACGTTGACGGTTCCGGTCAGCAGTTCAGGGTCCACGCCGGCCATCATCGGCGCCATTGCGGCGTTTGCCGCCACAAGGTTCCAGCGCAGGTCCACCGCCAGCGCGGGATAGGGCTCGTGCGCCGTCAGGATGACATCCACCGCCCGGCGGGCGGCGGCCAGGCCCGGATCGTCGAGGCCGCGCTCCGGGAACACCGGCGCGAATCCGGCCGCCACCAGGATCACGTTCCGCTCGCGAAGCGGCACCTCCAGCTGGTCGGCCAGGTGCAGCACCATTTCCCGGCTGGGCTGGGCGCGGCCGGTCTCCAGGAAGCTCAGGTGCCGGGTGGAGATCTCGGCCTCCAGCGCCAGGTCCATCTGGCTCATCCGCCGGCGCGTGCGCCATTCGCGCAGATGTTCGCCGACGGGTCTGTGGGGGCTGGTCATGGGGCCGAGCTTAGTCGGGCGGGGAGGCAGGTCCATGACCTTGGAGGTAATGCAATCAGTCCAGGATCCGGATGTTCTCGCCAGGGTTGCCAAGTCGCGGGGCGCGCGCAAACATCAGGTCTCAATGGGGGGCATGGTCGTGGCCGGATGGATCTTCAGGACGGCCGTGGCCACACTTGTCGCCTGCGCGTCTTCTCAGGCAATCAGCGCCGAGACATTGAAGCCGCCGCCCGGGACCTTCGTAAACGCCGACTGGAAGCGGAAGCCCTCGTTGCAGGAACTGATGGCGGTCTTCCCGTCCGAGGCTTTCAAGCGGGGTATCAGCGGGAAGGCGACCATCTCCTGTAACATCACGCCACAGGGCGCGCTCAATGCCTGCACGGTCGTGGATGAGTCGCCGGCAGGCAAGGGGTTCGGCTCGGCGGCAATCGCCCTGACGCCGCAGTTCATGATGCGGCCGGCTACATTGAATGGCGTGCCCGTGGCCAGCCAGGCCCGGATCCCCATCACCTTCACGGTGCCCGAGGGCGGCATGGAATCTGTTGGCAGCAAGAGGGTGCTGCCCCCGAACCTGCCGTGGATCGAAGCGCCCAGCTACACGGACGTGTCGGCGGCCTATCCCAGGAAGGCCCGCGAAGCGGGTATTGGCGGCCGGGCGACAGTCTCTTGCGCCATGGGTGAGGATGGACGCCTCAAGGACTGTTCCACCGGTATCAGCGAGCCTCGTGGCTATGGCTTCGACACGGCGGCCAAGTCACTCGCCAGGCAGTTCCGTATCGCGGTGACCAACGACGAGGGGCGAAAGGCGACTCACAAGGTGGCGGTGCATCTGCCCGTAACCTTCGACCCGGGCATGCTTGGGGGCGGCGAGCCCGTTATTGGAAAGCCCAGTTGGGCCGCACTGCCCACCAACGATCAAATGAATGCGGCCTTCGCGAGCCTCATGCTCAAGGGCACGACCCGCGCGACTATTGCCTGCACGGTGGAACAGGGGGGCAGTCTGAAGGGGTGTTCGGTGGTTTCCGAGCAGCCCCTGGGCGCGGGCGTCGGCGCTGCCGCCTTGGCGCTTACCCCGGCCTTCAGGATGACGACCTGGACCGCGGAGGGGCTTCCCACGGTGGGCGGCCTGATCAACATTCCCATCCGCTACGAGCCCGCCAGGGGCGACACGCCGCCGCCACCCGCCCCCAAATAGTAAAGGGCCGTCCCGTTGCCGGGACGGCCCTTCCATAGTCGGACCGCAGAGCGGTGCGCGACCTAATGCCAAACCAGAGGCTTAGGCGCAGACCCCACTAGCGGAGGTCCAGGTCGCGGCTACCGCGCTAAGGCCATTGCTATGAGACACTGGGTCACCTCCTTTCAGCTGTTGAACAGGACCCCGACTATGGGACGCCCTGCGCCGGCTGCAAAGGGTCATTCCGCGGCGGTGTGCACCGAGGCCATGAAGGGCGTCATCACCGCACCGGCTGCCTGCTGTTCGCGCAGGCTCTGGCGGCGGCGGAGCTGGCTGATCGGCCGGGTGAGCTTGTCGAGGGCGGCGATCGTGGCCTTGTAGCCGGCCTCGACCGCCTCGTCGTAGGCGCCCCAGTCGCGGATTTCGATCTTGGAGACGTCGGGCTGGATCAGCAGGTCGGTGGCCTCGCGGGCGGCCGCGAGGTCGCGGCCGGTCGACACCGTGGCCGTCCGCATCAGCAGCGAGACGATCGGCGGACCGTTGCGCCACTGGCCCGACCAGAACCAGCGCCACACGGACGACGGCCGGGCCACGTCGTCGGCGGTGATGCTGCGCGAAGTCGTGACGTCGACGCCGACGATCGGCCCCGCCTGGGCGGCGCGCATGATGTCGGCCGGGAAGTTCTTCATCACCGCCCCGTCGACCAGCACGTTCTGGCCGTCGGTGGCGGGGGGCATCACCCCGGGCAGGGCGATCGAGGCGCGCAGCGAATGGCGGAGCGAGCCCCGCCGGTGCAACTGGTAGGCGCCCGTGGTGAGATTTGAGGACAGGCAATAGAAGGGCAGCCAGAGGTCTGCGATCTGCGTCTCGCCAAAGTGAGTGTGCAGGCGTTCGCTCACCTTCACGCCGTGGGTCATGGCCAGAAGCGGCAGGGCGATGTCGTCCAGGGGGCTGGTGTCGACAAAGGCCTGGTGAAGCCGGCGGTCCATCTCCACCTGGTCCCATCCCATGGCGAGCCCGGCCGCGACGATGGCCCCCATGGAGGAGCCGCCGACAAAGTCCAGCGGCACATCCCGCTCGCGCAGGGCCCGTATCGCGCCCACATGGGCATAGGCCCGCGCACCGCCGCCGGACAGGACCAGCCCGACCGACTGGCCTGTGATCACCCGGGCCAGCCGCGCGAAGTCGGGGTCGTGCCCCCGGCGCACATGGAAGATCCGCTGCGCGCCGGTTGAATCGAGCCAGGCCTCGGACCCGCTGGGCCGCTCCAGGCCGGCCGGCTGGACCAGCAGCAGGTCGACAAGGCCCTGTTCCTGCAGGGTCGCCGCACCCGGCGGGCTGCCCTGGGTCTGAGGGGGGCGGTCGCCACGGGCCACCTGGAACAGCCGGTCCACCTGGCGGGGCACGAAGGGCGCCCAGGCGGTCTCGTCCCGCTCGGCCACGTACAGCACATAGTCATGGACCCGCTCGACCTCGGAGAACCATTCGGTGGGCGCCGAGGCGGCCTCCGCGCCGATGGTCGTGGCCTGGTAGCCCAGAGCCTGGATCTCGCGCTCGATGCGCTCCACCAGCGGCCGGATCGGTCCGGGCCGGCCGACGGCCACGAAGCCGAACACCGAAGGGTCGCCGACCGGTCCGCGCCGCGCCGTCTGGCGGGTGCGCAGGATCATCAGCCGCGCCAGTTCGGTCATCACCCCGCCATCGGCGTCGCAGGCCTCGAAGAACACGTCCTTGGGCACGGCGAAGACTTCGGAATCGCGCAGCGCGTAGACATCGGCCGAGTGGGGCACACCCCCGATCAGCGCCATCTCGCCGGCAGGCTCTCCGGGGCGGATGATGCCGAGGAACTGCGACTCCTGCCCGGCCTCGCGGCGGAAGGCGCCGAGGCGTCCGGTCCGCACCACGAACAGCATGTCCGAGGCGTCGCCCTGTCCGAACAGCTTCTGGCCGCCCGGCACGGAGAACCAGATGGTCTCGGCCTGGGTGCGCGGGTGGCGGAACAGCCGCGCCAGCGCCGAATCGACAGGTATGTCAGGCAGGTTGGCCACGATCAGGGAGCGTAGCGTCGCGCGCCGCGTAGGGCTATGCCTGCGCGGATCAACCGGAGCGCCGCCCATGACCAACCCGATCGCCGATCCGCTCGTCGAGGCCCCTGACGTCAGCGCCACCTCGAACCTGGTGGATATCGAGGCCACCGAGGCTGGCGCGGTGACTGTGATTCTCAACCGTCCGGAACGGAAGAACGCCTTCGACGCCGACCTGATCTCGGCGCTGCTCGAGGCGTTCGACACCCTGGCCGGCGCCGAGGGCGTGCGGGTGGTGTTCCTCCGCGGAGCCGGCGGGACGTTCTCGGCCGGCGCCGACCTCGGCTGGATGCGCACCGCGCTGGACCACACCGAGCACGACAACCGCGCCGACGCCTTCGAACTGGCGAAGATGCTCAAGGCCCTGCACGACCTTCCGGTCCTGACCGTCGCCCTGGTCGAGGGCGGAGCTTTCGGGGGCGGCGCGGGCCTCGCGGCTGCCTGCGACATGGCCATCGCCGTCGAGGGGACGAACTTCAGCTTCTCGGAGGCCCGCCTGGGGCTCGTCGCCGCTACCATCAGCCCGTATGTCGTCCAGGCCATCGGCCCCCGCAACGCCCGGGGCCTCTTCGCCACCGCCCGGGTCTTCGACGCCGCCTACGCCGAGAAGATCGGCCTGATCACGCAGGTCGTGCCGGACGTGGCCGCGCTCGAAGCCGCCGCCGTGAAGATCGCCGGCGACATCCTGGCCTGCGGGCCGGAAGCCGTGGCCGGTTCCAAGCGGCTGGTGGACGAGGTGGCCAGTCGGCCGATCAACCGGGACCTGATGGAACTTACCGCGCACCGCATCGCCTCGGTCCGGGTGGGCGACGAGGGCCAGGAAGGCGTCCGAGCCTTCATCGAGCGGCGCAAGCCTCGCTGGGCGGAGTAGGGCTTTCCAAGCCGCGGGTGCGGCCCTAAGTCCGCGCCATGTCCCTGCACATGATCAAGCTGGTGGTGGGCGCCGCCACCATCGAGGACCTGCTGGACTGGCGCGCACACAGCGGCCAGACGGGGCAACCTTGGATCCTGCGCACGCGGATGACGCCCAAGCGTGGCGCTGAAATGATTGACGGCGGCTCGATCTACCGGGTGTTCAAGGGCGTGATCCTCTGCCGCCAGCGGATTCTTGCTGTGAACACGGTGGGTGAGGGCGTTACGGCCCGGTGCGAAATCCTTCTCGACGACGAGATCGTCCGGGTCGCGCCCACGCCCCGGCGCGCGTTCCAGGGCTGGCGCTATCTGGAGCCCAAGGACGCGCCGCCGGATCTCGACACGGCTGAGTTCGGCGAGATCCCGGAAGACCTGGCCCGAAGGCTCCGCGAGGCGGGCGCCTGGTAGCTGGGTCTTCTAGTCGCCCATGTTGTCGATGAGCCGCGTTCGCCCGAGACGGGCGGCGGCAAGCACGCGGATCGGCCCGGCCGTTGCGCCGGGGCCCAGGCGGTCGAGGGTGTCGGGTGCGCGGGCCTCCACGTAGTCCACCGAGCTGAAGCCTGCGGCGAGCAGCTGAGCCACGGCCCAGGTCTCGATCGCCGAGACGTCCTCACCGTTCCGCAACCGCCGCAGGGCCTCGGAAAGCACCACGTTGAGCCGTCCGGCGACAGGGCGTTCGTCGGCGGTGAGGTAGGCATTGCGGGATGACAGCGCCAGGCCGTCGTCCGCCCGCGCCGTGGGGCCGCCGACGATCTCGACGGGAATGTCTAGGTCGCGGACAAGGCGGCGGATCACCTGCAGTTGCTGGAAGTCCTTCTCGCCGAACACCGCCACGTTCGGGGCGCACTGGTTGAGCAGCTTGGTGACGACCGTAGCGACGCCGGCGAAGTGACCGGGCCGCGCCAGGCCATCCAGAGGCTCCGAGACTCCGGCGACCGTCACCGTGGTCGAGGCGCCGGGCGGATACATTTCTCCCACGGAGGGGGCGAACAGCAGATGGCACCCGGCGCCCGCAAGCAGGGCCGCGTCTCGGCCTTCATCGCGGGGGTAGGCGTCGAAGTCCTCGTTGGGACCGAACTGGGTTGGATTGACGAAGACGCTGGCCACCACGCGGTCGGCGCGGGCCCCTGCCAGGCGCACCAGCGAAAGGTGGCCCTCGTGCAATGCGCCCATGGTCGGCACGAAACCCACCCGCAGCCCGGACGATTTCCATGCGCCCACCTGCGCGCGCAGATCAGCGACGGTGCGGGCAACGGGAAGGGGCGCTGACATGGCGCGGCTTATGGCGATGGCGCTCTGCCAAGTCCATCCTGACGGAGCGGTCATCGGCGTTGACGCCGGCCCGCTGCGCGCGCTCACGTAGGGCCAATTGAGTCGGCCTGTGCGGGCGACTGTCGGGGAGTGAGAGACACATGGGCCAGGCCAGCGTCATCGTGGTCGGCAACGAAAAGGGCGGGGCGGGGAAGTCGACGCTCGCCATCCACATCGCCACGGCCCTGCTGCACGGCGGCGCGCGCGTCGCGGTGCTGGACCTCGACCTGCGCCAGCAGACGCTCGGCCACTTCTTCGCCAACCGCGCCGCCTGGCTGGCGGCCAACGGGGTGGATGCGCCGATGCCGATCCAGCATCCGATCAGCAGCGCCGGAGACGCGCTGGCCAAGGCGCCGGACGCCGAGCAGCTGGCCCGATTTGAATCCGCCTTCGCCGAGGTGTCCGGTCAGGCCGACTTCGTGCTGATCGACACCCCCGGCGCCGACACGGCCATCATGCGCGCCGCCCATGAGCGCGCTGACCTTGTCGTCACCCCGATGAACGACAGCTTCGTCGACTTCGACATGCTGGGCGTGGTGGATCCGGTCACCCTGGATCTGAAGCGTCACAGCCTCTACGCCGAGACCGTCTGGGCCAGCCGCAAGCGGCGCGCGACCGCCGAGCGCAAGCAGATCGACTGGGTCGTCCTGCGCAACCGCCTGGCTCCGACCGAGGCCCGCAACCGCAAGCGCCTGGACGAGCGGGTGCAGGCTCTGTCGCGCAAGGTGGGCTTCCGCGTCGGCCCCGGCCTGCGCGACCGGGTGATCTATCGCGAGCTGTTCCCGTTCGGCCTGACCGTGGCGGACCTGTCGCCGACGATCCGGCCGGTGGCTATGAGCCTGCAGCATGTGGCCGCGCGCCAGGAACTGCGGGCGCTGATGATCGCCCTGGGCTTCAACGGCCTGGACGAGAGCGAGCGGATCGCGGCGGAATAGTCCCATGCTGTACCTCGCCGTCGGGGGCGCGCTGCTGGCGCTCTACCTTTGGGCGGCGGGGCGCAGGACTCCGATCCTGAAGCGCCGCGAATGGCGCCTGCTCACCGGAGCCATGGCGCTCGCCTGCTTCACCGCTGCCGTGTTCGTCAGCGTGCGGGGAGGGTGGGGCAGCGGGATCGTGCTGACGGTAGTCGGGCTGGGCCTGGCGGCTTCCGCCCGCAAGGGCGCATCGCCGTCGCCGGCGTCGAAGACCGGCCGCGACCGCATGAGCCTGGATGAAGCCCGGCGCATCCTGGGTGTCGGCGCTGACGCCACCCCTCAGGACATAAAGGCCGCCTACACCCGCCTGATGCGGGCCGTGCATCCTGACAAGGGCGGCACCGCCGGTCTGGCGGCGCAGCTCAACGCGGCGCGGGACCGGTTGCTTTCGAAATAGGTCGGTGGAGCGTCAGCCCCGCGGCGACATCACCAGGCAGGGCTGCTTGCGGGCCTTGAGCGCCTTGCAGGCGTCCTTGGCCTCGGCTTCGCTCAGTCCGCCGAAGCGGGCGCGGTACTTGCCGGCGTCCTTCTCGGCGACCGCGCGGGCGTCGTTGAAGTGCCTGCCGTACTTCTTTTCCATCAGCGAGAGTTGCTCGCGGGCGTCGGCGCGGTTCTGGAACGTTCCCACCTGGACAGTCCACTTGCCGCCGGCCTCGGCCTTGCCCTTGCCGTTCAGCTTGGGGACGGTCTTGGGTTCGACGATCTGGATCTTCGAGGTGCGGGTCGGCGGCGTGCTCGAGGCCATGACGATCCGCATGTCGTCGCTGTCGCCCTGGGCCATCGACGGCTCGGGCGCGCCGGACAGGGCGGGGGGTTCGAAGAAGTTCTGGGCGACGGTGATCTGCTCGCCGCGGGCGCGGCGGTTCATCACGTCGAACCCGGTCAGCAGCAGGCCCTCGGCGATCTTGTCGCGGGTCGCGGTGGTCGGGCCGCCCATGACGACGGCGATCAGGCGGCGATTGTCCCGCACCGCCGAGACGGCGAGATTGAAGCCCGAGGCGTTGGTGAAGCCGGTCTTCAGTCCATCCACCCCGTCCATGCGATAGAGCAGGCCGTTGTGGTTGCGGATGTTCTGGCCGCGGAACTCGAAGTTCTTGGTCGAGAACAGGCGATAGTACTGGGGGTAGTCGCGCATCACCGCCCGCGACAGGATCGCGATGTCGCGCGCCGTGGTGATCTGGCGGCTGTCCGGCAGGCCGGAGGCGTTGGCGAAGTGGCTGTTGACCATCCCGAGCTCCTGCGCGCGCAGGGTCATGAGCGCGGCAAAGCGCTGCTCGGTGCCACCCAGTTTCTCGGCCATCGCCACGGCGGCGTCGTTGGCCGAGCGGGTGACCATGCCCTGCATGGCTTCGGAGACGGTGATCGAATCGCCGGCCCGCACGCCCAGCTTGGTGGGCGACTGCGCCGCGGCCCGGGGCGAGAACACCACAGGGTCGTCCAGGTGGATCTTGCCCGAAGCCAGGGCCTCGAAGGCCAGGTAGAGGGTCATCACCTTGGTGATCGAGGCGGGATACCGGGGGCTGTCCGCGCGCTTGCCGTACAGCACTTCGCCGGTCTTCGCGTCCACCACGATCGAGGCGTACTTCGACGAGTTCTGCGGGACGAGCTGGAAGTAGGGGACCTGCGCCTGAGCGGCGGACGTCGCTGCGCCGAGGGCCATGGCCGAGGCCAGACCTAGGGAAAGCAACAGGCGGCGAGCGTGCTGGATCATGCTTCGTCCGTCGAATCAAAGCGTTGAGACGGCCACTGCGCCGCCTGTGGAAGGAGGTAGCATGGCAGCCTTACCCTTGCAGGAGAGTAAACAAGGTTTGAACGGGCGGAAATGTCGCGGCGCCTTCAAAGCGGGCGGACCGGCCTATGTTGCAGTGCACAAAAATCGGTTGACTGCTGCAGTGCAACATGAAACAAGCAGGGTGTCATCCGGGGCCTGAAGCCCCACCGCCAGCCCATCCGCCAATCCCCCCAAGGAGCTTCCCCATGGCCGCCGCCGAAACCGCCAAGAACACCGTCGAACAGTTCACCGCCGCCTCCAACGTCGCCTTCAAGGAAGGCGTGGAAAAGAGCCTGGCCGCGATGAACGAGATGAACACCTACTCCAAGAAGAACCTCGAGGCCGTCGTCGCCTCCGCCACTGCCTCGGCCAAGGGCGCCGAAGCGTTGGGCGCCCAGGCGATGGCCTTCTCCAAGGCCGTGTTCGATACCCAGGTGTCGGCCGCCAAGTCGCTGGCCGGCGCCAAGAGCGTCCAGGAAGTGGTCGAACTGCAGACCGCCTTCGCCAAGTCGGCGCTGGAAACCTACATGTCGGAATTCGGCAAGATGACCGAGACCGTCTCTTCGTCGGTCAAGGAATCCATGAAGCCCCTCAACGAGCGCGTCACCGCCGCCGTCGAGAAGTTCCAGGCCGTCCGTTAAGACTTCCGAAGTACCGGAAGCCGGGGCGCCCGGCGCTGCAGAGCGCCGGGCGATCCTGCCAGTAAGCGTAAAGCGTACCCAAGAGGGTCGGTCCGAGAGGGCCGGCCCTTTTTTCTTGGCCGGACGGGGGGTAGACGTGTGGCCATGTCCCGCATCGAAAACCGCCTCGCCGAGCTTGGTATCGAACTGCCCAAGCCCAACGCCCCTGTCGCCAACTACGTGCCCTTCGTGCGCGTCGGTGACCTGCTCCACATATCTGGACAGGTCTCGCTCGATTCAAGCGGAGGGATCCGCGGCGTCGTCGGTGAGGAGGTTGACCTGGAAACCGCAAAGCGCGCCGCGCGCCTGTGCGGCCTCAGCCTGCTGGCCCAGATGAAGGCGGCCTGCGACGGCGATCTCGGCCGGGTGGCCCGCGTGGTCAAGCTGGGCGGGTTCGTTCAGGCGGGCCCGACGTTCTTCGAGATCCCGCAGGTGGTGAACGGCTGCTCGGACCTGATGGTCGAGGTATTCGGCGATGCCGGGCGGCATGCCCGCTCGGCCGTGGGTGTCTACCGCCTGCCGATGAACTTCGCCGTCGAGGTCGACGCGGTGGTGGCGCTGTCGTGAAAAACCGCTTCGGCGAGGCTTGGGAGCTTTTGTTCCATCCGCCGGTCGCCCACCGCGGACTCTGGAGCCCGGACGGGCCGCCGGAGAACTCGCTGGGCGCGTTCCAGGCGGCCTGCGCCGCGGGCTACGGCGTCGAACTGGACGTCCACCTGTCGTCCGACGGCGAGGCCGTGGTCTTTCACGACGACACCCTGACGCGGATGACCGGCCTGGAGGGCCGCATCCGCGACCGAACTGTCGCCGATCTGGCTGAGATCCGCCTGGCGGGGTCAGAGGAGAAGATCCCGACCCTGCTTGAGACCCTGGCGCTGATCGGCCGCCGGGCCATGGTGCACATCGAGCTGAAGACCCCCTTCGGCGAGGTCGGGCCGCTGGAGAAGCGGGTCCACGAGATCATCGCCGACCACGCCGGTCCGCTGTGCATCATCGGGTTCAATCCCTATTCCCACGCCTGGTATGCAGACCACTATCCGGGCGTGCTGCGCGGGCTGGACAGCTGGGCGTGGACCCGGCCCGCCACCCTCGCCGAGGACCAGCGCAAGGCTTACGCCCGTCTGGAGCAGGTGGAACTGGCCCGGCCGCACTTCCTGGCACTGAGCCTCGATGTCCTGCCGCATCCGCGCGCCACCCAGCTCCGCGCCGAGGGGATGCCTGTCGTGGCCTGGACGGTCCGCAAGCCCGAGCAGTGGGACCCGGTGAAGGACCACTGCGACAACCTGATCTTCGAGGGGTTCGCCGCGTGAGCCTGAGGCCGGCGGCCAAGGTTTCCCGACGGATCGCCGAGATCGGCCGCGACGCCTGGGACGCCTGCGCCCGCAACCCCGACTACGACGCCAATCCGTTCATCCGCTTCGACTTCCTGGATGCGCTGGAGCAGTCGGGCTGCGCGGTCGAGCGCACCGGCTGGGGGCCGCAGCACATCAGTGTCGAGGACGAGGGCGGCCGGGTCGCGGCGGTCATGCCGCTGTACCTGAAGTCTCACAGCCAGGGCGAATACATCTTCGACCACGCCTGGGCCGACGCCTATGAGCGGGCGGGCGGGCGCTACTATCCCAAGCTGCTGTCGGCTGCGCCATTCGTGCCGGCGACGGGCGCCCGACTGCTGGTCCGGCCCGACGTGGACGAGGGTGAGGCCAGGACGCTGCTGCTGGGTGGGGCGCTGACCCTTTGCGAGCGCTATGGCGCGTCCGGGCTCAACATCAACTTCCTCACCGAGGACGAGTGGCGCTGGACCGGGGTCCACGGCATGGGGCTGCGGGAGGGGCAGCAGTACCACTGGCAGAACCGGGGCTATCAGGCCTTCGAGGACTTCCTGGCCGCGCTGTCGTCGGGCCGCCGCAAGACCATCCGCCGCGAACGCCGGGATGCGCAGGCGCAGGCCGAGATCGTCTGCCTGACCGGCGCGGACCTGACGGAAGAACACTGGGACGCCTTCTTCCAGTTCTACATGGACACCGGCTCGCGCAAGTGGGGCCGGCCCTATCTGACCCGGGCGTTCTTCTCGCAACTTGGCGAGCGGATGGCCGACCAGGTGCTGCTGGTGATGGCGAGGCGCGAGGGGCGCTGGATCGCCGGCGCGCTCAACCTGATCGGCGGCGACTGCCTCTATGGCCGCCACTGGGGCTGCGTCGAGGACGTGCCGTTCCTGCACTTCGAGCTCTGCTACTACCAGGCTATCGAGTGGGCCATTGAGCACGGCCTGCCTCGGGTCGAGGCGGGCGCGCAAGGGCAGCACAAGATCGCCCGCGGCTACCTGCCCAAGCCCGTCTTCTCCGCCCACTACATCGCCGACCCCATGCTGCGCGGGCCGGTGGAGCGTTTCCTCGAGCAGGAACGCGCCGGGGTGGAGCAGGAGATGGAGTGGCTTGAGGAGGAGTACTCCCCGTTCAAGGCGGAGGGCTAGGACCGGCCAACACCGCTCATCCCGGCGTATGCCGGGACCCAGATCCTGGGGTCAGGTGTTTGTGGGAGGACCTCCGTGCCATGCAGGCCTCTTCAGCGGCCATCCAACTGGGTCCCGGCATTCGCCGGGATGAGCGGGATAGCGAGCGTTCAGCTTTTCGCCCAGGCGTCCTTCAGCAGCGCCTTCACGCCCGCGTCCACGTCGGCGGGCCCTGCCAGCGGCAGCACGGACTTCAGGCGCTCACTCCAGCTCTCGCGCTTCGGCGCCTCAAGCCGCGGATCCGTCGACGGCTCCAGCGCCAGGCCCAGCACCGCGCCGCCGCCCTTCGCCGGGCGGATCGCGGCGAACTGGAACTCGCGGGAGAAGGCGGTGAAGCTCTTTCGCTGGGCGCTGACCAGGCCAGGCATGTCGGCGACCGCGGTCTCCACCGCCGCCAGGATCGCGCGGTCGCTCTCATCGACCCACATCGTGTCACGCAGGTCGTCGGGCCTGGCCCAGTGGGCGGTCTCGGGGAAGGCCTTGCCGAGGATGATGCTGGCGCGGTTGGTCCCGATGCCGTGGACGGCCTTGAACCAGGCCTTCCGCGCGCCGGGCTTCGTCTCGGGACAGGTCAGGGCGATGGCCACCCATTCGTCCAGGGACTTGCCGGTCTCGGCCTGCAGGCTTTCGACGACCGAAGCGAACCACTTTTCCTGACGGGCGGTCATGGACGAGGGCTTCGCGGCGGGAGAGGGCGGCATCTGAACCTCGTGCGACGGCCCGGCGGGCAACCTGCCTTTTGACGGCGATCAAGGCGCCGCCGAACGCCGATCCTAGCCTGCCCGCAAGACGGCGAAATCGCAAACTGGGCGGGAAGCAGGATCATGGTCGCGGCGAAGCGGGGACTCCTGGGGTTGGCGGCGGCAGGGATGCTGATGCTCGCGGCCTGCGCGCCGATCCCCCAGAACGTTGACACGCCGATCAACGGGGCGAACATCGACCTGTCCGTCGACCAGCCCATGCATGTGCGCTGGGGCAACCTGTGGCCTGAGCAGGGTTCCTGGGTGCTGGAGACCGAGCCCGCGACGGCGGCGCTGAAGCTGCAGGGCCGAAACGTCCAGCCGCCCGCCAATGGCGCCCAGCAGCTGGAGACCTTCGACTTCATCGGCGCGGCCAAGGGCCAGCAGGCCCTGACTTTCGTGTTCAAACGCAAGGACGGCACGCCGCCCAACGCCGACGAACGGGTCACGATCACCGTCAACGTCACCTGATCGCGGGCGGGCGCTCCCCCCGCGGGCGCGGATTTGCTACCGAGGGGGCCAATCACCTTGGGAGTACGCCATGAGCCTCGACGGGACCTACGACGCGAGCAACATCTTCGCGAAGATCCTGCGGGGCGAGATGCCGGCCGCCCGCGTGTTCGAGGATGAGCACGTCTATGCATTCATGGACGTGTTCCCGCAGGCCCGCGGCCACACCCTTGTGATCCCCAAGCACTCGACGGCGCGCAACCTGCTGGAAGAGGCGCCCGAGACGCTGGGGCCGTTGATGCTGGGCGTGCAGCGGGTGGCGAAGGCTGTGCGCGCGGCGCTGAACCCGGACGGCATCGTCATTACCCAATTCAACGGGGCGCCAGCGGGCCAGACGATCTTTCACCTGCACGTCCACATCATCCCGCGCTGGGACGGCATGGCGCTGGGGCGGCATGGCGAGGGCGGCATGGCCGACATGGACGAGCTGAAAACCCTGGCTGCGGAGATCGCGGCGAAGATCAGCTGAGGGTTGTCAGCCGCTTTCCCTTGCGGGGGAAGGACGTCCTTAATGTCAGCTTCCCGGTGAGCCGTGGCGACGCGGAAGAAACGACCTCGAGCTAGGCGGCGACCAGTGCGCCTGCCAGGAACTCGCCGCCCAGGCGCAGGCCCGGTTCGTCGATGCTGTGGCCGAGGCCGGGGGAGGCGTGCGTGGCGACGTTGAAGCCGAGGGCCTCGCAGGCGGCCCGGGCCTGGCCCATGGCGGCGAAGGGAACCATGGGGTCGGCGTCGCCGTGGACCAGCAGCAGGGGCGGGCGGGTCTGGATTTCGGTCTGCAGGGCTTCGGGGTCGGCCAGCATGCCCGAATAGCCGACGATGCCGGCCAGGGCCTCCGGCCGTCGGGGGCCGACGTGCAGCGCCATCATCGTGCCCTGACTGAAGCCGACGAGCGCCACCTGGCTGTTGGGCAGGTCGTAGGCGGCGCGGTGCATGTCGATGAAGGCG
>CAUJHW010000033.1 GCA_963205005.1 Pseudomonadota bacterium
TTCCTAAGAGGAGCCTGACAGATGGCACGCGTTAAAAGGGGCGTCACCGCCCACGCCAAGCACAAGAAGGTTCTCGAGCAGGCCAAGGGCTTCTACGGGCGCCGCAAGAACACCATCCGCACCGCCAAGGCGGCCGTGGACAAGGCCGGCCAGTACGCCTACCGCGACCGCAAGGTCCGCAAGCGGATGTTCCGGTCCCTGTGGATCCAGCGCATCAATGCTGCGGCCCGCACGGAAGGCTTCACCTACTCGCAGTTTATTCACGGCCTTGACCAGGCCGGGATCGAGATCGACCGTAAGGTCCTCGCCGACATCGCCGGCGCCGATCCGGTTGCGTTCAAGGCCATCGCCGACAAGGTTCGCGCCGCGCTGGCTTAAGCCTGGGTCTCACGACCTGCAGCTTTCAGAAGCCCTCCGGCCGAACAGCCGGGGGGCTTTTTCGTAGCCCCTTCACCCCGTGAAGACCTAAGGCTAGGACACCCGTCCCATGACTGACCTCTCAAACCTCGAAGCCGAGCTCTCGGCCCGTGTCGCCGCCGCCGCCGATGTGGCGGCCCTTGAAGCCGTCCGCGTCGAGGCGCTGGGCAAGTCCGGATCGATCTCGGAGCTGCTGAAGACGCTGGGCCGGATGACACCCGACGAGCGCCGCGAGCAGGGCCCGAAGATCAACGGCCTGCGCGACGCCGTCGCCACCGCCATCGCTGAAAAAAAGGCCGCCCTGGAGGCCGCCGAGCTGGACGCGCGTCTGGCCGCCGCGGGCGTCGACCTGTCCCTGCCGCCCGCCCCGCTGCGCCGCGGCCGGGTGCACCCGACGATGCAGGTCATGGACGAGATGATCGCCGTCTTCGCCGACATGGGCTTCGCGCTGGCCGAAGGTCCGGACATCGAGGACGACTTCCACAACTTCACCGCGCTGAACTTCCCGCCCAAGCACCCGGCGCGGGAGATGCACGACACCTTCTGGCTGCCCGAGGACGGGACCGGCCAGCGCAAGCTCCTACGCACCCACACCAGCCCGGTGCAGATCCGCGCCATGCTGCAGGGCCAGAACCAGAAGCTGCCCGCCTGGATCGCCACCGGCCAGACGCCGCCGATCCGCATCATCGTGCCCGGCCGCACCTATCGCTCGGACTCGGACGCCACCCACACGCCGATGTTCCACCAGATCGAAGGCCTGGTGATCGACCGCAACATCCACATGGGCCACCTGAAGTGGACCGTGGACACCTTCATCAGCCGGTATTTCGAGACCCCTGTGGTCGAGACCCGCTTCCGGCCGCACCACTTCCCGTTCACCGAGCCGTCGGCCGAGATGGACGTGAAGTGCGACCGCTCGGGCGGCGACGTGAAGATCGGCCAGGGCAACGACTGGATGGAGATCGTCGGCTGCGGGATGGTCCATCCCAACGTGCTTAAGAACTGCGGCCTGGATCCCGACGAGTGGCAGGGCTTCGCCTTCGGCTTCGGCGTCGACCGGCTGGGCACGCTGAAGTACGGCATGCCCGACCTGCGCGACATGTTCGCCGCCGACGTGCGCTGGCTGGACCACTACGGCTTCTCGGCCTTCCAGGCGCCGAACCCGGCCACGGGGCTGTCATGACCCCCGAGACCTGGAACGGCCTGGAGGTCCACCGGTTCGGCGACGGCCCGGAACTGGCCGACGAACTGCTGCACCTTGTCCTTGAGGGCAGGAAGACCGCCACCTGCTGGGACGCCGCCGAGGGCCTGAAGGGCGCCGAGGTGGGCAAGCCCTGGGCAGTGAAGAACAGCGCCGGCGACATCCGCTGCGTGCTGGAGACCGTCGAGCTGACCCAGCGCCGCTTCAACGAGGTGGACGCCCAGTTCGCCTCGGACGAGGGCGAGGATGACCGCACGCTGGCTTCCTGGCGCGCGGCCCATCAGTCCTATTTCACCCGCAACGGCGGGTTCGCCCCGGACATGCTGCTCAACTGCGAGCGCTTCCGGCTGGTCCAGATTGTCGGCGAAGGAGCCGAGCGATGAAATTCACCCTCTCCTGGCTCAAGGAGCACCTCGACACGACCGCCACGGTCGACCAGGTCGTCGCCGCCATGACCATGGCCGGCCTCGAGGTCGAGCATGTGGAAGACCCCGGCTCCAAGCTGGCCGCCTTCTCGGTCGCCCGCATCGTCGAGGCCGTGCAGCATCCCAACGCCGACAAGCTGCGGGTCTGCCAGGTCGACACGAAGGATGGCCGTCTGGAGATCGTCTGCGGCGCCCCGAACGCGCGGGCGGGCCTGACCACCATCTACGCCCCCATCGGCGCCTATGTGCCGGGCTCGGGCGTCACCCTGGAGGCGCGACCGGTTCGCGGCGTCGTCTCCAACGGCATGCTCTGCTCGGCGAAGGAACTTGAGGTCGCCGAGGAATCCGACGGCATCATGGAGCTGTCCGGCGACCTGGCCGTCGGCGCGCTCGCGGCTGACGTCCTGGGCCTGGAAGCCGCCATCGACTTCGAGGTCACGCCGAACCGGCCCGACTGGCTGGGCGTGCGCGGCATCGCCCGCGACCTGGCCGCCGTCGGCCTTGGAACCCTGAAGCCCGATGTGACCGCTCCGACCGCGGGCGCCTTCCCCTGCCCGATCGAGATCCGCGTGGACGGCGACGCGTGCCCGGTGTTCTCGGGCCGGCTGATCAAGGGCGTGAAGAACGGCCCCTCGCCGGCCTGGCTGCAGCAGCGGCTGATCTCGGTGGGCCTGCGGCCGATCAACGCCCTGGTGGACGTGACCAACCTGATCTCGCTGGACCGCGCCCGGCCTCTCCACGTCTATGACGCGGGCAAGCTGAGCGGCGGTGTGATCGAGGCCCGGCTGGGCCGCGAGGGCGAACAGGTCGCCGCACTGGACGGCAAGACCTATACGGTCACACCCGACATCTGCGTCATCGCCGACGCCTCCGGCGCCATCGGCATCGGCGGCGTCATGGGGGGCGAGTCCACGGGCTGTTCCGAGGCGACCACCGACGTGTTCGTCGAGAGCGCCTGGTTCGATCCGATCCGCACGGCCCAGACCGGCCGCACCACCGGCATCAACTCCGACGCCCAGTACCGCTTCGCCCGCACGGTCGATCCGGAGTCGGTGGTCCCTGGGCTGGAGCTGGCGACGGCGCTGATCCTGGAGCTCTGCGGCGGGGTCGCCTCCGAAGTGCGCGTCGCCGGCCATGCGCCGGCGCCGCCGAAAGGCATCGCCTTCGACCGCGCCTATGTGCGGAAGCTGTCAGGCCTGGACGTCAGCCCCGCCCGGATCGACGAGATCCTGACCAAGCTGGGCTTCGCGGTGGACGGCGACGCCGTCACCCCGCCGTCGTGGCGCCGCGACGTCGAGGGCAAGGCCGACCTGGTGGAAGAGGTCGCCCGGATCGAGGGCTTCGACGCCCTGCCGAGCACGCCCCTGCCGCCCATCTCCCGCCCCGCCGGCGGGGCGCTGACCGTACGCCAGACCCGGATGCGCAACGCCCGCCGGGCGCTGGCTGCCCGTGGCTATGCCGAGGCCCTGACCTGGAGCTTCATGCGCCGCGAGTGGGCGCAGCTGTTCGGCGGCGGCGACGCGAAGCTGGTGCTGTCCAACCCTATCGCGTCCGACCTCGACACCATGCGGCCCTCGGCCCTGGGCAACCTGGCCGACGCCGCCGCGCGCAACGCCCGCAAGGGCTTCGCCGACGCGGCCCTGTTCGAGGTCGGCCCCAACTTCCGCGGCGACGAGCCCGGCGACCAGTGGACCGCGGTCACCGCCCTGCTGGCGCCGCACCCGCCGAAGCACTGGGTGAAGGCCGCCGGCGATCCGCTGTTTGACCTCAAGGCCGATCTGCTGGCCCTGCTGGACGAACTGGGCGCGCCGAACCTGCAGGTGGTTCAGGGCCAGAACGCCGGCTGGTGGCATCCCGGCCGCTCGGCCCGGCTCCAGCTCGGCCCCAAGGTGGTGATCGCCGAGTTCGGCGAGCTGCACCCGCGCGTGCTCAAGGCGCTGGACGCCGACGGACCGATGCTGGCCTTCGAGATCAACCTCGACGCCATCCCCGAGCCCAAGCGCAAGGGCGTGAAGACCAAGGCGGCGCTGGAACTCTCCGCGCTCATGCCGCTGCGCCGCGACTACGCCTTCCTCGTCAGCGCCGACACGCCGGCGGGCGACCTCGTCCGGCCAATCCTTGGCGCCGACAAGGCCCTGATCGCCGACGCCCGCGTGTTCGACGTCTATCAGGGCCAGGGCGTGCCTGAAGGGATGAAGTCGGTGGCCGTCGAGGTCGTCGTGCAGCCGCGCGAAAAGACCCTGACCGACGCCGAGATCGAGGCCCTCTCCGCCCGGATCGTGGCCGCAGCCGACAAGGCCGTGGGCGCCAGGCTGCGGGGCTGACGCCGGCCATATTGCGCCCGGCGACGGAGCCTCTAACAGTCTGCGCCATGAGCGACGTCCAGAAGCCCTCGCGCCCTTCGCCCCGCAAGCCGGCCTTCGAACGGCATCTGGAGCTGTGGCTGTTCCGGTCGCGCTGGCTGATGGCGCCGTTCTACGTGGGGCTGGTCTTTGCCCTGGCCGCCATGTTCGTGGTCTTCGCCCGCGAGGGGGTCAGGGAACTCTCGCACCTGGGGTTCATGTCGCCCGAGGAAGCGATCCTCATGGCGCTGACGCTCATCGACCTGTCGCTGGCGGGCAATCTGCTGCTGATCGTGATCCTGTCGGGCTACGAGAACTTCGTCTCCAAGATCGACACGGGCGACGACGAGGACCGGCCGAGCTGGATGGGGGTCGTCGACTTCGCGGGCCTGAAGCTGAAGCTGGTCGCGTCCATCGTGGCCATCAGCGCCATCGCACTGCTCAAGGCGTTCATGAAGCTGGCCGAAGGCGCCGACATTTCTGACCGCGAACTGGGTTGGCTGGTCGGCATCCACGTGGTGTTCGTGGTCTCCGGCGTGCTGCTCGCGCTGATGGACTGGCTGGTCAGCAAGACCGACAAGCACTGAGGTCGGACATGGAAATCAACGGCGTCGCCCACACCTTCATCACGGCCGGGGACTTCGAGCGGTCTGTGGCCTTCTATCGCCAGCTGCTGCCCTTCCTGGGTCTGCAGGAGGTCGCTGACAGTCCGGACACCTACTACTGCGTCGGCGGGCGCACCGGCTTCGGCATCCGCCGCCCGGACCCGGCGCACGCCGACGCACGTTATGCGCAGTTCCGGGTCGGCAGCCTTCATCACCAGTGCTGGCGCGTGCGCGATCGCTCGGACATCGACGAGGCCCACGCGTTCCTGGTGTCCATCGGCGCGAAGATCGTCCATGCGCCGCAGGACGAACCCTGGGCGCCAGGCTACTACTCGGTGCTGTTCGAGGACCCGGACGGCATCCGGCTGGAGCTAAACCACGTCCCGGGCCGGGGCCTGTTCGACACCCCGACCCAGCGTGTGGGGGCGAGCCTGGACGCCCGCTAGAACGGCCAGGCGTGGCGTTTGCGGGAATAGGACAGGTAACCCACGTTGGCGCCGAGCCTCAGGCCCACGCCGGCGCGAATGGGGGCGAGCGTGATGTCGTTGGCGCGCTGGTAGTTCACGCCCAGACCTCCGACCAGATAGGCCGTGCCCTCGACGCCCGGGAAGCGCTGGAAGATCGTCTCCGGGACCTGCAGGTTGTAGCAGAGGGTGAAGACCCGGCTGGCGTTGCCGCCGAAGTCCCAGCCGGCCGACGGGCCCTGCCAGAACACTTCCATCGGCGGCTTGTCCTTCATGTAGAGCAGGCCGCGGCCATAGCGGGCGCCCAGGACGAAGGCTCCAGAGCCTTCCTCGCCGGCGATGTAGGCGGTGGGACGGCCATTCTTGGCGAACAGCCGCTCGACAGCCGCGCCGGCGGCCTCGGCGGTCACGCCCAGGAAGTCGGACACGCCGGTGACGATCTCGTCCTGGCTGTAGGTATTGGAGGCTCCGCCGCCGGTCGGTCCGTTGGACGGATAGGACGGCTGGGTGTTGGGCGGCGGCGGCGCCTCGGCCTGCGCGCGCGCGATCGCCGGCGCGCCCAGGGCGACTAGCCCGGTGACGATGAGTTTGCGTCGGTCCATGGGCGCTATCCGCCTCCGAAAACGTGAATCAAAACCCGCCCAGCGCCCTTGGATGGCCGCTTCCGGCTTAATGGGCGATTAACCACGATGATGGGTTCGGAATGCGGCGATCTATGTTGCGCCGCGAGATGTGCTAAACGCGGCGCGCCATGACCACCCCTCTCTCGCACATCCGCAACTTCTCGATCGTCGCGCACATCGACCACGGCAAGTCCACGCTCTCGGATCGCCTGATCCAGGAGACGGGCGCGCTCACCCAGCGCGAGATGACCGAGCAGGTCCTCGACAACATGGAGATCGAGCGCGAGCGGGGCATCACCATCAAGGCCCAGACCGTCCGGCTCGAGTACAAGGCCGACGACGGCGAGACCTATATCCTCAACCTGATGGACACCCCCGGGCACGTCGACTTCGCCTACGAGGTCTCGCGCTCGCTGGCCGCCTGCGAGGGCTCGATCCTGGTGGTGGACGCCTCCCAGGGGGTCGAGGCCCAGACGCTCGCCAACGTCTACCAGGCCATCGACAACGATCACGAGATCGTCCCGGTCCTCAACAAGATCGACCTGCCCGCCGCCGAGCCCGAGCGGATCCGCCAGCAGATCGAGGACGTCATCGGCCTCGACGCATCGGACGCCGTGCTCTGCTCGGCCAAGACCGGCGTCGGCATCCACGACGTGCTCGAAGCCGTGGTGAAGCGCCTGCCCCCGCCCAAGGGCGACCGCGACGCGCCGCTGAAGGCGCTGCTGGTCGACGCCTGGTACGATCCCTACCTGGGCGTGGTCGTGCTGGTGCGGGTGATCGACGGCGTGCTGAAGGCCGGCCAGCGGGTCCGGATGATGCAGCAGGGCTCGACGCACCTGATCGACCGAATCGGCGTGTTCCGGCCCAAGCGCACCGATGTGGCCGAGCTCGGCCCCGGCGAGATCGGCTTCATCACCGCCCAGATCAAGGAAGTGGCCCAGGCCGCCGTCGGCGACACCATCACCGACGAGAAGAAACCGGCCGAGGCCGCCCTGCCCGGCTTCCGCGAGGTCCAGTCGGTGGTGTTCTGCGGCCTGTTCCCGGTGGACGCGGCCAAGTTCGAGGACCTGCGCGCCGCCATCGGCCGCCTGCGCCTGAACGACGCCTCGTTCACCTACGAGATGGAGACCAGCGCCGCGCTGGGCTTCGGTTTCCGCTGCGGCTTCCTGGGCCTCCTGCACCTGGAGATCATCCAGGAACGGCTGAGCCGCGAGTTTGACCTCGACCTGATCGCGACCGCGCCCAGCGTGGTCTACAAGATCGGCATGACCGACGGCTCGGAGATCGAGCTGCACAATCCGGCCGACCTGCCCGACCCGGTGAAGATCACCACCATCGCCGAGCCGTGGATCAAGGCGACCATCCTGACCCCCGACGAATACCTGGGCTCGGTCATCAAGCTCTGCCAGGACCGCCGCGGCTCGCAGCGCGAACTGTCCTATGTCGGCTCACGCGCCCTGGTGGTCTACGACCTGCCGCTGAACGAGGTGGTCTTCGACTTCTACGACCGCCTGAAATCGATCTCGAAGGGCTATGCCTCGTTCGACTACGTGATCGAGGACTACAAGGTCGGCGACCTGGTGAAGATGTCGATCCTGGTGAATTCCGAGCCGGTCGATGCACTGTCCATGCTGGTCCACCGCGACCGCGCCGAGGCCCGCGGGCGCGGCATGGTCGAGAAGATGAAGGACCTCATCAATCCGCACATGTTCCAGATCCCGATCCAGGCGGCGATCGGCGGCCGGATCATCGCGCGGGAAACAGTGCGGGCCCTGCGCAAGGACGTGACCGCCAAGTGCTACGGCGGTGACGCCAGCCGGAAGAAGAAGCTGCTCGACAAGCAGAAGGCCGGCAAGAAGCGCATGCGCCAGTTCGGCAAGGTCGAGATCCCGCAGGAGGCCTTCATCGCCGCCCTGAAGATGGACGCCGACTAGGTCCTTCAGATCTCCATCAGGTCCCGGCCGATGACGATCTTCCCGGCGAAGTGCGGGCGCACCGCCGCCAGCCATGCCTCGTCCGGGATCGCCGGCAGGCCGCCCGGGACGAAGTGCGACAACACCAGGGTCTTCACCCCGGCCTCGGTGGCCACGCGCCCCACGTCCTCGGCGAGGGTATGGCTGGCCAGCAGGTGTTCGCGAAGGGTCGTCGCATTGGGTTCGCTGGCGACGATTCGGTCCACGGCCGGTCCGTACAGGACTTCGTGGACCAGCACGTCGGCGCCCCGGGCCAGGCGAACCAGGCCGGCGGAGGGCCGGGTGTCGCCGGAGATCACGATCGAACGGTCCGGGCAGTCGAACCTGTAGGCGAAGGCGGGAGTGACCGGCGGGTGATCCACCAGGGCCGCCGTCACGGTGACGTCGCCATCGCGCATCACTAGGCCATCGGCCATGATCTCATGCGCCACGATCAGGTCCTCCAGCGGCGGACGGCCCTCATCGGCCACGCGGGTGGCGATGTCGTAGGCATTGAGGTCGAGGAACTGCCGGGTCATGGCTGCCAGCGGCGGCGGCCCCCATGCGTCCACCTTCGATGCCAGCGACGCCGCCCAGCTCAGCAGCAGCAGGTTGCCGAAGTCGGCGTTGTGGTCGGAATGGTGATGGGTGAGGAAGACCGAGCGGATCGCCTTCAGCGGCAGTCCGGCCAGGACCATCTGCCGGGCCACGCCGTCGCCGCAGTCGATCACATGGATCCTGTCGCCGACCACGATGGCCTGAGCGGGCGCGGAGCGGTTGGGCTTGGGCGTCGGCCCGCCGCCAGTCCCCAGCAGGATCAGGCGCGATGCCCGGGCCGGCTGGGAGCGGGCCTCAGCGGCCAAGAGCGCGGCGCCCGCGGCGATGAAGCCGCGCCGGTCGATCCAACGTGTCGTCATGTCCGCCTCCCGGGAAAGGGCGGCAGCCAACCATGGTTCGCGGACCCGCGCCACGCGGGTCCGGGTCGGCTAGAGCTGGTTGAATTCCCCGCAGCGGCACTTGACCACCACATCGCGCAGAAAGGCGCGGTCGGCGCGGATCAGGTCGTCGCGGCACGCGCCGCAGACATATCGGCTGCCCGAGGGGTTGGATGGCGTCTCGTCGGCGGTGAGCACGATGCGCTGCCCGACGAAGAGGCTGGGGAAGGTGCGCAGGGGTACCGACAGCATGAACTCTGCTCCAAACTGGACCGGCCGCGAGGGCTGACGCCTTCGCAGTGCAACATTCATACAACCTGGCCTGTGACGCGGCGGTGACGCCGAACCGCGGACCCGCCCCGAAGCCGCCACAAGCTTGACCGCAGAGACGACGCGCCGAACATGTCCGGCGTTCGATAGGGAAACTCCGATGCGCAAGATCATCCTGCTGACCGCCGCGGCCGCCCTGCTGCTGTCGGCCTGCAACACCGTCGCCGGCGTTGGCCGCGACGCCCAGTCGGCCGGAAAGGCTGTCACCAAGGCCGCAAAGCGGTAGCCATCCGGACGGCGCGGCCCTGCGGCGAACGGCCCCGCCCCTTCCTTCGGGGGCGGGAATGGCCCATATGAGCGGCATGACTGAGATCGTTTATCCCCTGGCGCGCTCCATCGGTCGCGGCCTGTCACATCGCTGTCCCGCGTGTGGCGAAGGCCAGATGTTCGGCCGGTATCTGAAGGTCCAGCCGCATTGCGCGCGCTGCGACCATGAGCTGGCGCTGTACCCGGCGGATGACGGTCCGGCCTACCTGACCATCCTGCTGATCGGACACCTGATCATCGCACCGCTGCTGATCTTCCCGATCATCTGGGAGAGCGACCCCCGCATCTCCCTGCCGATCATCCTGAGCGCGCTCACCGTGATTACGCTCCTGCTGCTGCCGCGCATCAAGGGCGGCTGGGTGGGTCTGATGTATTCGCTCCAGGTGTCGACCCGGGACGAAAAGCTGCACGCGGCCAACGTCGCGGACTGAGTCCGGCCCCCAACGCGGGACGCCCTCGGAACCCAAGCTTCGCCACGCACGTTGCGTTCGTCGAAGTCGGGGGACATCACGAGGAGCGCCGCATGTCCCTGGGGACCATACTTGTCATTATCCTGATCCTGCTGCTGATCGGCGCCCTGCCGAGCTGGGGCCACTCCCGCAGCTGGGGCTATCTGCCGAGCGGTGGCCTCGGCCTTGTGCTCGTCATCGTGATCATACTGGTGCTGATGGGCCGTATATGACGCCCGGGGTCTTGGCTTTGCCGGACCACACCACGTAGCATCTCCCCCGGGGCGAATGGGTACCCGGGGGAGAGCTTATGACCGACGGGTCCGCCACGCCTGGTGTCAGCACGATGACGCCCATGGCCCGCATCAAGGCCATTCTGGGCGGCTCGGCCGGCAATCTGGTCGAGTGGTACGACTGGTTCGCCTACACCTCCACCAGCCTCTATTTCGCCAAGCACTTCTTCCCGGGCGAGGACCCTGTCGGCCAGCAGCTGCAGACGGCGGCGATCTTCGCCGCCGGCTTCATCGCCCGGCCGCTGGGCGCCTGGCTGATGGGAATCTACGCCGACAAGGCCGGACGCCGGGCGGCGCTCACCCTCTCGGTCGCCCTGATGAGCGCCGGGTCCTTCGCCATCGCCATCCTGCCGGTCTATGCCCAGGTGGGTATCTGGGCCCAGCTGGCGCTCCTGGCCTGCCGGCTGGTGCAGGGGCTGTCGCTGGGCGGCGAGTACGGGGCCAGCGCCACCTACATGTCCGAGATGTCCGGGGCGAAGCGCCGCGGCTTCTGGTCGTCGTTCCAGTACATGACGCTGGTCGGCGGACAACTCACGGCCCTGCTGGTCCTGGTGATCCTGCAACACACCCTGTCGACCGCCGACCTGGAGGCGTGGGGCTGGCGCGTGCCGTTCTTCATTGGCGGCCTGCTGGCGGTGGTGGTGTTCTACATCCGCACCGGGCTGGAGGAGACCAGCTCCTACATCCACGCCGTCGAGGGCGAGGCCAAGCGGGGCAGCACCCTGACCCTGGTGCAGGACCACCCCCGCGAGTTCGCCGCGATCATGGCGCTGACGGCGGCGGGCTCGCTCGCCTTCTATGCCTACACCACCTACATGCAGAAGTTCCTGGTCAACACGAGCGGGTTCACCAAGGACACAGCCACCGGGATCATGGCCGGGGTGCTGATCCTCTACATGCTGGTGCAGCCGCTGATGGGCTGGCTCTCGGACCATGTGGGCCGCAAATACACCATCGCCGTGGGACTTGGGATCGGCGCCCTGGTGACCTACCCGGTGATGAGCGCCATCGCGGTCGCCACGTCGCCGCTGGCCGCTTTCGGCCTCATCATGATCCTGGTGCTCTGCCACTCCGGCTATTCGGCGGTGAACGCCGCGGTGAAGGCCGAGCTGTTCCCCGCCCACATCCGCGCCCTGGGCGTCGCCCTGCCCTATGCGCTGGCCAACGCCATCTTCGGCGGCACTGCCGAGTACGCCGCCGGCTGGATGAAGAAGCTGGGCCACGAGAGCGTGTTCTACGCCTATGTGGCGGTGGTGATGATGGTGGCCGCGATCGTCGCCGCACGGCTTCGAAATACCAACAAGACAAGTCTCATCCTCGAGGATTGATCCGCCGTGGGCCTTGCCGACATCGCCGCGCTGACGCTCTTTGGAATGCTGTGGTTCTTCTACGAGCCCCTGATCACAGCATTCGCCAAGCGGCGGAACGGGGTGCTGAACACCGACATGGCCGTGCTCCGCGGGGCCTGGATGACGCGTATGGTCGGCCGGGAGAGCCGCCTGCTGGACAGCCAGATTCTTGGCCATGCGCTGAACTCCGCCTCGTTCTTCGCCTCGTCCAACCTGCTGCTGATCGCCGCCGCCGCCGGCGCGCTGTTCGGCGGCGAAAAGACGTTCGCCTCGGTGTCTGCCCTGGTCGTGGTGAAGACCTCGTCGCGGCTGATGTTCGAACTGCAGCTCGCGCTGGTGATCGCCACCCTGGCCCGGGGGCTGCTCGATTTCATCTGGGCGATAAGGCAGATGAACTACTGCATGGCCGCCATGGGGGCGACGCCGGAGCCCTGTCCCGAGGCCGAGCGCGAGGCCTATGGCGCAGTCCTCGGCCGCCTGCTCAATCCCGCCCTGGGCTCATTCAACGCCGGGGTCCGTGGCTACTACTTCGCGCTTGCGGCCGGGGCCTGGCTTTATGGCGCCTGGGCGCTGGCCGCCGCGACCGCGGGCGCTTTCCTCCTGCTGTTCTGGCGACAGCGCAATTCCCCGGCCGCCTCGGCCATCCACGACCTGAGGCTCATGGTGGAGGCGCGGAAGGACTAGACGCCCAGTTCCGCCCGAACGGCCCGCGTCAGCTTGCCGGCGATCAGGCTGTGGGCCGTGGCCAGCCACCCGGCGGCGTCCTGGGGGTCGAGGTCGTCCAGATCGACGATCACCCAGTGACCCTTGGCCAGGTAGGGCGCCTGGCGCGCCGGGCCATCGCTGGTCAGCACCTCGTAGCCGATGGGCGAGACCTTGAACGACAGGCCACCGCTGAGACCGCAGATGGCGAACACCTTGCCACCCACCTTGTAGACGTCCGAGCCGCCCCACTGGACGACGCGGGTCGCCGCCGGCAGCGCCATGGCGCAGGCCTCGACTTCCTCCCGCGTCACCCCCGCGGGTCCTAGGCGCCGACGCCGACGCCGATCGGGCAGCTCACGCCTGTCCCGCCGATGCCGCAGTAGCCGTTCGGATTCTTGGCCAGGTACTGCTGGTGGTAGTCCTCGGCGAAGTAGAACGGGCCGGCGGGGGCGATCTCGCTGGTGATGCGGCCGAAGCCCTGGCGCGACAGCTCGGCCTGGTAGGCTTCCTTCGAGGCCTCCGCGGCGGTCGCCTGGGCGTCGCTGGTGACATAGACGCCCGAACGGTACTGGGTGCCGATGTCGTTGCCCTGGCGCATGCCCTGCGTTGGATCGTGGTTCTCCCAGAACACCTTCAGCAGGTCGGAGAAAGTCACCCGCTTCGGGTCGAAGACCACCAGGACGGACTCGGTATGGCCGGTCCTCCCCGAGCAGACCTCCTCATAGGTGGCGTTGGGCGTGAAGCCCTGCTGGTAGCCGACCGCCGTCACCACCACGCCCGAGACCTGCCAGAAGATCCGCTCGACGCCCCAGAAGCAGCCCATGGCGAAATAGGCCGTCTCCAGTCCGTCGGCATAGGGCCCCTTCAGAGCCTCTCCGTTGACGAAATGGCGCCGGGCGGTGGGGATCGCCTGCGGCCGGCCCGGCAGGGCGGTGTCAGCGGTGGGCAGGTCGAGCGGCTTCTTGAAGAACATCTGGCGCCTCCGGAGGAACGGGTGGTCCCGTAGATAGGAAACCGAACACCGTTTTGCATCTTGCCAATTGTAGCTGAACGGGTGCGACTTCCACTGTGGAATTCATGCGGACCATCTTGGGGAGGACTGCAGACATGCGACTTGTGAAGACCCTCCTTCTGGCCGGAGCGGTGAGCGGCCTGGCCACGGCCGGCGCCCTGGCCGCGGGCGGCGGCGGCAGTGGCGGCGGCGAGATGCCTTCGGCGTCCGCGCCCCAGTACAATCCGGCCGAGGAGTACGCGAAGGCCGTGCGCGCGATCCAGGCCAGGGACTACAAGGCTGCGGCCCGGGCCGCCGATCATGTCACCACGGCCGCGCCCAGGAATGTCGACGGCTGGCGGCTGCTGGGCGTGGCCCAGTCCGGCGCGGAGAACTGGAAAGGCGCGAAGCGGGCCTATGAGCGGGCCGTGAAGCTTGCTCCGGACGACCTGCCCAGCCGCGGCGGACTGGCGCTGGCGCTGGCCAATCTGAAAGACCCGAAGGCCCAGGAGCAGCTGGCCTGGCTGAAGGCCAAGGCCCAGGACTGCGGCGCCGGCTGCGACGCGGGACTGCTGAAGACCCTCACCGCCGATGTCGAGAAGGCGGTCGCCGGCGGCGCCCCGCAGCCCAGCGCCTCGCTGGAGCCGGGCTCGCTGATCTTCGCCGGATCCGGCGACCACGCCTATGTGGAGGCCGTCAGCCTGATCAACGAGAAGCGCTACGACGCGGCGCTCGCCTCCCTTGACCGGGCGCGGGTGGCCTTCGGGCCGCATCCGGATGTCCTCACCTACCAGGGCTACGCCTGGCGCAAGAAAGGCCGGTTGGATCGGGCCGAGCAGTTCTACCGGCAGGCGCTCGCCATCGCCCCCGACCATCGGGGAGCCACCGAGTACTACGGCGAGCTGAAGGTGGAGCGGGGCGACCACGCCGGCGCGAAGCTGTTGCTCGCGAAGCTGGACCGCATCTGCGCCTACGGTTGCGCCGAAGCCGAGGAGCTGCGCCGTTGGATCGACGCCGGCGGCGAGCCCGCGCAGTAGGGCTGGCCCTGGCGCTGACGGCGTCGGCGACGCTGGCGGCCGACAGCGCCCCGCCATTGCGCGCGCTGCGATGGGTCTCGCCCGACGCCGATCCTGTGGCGGTTTTCGCCACCGAGCCCACCGAATGCCTGCGGCAGCCGACCGACCCCGCGGCCGCCAAGGCCCTGGAGATCGGCCGCGCGGCCTTCCGCACACCCCTGCTGCTGGGCGGACAGGCGGCGCGGGCGGGGCTCACCTGCGAGAGCTGCCACCGCTCCGGCCGCGGCAATCCCGACTTCCAGTTCCCCGGCGCTTCCGGAGAGCCCGGGACCGCAGATGTGACACTGTCGCTGTTCTCCAGCCGCCGCGGCAACGGCATCCACGATCCCCGGCCGATCCCCGACCTCTCCGGCCCGCGCAAGCAGCTGAAGGTGGCCCGAGCCGACCTGCCGGCCTTCATCCGCGGACTGATCGTCGAGGAGTTCGACGGCCGGGAACCGACGCCGGAGGTGCTGGCCGGCCTTGCCGCCTATGTCTCGGCCCTGGATCCCGCCGCCTGCCCGGCCGAATCCCGCGCGCCGGCGAGGGTCGCGGCGCTCATGGACGACGCCCGCCGCGTCCTCGCCGCCGCGCGAAACGCCGCGGTGGACGGGGACCGACCCACGGCCGGCCTGATGGTCGCCGCCGCCCGCGCACGCCTGGGTCTGATCGATGAGCGCTATGCCGCCCTGACGTCGCTACGCACCCGACTGCGCCAGGCAGACGCGGGCCTCGCGGGGGTGCAGGCGACGCTCAGGGACGGACGCCCCGGGGCCGTGCGTCAGCTCGACGACTGGCTCCGGGAATCCCGATCCCTGGAGGCGGCGCTGCGATCGCGCGAGCCCGCCTCGCTGTTCAATCCGGCCCGACTTTCACAAGCCGCAAACCGCCGCTTGCCCCCCAAGGCTTCCTGACTATATTGCGCGCCTTCCGGCGGG
>CAUJHW010000034.1 GCA_963205005.1 Pseudomonadota bacterium
GGGCGGGTCTATGAACGGCGTGGCCGCCGCAGCCTGGGGGGACCAACGCCGCGCGGAGACGTACGCTGTGTGTCCGTCTCTTTAAGAGCGCGCGATCCCCTAGGTGGTCTTGGGCGGCCGGGAACAGAAAGGATCTCCCTCTATGGCGTCCGTGGACACCCTCAAGACCCGCCGTCTCCTGACGGTGGGCGACAAGACCTACGCTTACTACAGCCTCCCGGCTGCTGAGGAAGCCGGACTTTCAGGCATTTCGCGCCTTCCGATCTCGATGAAGGTGCTTCTCGAGAACCTGCTCCGGAACGAGGACGGAAATTCCGTCGGCGAGGACGATCTCAAGGCGATCGCCGCCTGGGTCGAGAACCGCGGCTCCGTCGAGCATGAGATCAGCTTCCGCCCGGCGCGGGTGCTGATGCAGGACTTCACCGGCGTGCCGGCGGTGGTCGACCTGGCCGCCATGCGCGACGCCATGACCAAGCTCGGCGGCAACCCCGAGAAGATCAACCCGCTGAACCCCGTCGATCTCGTGATCGACCACTCGGTGATGGTGGACTTCTTCGGCAACGCCAAGGCCTTCGGCTCCAACGTCGAGCGCGAGTACCAGCGCAATATCGAGCGCTACAACTTCCTCCGCTGGGGCTCCTCGGCGTTCAACAACTTCCGCGTCGTGCCGCCCGGCACCGGGATCTGCCACCAGGTCAATCTTGAGTACCTGGCCCAGACCGTGTGGACCAATTCCGACGAGGGCCAGGAAGTGGCCTATCCGGACACCGTGGTCGGCACCGACAGCCACACCACCATGATCAACGGCCTGGCCGTGCTGGGCTGGGGCGTCGGCGGCATCGAGGCCGAGGCGGCCATGCTGGGCCAGCCGATCCCGATGCTGATCCCCGAGGTCATCGGCTTCAAGCTGGACGGCGCCCTGCCGGAAGGCGCGACCGCCACCGACCTGGTGCTCACCGTCACCCAGATGCTCCGCAAGAAGGGCGTCGTCGGCAAGTTCGTGGAATTCTATGGCCCCGGCCTGGCGACCATGACCCTGGAAGACCAGGCGACCATCGCCAACATGGCTCCGGAATACGGCGCCACCTGCGGGTTCTTCCCGGTCACGCAGGCGACCATCGACTACCTCGCCGCCACCAACCGCACGCCGGAACGCGTCGCCCTGGTGGAAGCCTACGCCAAGGCCCAGGGCATGTGGCGTGAGCCGACCGATCCGGATCCGGTGTTCACCGACACCCTCCAGCTCGACATGTCGACCGTCGTCCCGTCGATGGCCGGCCCGAAGCGGCCCCAGGACCGCGTCGAGCTCACCAATTCGGCCGCCGAGTTCAAGGCCGCCATGGAAGGCGAAGTGTTCGGCAAGCCGGGCACGCTGGCCGACCGCTTCAAGGTCGAAGGCGAGAAGTTCGACATCGGCAACGGTGACGTGGTCATCGCCGCGATCACCTCCTGCACCAACACCTCCAACCCCGGCGTGCTGATCGCCGCGGGCCTGGTGGCCAAGAAGGCCGTCGAAAAGGGCCTGAAGGTGAAGCCGTGGGTGAAGCCCTCGCTGGCGCCCGGATCGCAGGTGGTCACCGACTACCTGAAGTCCGCCGGCCTGACGAAGAGCCTCGACGCGCTCGGCTTCAACCTCGTGGGCTATGGCTGCACCACCTGCATCGGCAACTCCGGCCCGCTGCCGGAGGCGATCTCGGAATCGATCCAGAAGAACGACGTGGTCGCCTGCTCGGTGCTGTCGGGCAACCGCAACTTCGAAGGCCGCGTGAACCCTGACGTGCGCGCCAACTACCTGGCCAGCCCGCCGCTGGTGGTGGCCTATGCGCTCGCCGGTTCGATGCAGATCGACCTGACCACCGAGCCGCTCGGCATCGGCAAGGACGGCGAGCCCGTCTTCCTGAAGGACATCTGGCCGACGACGGCCGAGGTGACGGCGCTGCAGCGCAAGCACGTGACCAACAAGATGTTCGCCACCCGCTACGCCGACGTCTTCAAGGGCGACAAGAACTGGCAGTCCATCAAGGTGAAGGGTGGCCAGACCTACGACTGGGACATGGGCTCCACCTACGTCCAGAACCCGCCCTACTTCGAAGGGCTGGAGATGGAGCCGAAGCCGGTCACCGACGTCGTCGAGGCCCGCGTGCTGGCCGTGTTCGGCGACTCGATCACCACCGACCACATCTCCCCGGCCGGTTCGTTCCGCGGCAACTCGCCGGCGGGCGCCTACCTGCTGGACCGCCAGGTCCCGGTGTCGGAGTTCAACGGCTACGGCGCCCGTCGTGGCAACCATCAGGTGATGATGCGCGGCACCTTCGCCAACATCCGCATCCGCAACCGCATCACCCCCGAGATCGAGGGGGGCGTGACCAAGCACTTCCCGTCGCAGGACGTGATGTCGATCTACGACGCGGCCATGCGCTACCAGGGCGAAGGCCGTCCGCTGGTGGTGTTCGCGGGCAAGGAATACGGCACCGGCTCGTCGCGCGACTGGGCCGCCAAGGGCACGAAGCTGCTGGGCGTCCGCGCCGTGGTGGCCGAGAGCTTCGAGCGGATCCACCGCTCGAACCTGGTGGGCATGGGCGTGCTGCCGCTCCAGTTCCTGCAGGAAGGCTGGCACAAGCTGGGCCTGACGGGCGAGGAGATCGTCACCATCCGCGGCCTGACGGAGCTCGCGCCCCGCAAGCAGCTGATCGTCGAGATGTACCGTCCGTCGGACGGCCGCATTGCCCGCTTCCCGGTCCGCTGCCGCATCGATACGCCGATGGAGCTGGAGTACTTCAAGCACGGCGGCGTGCTGAACTACGTCCTGCGCAGCCTGGCCAAGCCGGAAGCGTAGGCGCTGCAAGCCAATAGCCTTCTCCCCCTGCGGGAGAAGGCGGGCCGCGCGAGCGGTCCGGATGAGGGGTCGCGCCGAGCCATCGGGCGACCCTTTCTCATTTCTCCCGCGGCTTCAGCGTGATCCCGGCCCTGGCCAGTTCCGGCGTGTACCGCCGGGCCAGGTCGTCGTCGAACAGGGCGTCGGCCTTTTCCGCCAGGACCGCGCGCAGCCTCGCCTCCGCGGCGGCGGCGGCCGGGTGGGCCAGGCCGCAGGCCGAGGGTTCGGCGACCATCGCCTCGCTGCCGGTCTGCCGCTCCTCCATCCGAACCGTGTAGGACTCGCCGCAGGCCAGCCGGCCGGTGATTGATTCGAAACAGGGCTCGCGCTGCAGGAAGGTGCTTACCGTCCAGTCGCAGGTGATCTTCACGACCACCGGCCCGTCCCCCAGCGGCGGCTGCTTCGCCTCGACGTCCGTGCGCACATAGAGCCGGTAACGCAGCAGGGCCCGTTCGCTGACCGGCTCCCTGCCACGGGCGGTCGGCGCGCGACTCAGGGTCAGCGGCATGTCGCGCCGGCCGGCCTGGAGATAGGCGCTTTCGGTGCGGACGGTCTCCGGCGGGGGCGCCGGCGGGGGCAGGGCCTGGAACACGCGGCATCTCCATGGGGGCAACCGGCGGCCACTCTATCGCGGCGGCGCGTCGCCGCCATCGTCGCGAGGCCCATGATCGCGTCCCCCTGCGGCGCCCTCACGCCTTGTTGTGATTTACAGCCCGCCGAACGCCGCTTAAGTCGGGACCATGCGGACGGCCGCGCTTCTCAGCCTGATCCTTCTCGCCTGGCCTGTCGGCGCGGCGGCCAGGTCTCCCGTCCTGGTGGAGCTTTTCACCGCGCAGGGCTGTGCGTCCTGTCGTGGCGCGGACGCCCATGTGGCCCGGCTGGCCGAGCGCCCGGGCGTGCTCGCGCTCACCTTCTCCGTCGACTACTGGGACTATCTCGGCTGGACCGACACCTTCGCGAAGCCGGAATACGCCGAGCGCCAGAAGGCCTATGTCTCCCGGCTGAAGCTGCGCGAGCCCTATACGCCGCAGGTGGTGGTGGACGGCCGTCAGGAGGTCCAGGGCCAGAAGACCGCCGAGGTTGACCGGCTGGTCCGCGCCGCCGCCTCTGGGCCACACAATCCGCCGGACATCCGGTTTGTCGGCGCGCGACGCGTGGACGTGGGCTCTGGCCGGGTCGCCCGTGGGGGGGCCGAGGTCTGGCTGATCCGCTACGATCCCCGCGCCGTCGAGGTGGCGGTGAAGGCCGGCGACAATCGCGGCGAGACGGTGGTCCAGAAGAATGTCGTGCGCCAGATGGTGCGGCTTGGCGCCTGGCGCGGGACGCCGCGGGCCTACCGCCTGCCGGCTCCGTCCGAGGACGGGCTGAAGACCGTGATCGTGGTGCAGACGCCCCGTGGCGGGCGCGTGCTGGGTGTGGCCGAGCGCCGCGCCTGAACCGCTCGGCCATGGGCCGGACAGGAAAGACCCCTCCGCAGACCAGGGCCCGCGCGTCTGGGGAAATCCACGCGGGCCCTCGCTGGAGAGGGGTTCAAGAAGGGGGGTGTCGGTTGGCCAGACCGGCCGATCCCAGGGGGGCTGGGGGGGCTGTTCAGGATCCGGAACCAGCAGGGTCTCTGACCAACCGACAATGCCAATATCGAAGCCACATCTGGCGGGGACTGGACCGAAATAAGGTCATTTCACGGCGGCGGTTCGCTGCACTTTTGTGTCGAAAGCGGGTGGCAGGCGCGGCGAGTCTCGGTTTAGGCTGACGTTCGATGGCATTCGAACCGGGTTACGCGGCCCCCCGGCAGGTGGGCGTGTTCTTCGAGCGGCGCGAACTGGAGCGCCTCCTGCGCCTTTACGGGCGGATGGTCGCCGCCGGCGAGTGGCGCGACTACGGCATGGATGGCCTGCAGGACTACGCCGTCTTCTCCGTCTTCCGACGCGCCGCCGAGGCGCCGCTCTACCGCATCGAGAAACGCCCGGCGCTGGCCCGCAAGCAGGGCGCCTGGGCCATCGTTGGCCAGGGCGGCCATGTCCTGCGCCGCGGCCACGACCTTGAGCAGGTCCTGCGCTTCTTCGACAAGGGCCGGTTCTCGGTGGTGGACTAGCGCTCCTTACCACCCCAGCGAAGCGGCGGGAGGCGAGAGAGCCCGCCCCCTGGGTTCAATCGACAGTCGAAGAGCCCGGCCATGACGTCCCGGAAGCTGACGTCTCCGCCAACCCCGTTCCGGGGCCGAATGGCGTTCGGGCCTAGACGATCTCCCCGCCCTTGCCCCCGCCCTTGCCCTTGGCCAGCGCCGCCTGGGTCTGGGTCCGGAGCGCCGGACGGTCGATCTTGCTGCGGGCGTTGCGGGGAATTTCCGGGGCGCGGGCGAAGTGGATGTGGGGCAGCTGGACGCGGGCGGCCCGCAGGCAGGCCATCAGGGTGTCGCGGTCGATCTCGCCATCGGCCACCACGGCGATCCAGCATTCCTCCACGCCCCGCGCGCCGGGCACCGTGAAGGCCGCGGCGTCCCGCACCTGCGGATGCTCCAGCAGGGCGTTCTCCAGCAGGTTGGGCATGACCTTGATGCCGCCGACGTTCATCCGATCGTCGATCCGGCCATCGACGACGAAGCAGCCGTCGGGCAGCCGCCGGCCGAGGTCGCCGGGATAGACGAAGCCGTCGCGGAAGGTGCTGGCCGAGGCCTCGGCGTTGTCGAGGTAGGTCGCGCCCATCTTGTGGCTGCGGATCCGGATCTCGCCCTGTTCGCCGTCAGGCACAGGCCTGCCGTCGGGGCCTACCACTTCGATCTGAACGCCGGGGGCCGGCCAGCCCACCGCCCCGGGGACCGTCTCCAGCAGGCTGGCGGGCGCCAGCGCGGCGCGGCCGAACTCTGTGGCGCCATAGCTGATCAGGATGTCGGGCGTCAGCCGGGTGCGCGCCGCCCGCGCCAGGGCCGGCGGCAGGGCCGCGCCGGACATGATCGCCCGCCACCCGGGCTTCGGTTCGAAACCCGGCGGCATCACCTGCAGCAGGCCCTGGAGCTGGTTCGGGGTCAGCCCGAGGATTCCCTCCGGATGCCGCTCCATGACCTCCAGCAGTTCGGCCGCGCCAAAGCCGAGGGCGATGGTCACGCCGAGGGTGAAGCCGAGAACGGAAAGATTGTAGCCCTGTCCGGAGTCGACGCCGGGCAGGAGCGCCCAGACCCCCAGCTTGCCGCGGATGTCGGTCGCCATGTTGCTGGCCCCGCGGTCGAGCCGCTGGCGCCAGGTGGAGGGCACCCGCCGGGGCGTGCCGGTGGTGCCCGACGACAGCAGGACACGACCCAGGCTGTCGAGATCGCGCGGCGCCGAAGGGACCTCGATGGGCGGGCGGGCCTCAACCGCGGCCAGCCAGTCGGCGGTCAGCCGTCGCACCCTATCCGTCGCCGTCCCCGCCTGATCACTGAGTTTCAGCTCGCACAGGGAATCGGTCGCGGTCCCCGCCGCCACGCCCAGCCGCGAAAGCGCCATGAGCATGACGACGTGGCGGTAGGGCTGACGGCTTTCCAGGGCCACAACCCCGGTGGCCGGGGTGATCCCCATCTCCATGAACGCCGCGGCATACCGGTTCACGTCGGCGTTGAACTGGGCATAGGTCACCCGTCGCCGTGGCGTGATGACGGCCACGGCGCGGGGCCGCATCTGGGCATGGAAAGCCACGTAGACGTCGAACATGGACCGCAGGCTAGAGCATGCGGCCGAAAACGAAAAACCCCGGCGGTCGCCCGCCGGGGTCCGGTCGCTGGAAAGCCTGTCGCCTAGCGGCGGTCGCCGAGGAAGGCGAGCAGGAACTGGAACAGGTTGATGAAGTCCAGATAGAGGCTGAGCGCGCCCCAGTTGGTGGCGACGCCCATGGCCGTCTGGTCGCCGCCCAGGTCGTAGTAGGTCATCTTCAGGCGCTGGGTGTCATAGGCGATCAGGCCGGCGAAGATCAGCACGCCCAGGGCGTTGATGATGAAGGCCATCATCGAGCTGCCGAGGAAGATGTTGATCAGCGAGGCGCCAAGCAGGCCCCAGACGCCCATGATCAGGAAGCTGCCGAAGCCGGTCAGGTCCTTCTTGGTCGAGTAGCCGACCAGCGAAAGCGCGCCGAAAGCGGTGGCCGTGAGCAGGAAGGTCGAGGCGATGGAGGTTCCGGTGTAGCGCAGCACGACGACGCCCAGCGAGGCGCCGATCAGGCTGACGATCGTCCAGTAGATGGCGCCCGCCGTCCGGGGCGTGGCGTTCTTCAGGACGAAGCCGGCGAACAGGATCACCGCCAGGGGGGCGAAGGCGATCACCATCCCCAGCACGGAATAGCCGACCCGCCCGTTGGCGACGGTGAACATCATGTCCCGGATGGCCGGGACGCTGCTGGTCAGGTAGCCGAGACCGCCGGACAGGACCAGGCCCAGCGCCACCTTGTTGTAGACGCCGAGCATGAAGCTCCGGAGACCCGCATCCACCGACATGTCGGCGCGATCCGCCGGGATCGTGCGCGCGAAGTCGCGGTTGAAGTCGCTCATTTGAGCAAGGCCCTTGGTTTGC
>CAUJHW010000035.1 GCA_963205005.1 Pseudomonadota bacterium
GATGAGCCTGTGGCTGAAGGCCCTGATCGACGCGACCCTGAAGTCGGATCGCTACGAGAAGGTGATGATCGGCATGAACATGATCGTCGAGGGCCTGGCGCTCGGCGCGTTCAACAACATGTACCGCACCACCCAGTGCGAACTGCTCAAGAAGCTGACCTTCAACGTCATGCGCGATGAGTCCCGGCACGTGTCCTTCGGGCACGCCTACCTGGGCCCGGTGATCGCCAAGCTGCACAAGGACGAGGTGGAGGACCTGGCCGACTTCGCCTTCCAGGCGGTCAGCATCCTGGCCGGCAGCGGAACCGCCGGCACGCTCGCCAGCCGCGTCGACCCCGGCTTCATGCAGGTTCTGCACAACAGCAACATCGACCCGGACGACTTCTTCAAGGGCCTGAAGGAAGCCGAGGAACAGGGCATCACCCAGGAACTGGCCCCCGGCCAGATCCACTCGATGAAGGACCTGATGATGCCGGCCCTGGCCCGGGTGGGTCTGCTCACCCCCACGGTCCGCAAGAAGTACGAGGACGCGGGCATCCCGGTGTTCGACGACCCTCGCGTGCTGCACGCGATGGAAGGCGGCCATCCCGTCAGCGCCTGAGCCGACAGGTTCAGGACCCGGCGTCCCGGATCACCGGGGCGCCGGATTGGCGCGAAGGAACATGGACATGAGCGAACCCGCACAACCGGCCGACGCGAGCCTCCAGGGGTTCCATGAGAGCGTCCTCGACGGCCTGCCCGAGGCCGTGATCGTCGCCGCCCCGGACGGCAGGATCACCTTCGTCAACGCCGCCACCGAAGCCCTGCTGGGCTATGGCGCGGCCGATGTGGTGGGCGAGCCGATCACCACCCTGGTTCCCCGCCAGCCCGGCCGCCGCGCCGACCCTGTCCGCTGGCTGGCCCGCTGGGCGTCAGAGCCCGACCTGGAGCAGTCGCGCTTCCTCGACCTCACCGCGCGCCGCCGAGATGGCCGCGAGATGCCGGTCGAGGTGCGGGTCCGCGAGGGCCTGGTCGGCGGCCGCCAGCGCTATTTCATCACCGTCCGCGACAACACCCAGCGCCGCCAGGAACAGATCGCGCTGAAGGACAGCAACCTGCGCGCCGCGCGGATCCTGATGGTGGCCGAGGACGCCATCGTCTCGATCGACGCCGACCAGAAGGTCATCTTCTTCAACCTCGCCGCCGAGCAGATGTTCGGCTACCGCGCCGAGGAGGTGCTGGGCCAGCCGCTGACCGTACTGATCCCGCCGGCCGCGCGGGCCAGCCACGCCGACCGGGTCGAGGGCTTCCGCGTCGCCAAGTCCGCCTCGCGGATGATGAGCGAGCGCGCCGAGGTCCAGGGCTGCCGCCGCAACGGCGACGCCTTCCCGCTGGAAGCCACCATCACGAAGGTCATGGCCGCCGGCGCCCTGACCTACACAGCACACCTGCGCGACGTGACCGAGCGCAACCGCGCGCGGGACCGGCTGGCCGAGAGTGAACGTCGTATCCGCGCCGTGTTTGACCACGCGGGCGAGGCCATCGCACTGCTCAGCCCGGACGGGTCGGTGGTGGAGATCAACCGGGCGGGCGCGGCCCTGACCCGGGCGGACCGGCCGCTGGTCGGCGCGCCGCTCTGGGAAGCCCCCTGGCTGGGCGTCGACCTCGCCGCCTCGCCCGGCGCCGCCGACGGCCTGAAGGCCGCCGTGCAGGCCGCGGCGGCCGGCCAGCCGACGCGCATCTCGGCCGAGCTGGTCCGCGACGGCCGCAACCTGCCCATCGACGTCCGCCTGACGCCGATCCCGGATGCGGACGGCGGGGTTGTCTATGTCCTCGCCGAAGGCCGCTTCGACGCCGCATAAAACTCTGTCATCCCGGCCAAGGCCCGCGCCAGCGGGCTGCTGATCCGGGATGACAGCTGTATTTGGCGGCCCGCCCCCTACAGCAGATCCCCGCCGCAGGCGCCCGCCGTCGTGCCCGTCGCCTTGAACGCCTTGATCACGTTGCGGCCGGTGGTCCAGCGATGCACCTCGTCCGGCCCGTCGACCAGACGCTGCGAGCGGATGTGGGTGTACCAGGCCGCCAGCGGCGTATCGCGGCTGTAGCCCAGCGCCCCGTGCAGCTGGATCGCGGTGTCGACCACGTGGTGGACCATGTGCGCCAGATAGACCTTGGCGATGCCGTTCTCCTGCCGCAGGTCCAGGCCCTTCTCGGCCTTGTAGGCGATGTGCAGCAGCATCAGGCGGGCGATGTAAAGCTGGCTCGCGCACTCGGCCATCATGAACTGGACCGCCTGGCGCTCATCCAGCTTGCGGCCGAAGGTCTCGCGCTGGGTGATGTGCGCCGCGGCCAGGTCCAGCGCCCGCTGGGCCATGGCCACGTTGTGCATCCCGTGGCGCAGGCGGCCGTAGGCAAGGCGGTGCTGGCCCATGTCGAAGCCGCGGCCCTCGCCGCCCAGCAGGTTGTCAGCCGGGATCACCAGGTCCTTGATCTCGATCTCGGAGTGACCGCCGCCCATGATGTGCGACAGCGGGCCTTCGGCGGCCATGGTCGGGATGTCACGCTTGATCCGGTAGCCGGGGTTCGGCAGCTCGACGATGAAGGTCGAGAACTGCTGGTGGCGCGGGGCGTCGGGGTCGGTGCGGGCCATCACCACCGCCAGGTCGGCGGCGCTGGCGGCCGACGAGAACCACTTCTCGCCGTTCAGCACATAGTTCTCGTTGCCGTCCTTGACCGCGGTCGTGCGCATGCCGGTGGCGTCGGCGCCCGAGGCCTTCTCGGTCATCGAGTAGCAGACCCGCTTCTCGCCGTTCAGCAGCGGCTTGAGGAACTTCTCCTTCTGGTACTCCGTGCCGTGCGCCAGCAGCGTCAGGATGGTCGCGTCATCCGGCCCCTGGCTGTTCATCGACAGGGCGCCCAGGTGGCTCATGCCCAGTTCCATCTGCACCAGGGCGTTGGCCAGCGGGCCCAGCCCCATGCCGCCGTACTCCTTGGGCACGAAGGGCAGCCACAGGCCCTGGGCGCGCGCCTTGGTGCGCAGCTCGGCCAGCACCGCCTTGTAGCTGTCCTTGTCGACGATCCGCGATTCCGCGGGGATGCATTCGTCCTTTACCCACTGGCGCACCCGCTCGCGGACGGCCTTGGCTTCCGGCGGAATCTCGAAGTCGATCGACATGGCGTGGGTCTCCCTGAAACATTTGTTTGAATTCAGCGCCCACCGTGCGGCCGACGCCGGCCTCAGGCAAGAGGCAAAGCAGCCCCGCCTGCCCCACCGTCAGCAGCCCCGGTAAAGAAACTTAACGGTGTTTCTCCCGGCGTCCTTAAGCCTGCGCGTGGCCTCTCGACCTCCTCAATTCCGGGAGCGGTCAGGCCATGCGGGGCAAGTCGGGAGCGCGTCGAAGCGGGGCTGCGGCCCTGCTCGGGCTGGCCCTCGCCACCCTCGTCGGCGGCGCGGCCGCGGCGTTCCCGATGGCGTCTCCCGTCCAGTCCACAACGGCCAGTCTGGTCAGCCCCGGCTACACCACCGTCGCCGAGACCTGGCGCGGCCAGGCCGCCTGCCTGACCGCCCAGGACGCATCCCTGGCCCCGCGCCTCGCCCCGCTGCTGGTCCCGCCGACCGGCGGCGGCGTCACCGCCCGCATCGCCGGCTTCGACCTGCGCGACCAGTCGCCAGAGGCGATCGCCGCCTTCCGCGCGCTCACCCGGCGCCTCGACAAGGCCATCGCGAAGGGCAAGGTCAGCGCGCCCTACTCGCCCTGCCAGGACGTCACCTGCGCGCTGTCCACCCTCGTCGGACCGGAGCTGGCGCCGCGCATGCTGCTGCTGGCCATGCAGTACGGCTACATGACCTCCGACCTGGGGGCCGAGGCCGACCGCCGCTGGACCGCCCGTGACCTCGACCTCGTTCTGGCCGCCCTGGCCGACCTGCCGCAGGACTGGTTCGCCCCGGCCGACGGCCGCTACCGTATCCTGCTGCACCGTCACACCGAGGCCGCGATCCGCGTGGGCGCCATGGCCCCCAGCGCCGGCTTCCTCGTTGCCCTGGCCGGCGAAGGCTATCCCGGCGTGCTGATCGCCGACGGCTGGGACCGGATCAACAGCCGCGAGCGCCGCGTGGTCATGGTCCACGAACTGTCCCACGAGCTCCAGCGCAAGTCCCCGTCCCGCTGGCGCAGCGCCTGGCGCAAGGCAATGAAGGCCGACCGCGCCCTGTCGAAGGCCACCGCCACCCCGTCCTCGGTCTCGATCTACGCCGACACAGAGACCGGCGAGGACTTCGCCGAGAGCATCGCCACCTACCGCTACCTGCCGGCCCTGCTCCAGACCCGCGCGCCCAGCCGGTACGCGTTCCTGCGCGACACGGTGTTCAGGGGCGTCGAATACCTCTCCGAGACAGGCTGCCGCCCCGAACCCCGCATGACCATCGCCGGCCTCGCCACCGACATCGCGGATCGCTAGGCGATCCCCAGCGCGCGGGCCACCGCGCCCGTGTCGAAATAGGGCCGCTCGCAGACGATCCTGTCCGACCCCGGCGCGAACTCGAAGGTCGCGGCCATCCGGACGCGGAACGTCTTCCCCGTGGCCTCCACGGTCCGGCCCGGCACCTTCAGCGGCCCGAGGTGCGTGCCGGTCAGCCAGAACTCCACCAGCACCGTGTCGCCCGCCGCGGCGATGGCGATGATCTCGTTACCCTGATCCGGGAACGGGACGCGCGAGGCGGCGAAGTAGCGGCGCACCGCTTCCTCCCCGTCGAACACGGCGCCCGAGCCCAGCAGTTCGTAGCGGGGGTGGGCAAAGGTGGCGATCACCGCGTCCCAGTCGTGGGTCACCTCCAGCGCCATGTGGTCGCGGACGGTGGCGATGCGGCGGTCCTGGAGGTCGGTCATGCGGCGGGGCTCCCTCGGCTCTCTCCCCTTGCTGCCTCACTCCGGCCACGGCGTCCATTTTCCATGACGACGAGGCCGCTTGACTCCGAAAACTACAGGCGTAGCCTCGCCCCAACTACGGGTGTAAGATGTCGAAGATTTCCGGCGCCGAAAGTCACATCATGGAGGCCCTGTGGACGCAGGGTCCGCTGACGGCTGAGGAGATCGTCCAGACGGTCGGCCCCGCCCAGGCGTGGGGCGAGGCCACGGTGAAGACCCTGATCAACCGCCTCCTCAAGAAGAAGGCGCTGGCCTCGGAGCGGGCCGGCGGCCGGGCGCTCTACAGGGCGCTGGTCACCCGCGAGGCCTACATCACCGGCGAGAGCCAGGGCCTGCTCGACCGGCTGTTCGGCGGCCAGATCGCCCCCCTGGTCGCCCACTACGCGCAGCACCGGGCGCTGTCCCCGGACGAGATCGCCCGGCTGAAGGCGCTCATCGCGGAGTTCGAGACCGATGATGAGTGAGATTCTCGCCGCCGTCCTGCGGGCGAACCTGGTCGCCGCCGCCGTCGTCCTGGCCGTGCTGGCCATGCGCATCCCGTTCCGCCGGCTGTTCGGGCCGGAACTGGCCTACGGGCTGTGGGCCGCCCCGCCGCTCGCCGTGATCGCCACCCTGCTCCCGGCCCGCACCGTCGATGAGGTGGCCAGCCACGCCCTCGCCGAGGCTGTCGCCGATATATCCGCGCCGGGGCTGATCCTGTGGGCGACGGGCGTCGCGGTCACCGCCCTGGCGCTCGCCCGGGCCCAGCTGCGGTTCCTCGCCCGCGCCCGCGCCGGCCAGGCCGGCCCCTCGGTCGTGGGCGTGATCTCGCCCCGGATCGTCATGCCCGCCGACCCGGCCGCCTTCACCGACGAGGAGCGCGCGCTGATCCGCGCCCACGAGCGCGAGCACGTCGCCCGCCACGATCCCCGGGCCGCCGCCCTGGCCGCCGCGATGCAGACCCTCTGCTGGTTCAACCCGCTGGTCCACCTGGGCGCGAGGGTCATGCGCCTGGACCAGGAACTGGCTTGCGACGCCGCCGTCCTGCGCCGCCGTCCGCGTGACCGGGGCCTCTACGCCCGCACGCTCCTGAAGACGCAGCTCGCCACCCAGGCCCTGCCTTTCGGCTGCCACTGGCCCGCCCGCAGCGTCCATCCGCTGGAGGTGCGCGTCGCGCTTCTCAGGGATACCCGGCGCCACGATGGCCTCACCGGCCCGTTGCTGGTCGGCGCCGCCCTGTTCGCCAGCGCCGTCTCTGCCTGGAGTCTCCAGCCCCCGGCCCCCCGCCACCCGGCCCCGATCCTGGCCATGTGGGAAGCGGCCCAGAAGCACCGGTCGATGTCGGTGTTGCTGATCGACAAGCCGGCGCGACGGCCGGCTGCGGACGCCCCTGACGCCCGCTGAGGGGCGTGATCGGGCAGGTCATGGAGGTTCTGTGACGCGTGGGGCTTCGAGCCATGTCGGCACGGGCCGCGATAGTGTCGGGTCCCATGATATTGGCGAAAGCATCTGTCATCACGGCCGACGGGCCGCGCTCGCGGACTGCGGAGCCGGGACCCAGGGCCACCGCAGTGGATAGTCCCATTCTGTCCTGGCGCTTCTCTACGCTCCGGCCGGGATGACGTGATCTTGGACGATTGAATCGTCGAGCCATCTTTCGGCAGCTGAACGCGTTGCAACCTCAGGCGCCGAAAATCCAGTTCCCGGTCAGCGAACTCATCTGGATGCCGACCAGGGTCATCTGCCCACCGCCGGTCATGTTGATCACCGTGTCGGTACCGACCTGGCTGACCGTGAACTGCGTGCCAGGATCGAGCTGGACCCGATCGCCCTGGGCGAGGTTGAAGTCGATCACCCGGTCGATGCCCGCATCACCAAAGGTGTGAAAGATGTCGGCGCCAGCGCCGCCCGACATCGTGTCGTCGCCCTTGTCGCCAGACACGAAGTCAGCGCCATTGCCGCCGTTGACAGCGTCATTGCCCTGACCGCCCCGGACGATGTCGTCGCCGTCCTCGCCGTTGCAGGTGTCATCCCCGAGATTGCCGTAAACGAGGTCGTAGTTTGCGCCGCCGGAGAGACTGTCGTTGTCCTTGCCGCCAACGCAATAGTCTTCGCCGGCGCCCGTCGAGACCGTGTCATTGCCGGCGTTGCCATTGATATCATCGAAGGCCGAACCGCCGATCAGGCTGTCGTTGCCCTCGTCCCCGCGAAGGTAACTAACCCCGGCGCCGCCATCGACGGTGTCGTTGCCGGCGCCGGCGGAGACGGTGTCGGAACCGTCGCCGGCCCAGACCACGTCCACCCCACCCCGGGCTGAGATGCTGTCATTTCCCGACCCGCCCCAAAGGAAGTCAGCACGATCGGAGTCGAGACCGGCAATCGTCTCGGCTGAAGCATTTCCCAGCACATAGTTGGGGAAATTGGGAACTTCGATGGATCGCTGAAATGGATGAGTGAGGGTGCCGACGTAGCCGGCGCTGACCACCTTTCGGAAGTACTCCAGATTGTAGTCAGTCACTCCGGAAGTGTATGGCGTGCCATAGGAGGCCTGCGGCACATAGTCGACGGCAAAGATCGGCTTGCCGGTCGCCGCGAAAGGCTCAGCGGCCCTGCGGACAGCGTCGAAAACCATTGGATCCGTCGGTGGGCCGAAAGCCAGACCATCCGTAGGATTGGCATTCCAGTAGCTGCCCTCAATAATGATGGCATCGAATAGGCCCGTCATTTCAGGCGCATTCTTGAACAGATCGTGGATCTGATTTCCCACTATAAGAAAATCAGGGCGCCCCTTGTCTACTGCAATGTAGTGTTCGATATCTTTGACAAGTTGAACGAGGTCTGCTTCAGCAGAGGCCCTGACCGGATTTCCATAACGATTGCCCGCCACAAACGCCTGAAAGGTCACGGCATCCAGGAATATGCCATCATACCCTTTGGCAATCTGCTCATCGATCAACCGATAGACAATAGACCGCCAGCTGGTCGTCCAATAGTTGGTCGTGTAGAGGAAGGTGAATGATGGATTGGCGTTCGCCATCCAGTCGGGCGCCCCGGCATCCGGCCGACCGTCCCGATTTGCATCATAGGCTTGGTTCCATTCCGGCAGGTAGGTCCCAAGCTCTGTAATGTCGACATAGCCAAAGACCAGTCTGGACCCGTGAGGTCCCCCGGTCTGTAAGTCGCGAATCTGTGTTGCGGTTTCGAAACCGCTCAGAAGCAGAAGATCGGCATTTGTCGCCTGAACAAGATCAAACCCGTTGGATCCGGTTCCGGGAAGAATATATCCCCAACTCTGGACGTCACTAAGGCGCATCGGCTTTCCTGCTCAACCTGAACGGCGTAGGTTCTCAACTGGAAGGTGGTGATTCGCAAGAGTCATCTCTCTGACCAGGCCTGCATGGCCGAGGACGTCGCAGTCCGCGTCAGCCGGCTGCAGCCTCGCCTCGCCCTGCGGACCACGATCGGGGCAAAGCCGCCCGCGCCCCCGGACTTCTGGGCCACCCTGTCCGTCGACGAGGTCACTGGCGTTCGCCCTCTGGCTCGCCTTGGCGAGCGCCACCGGCCGATGTGCTCGCGCGCCATACGTAGCGCCCTCCAACCTGGCCGGTTGACCCCGCCCGACAGCGCCTTAGCCTGCGCGCCAACAACAGGACGGGAGAGACGACATGCCGGAAGCCATCCTCGAACCAGAGCTGCCGATCGTCGATCCACACCATCACCTGTGGGACAACCGCACCTACGCGACGCCCGCGGTCCACGCCCATCCGTTCATGACCGCCATCGAGCCCGCCCGGCGCTATCTGCTGGACGAGCTGCGCGCCGACACGGAAAGCGGCCATAACGTCATCGCGACCGTGTTCGTGGAGTGCGGCGCCTTCTACAAGGCAGGCGGCCCTGCCGACCTGCGCCCGGTGGGCGAGACCGAGTTCGTCAACGGCGTGGCCGCGATGAGCGCCAGCGGCATGTACGGCGACTTCCGCGCCTGCGCCGGCATCGTCAGCAAGGCCGACCTGCTGCTGGGCGATGCGGTCAAGCCGGTGCTTGAGGCCCACATCCGCGCCGGCGGCGGCCGGTTCCGCGGCATCCGCAACTCCGCCTCCTTCGACGCCGACAAGGACGTTCTGGGTCCGCTGAACCGGGTCGAGGCCGGGCTCTACCTGGACCTGACGTTCCGCAAGGGCTTCGCCCACCTGGCGCCGATGGGGCTCAGCTTCGATGCCTGGCTGCTGGAGCCGCAGCTCCCCGACGTCATCGACCTGGCCCGCGCCTTCCCCGACACCACCATCGTCCTCGATCACGTCGGCACGCCGCTGGGTCGCGGCGTCTATACCGGCAAGCTGCCCGAGCGCTTCGACGTCTGGCGCGACAACATCCGTGAACTGGCGAAGTCGCCGAAAGTGGTTGTGAAGCTAGGCGGCCTGGCCATGGCCTTCTGCAACTTCCCCTCGTTCCTGGCCGAGCCGCGCGCGCCGTCGGAACAGCTGGCGAAGGAGTGGGCGCCCTACATCGAAACCTGCATCGAGGCCTTCGGCCCCGAGCGCTGCATGTTCGAGAGCAACTTCCCGGTCGACATGGGCAGCTGCAGCTACGCCACCCTCTGGAACGCCTTCAAGCACATCGCCAAAGGCGCTTCTCCCGACGAGAAGACTGCCCTGTTTTCCGGAACAGCGTCAAAGGTTTACAGGCTGGAGCTCTGACTTCCCTCCCTTAATGGGGAGGGACAGGCCGCGAAGCGGCCAGGGTGGGGAAGTGAGGGCCGGTGCGGAGAGTAGGGACCTGATCCTGACTTCCCCACCCGTCCGGCCTTCGGCCGTCCCCCCTCCCCATTAAGGGAGGGAAAACCTAGACTTTCGCCACGCTCCACTTGGGCGGCGGGGGCTGGTAGTCGCGGAACTGCGCCACCGCCGCCTCGGGCGTGTCGGCGTAGACCAGCATGTCGACGTAGGTCTGGGCCAGGAAGCCCTTGTCGGCCATCTGCTGGGTGACCGCCCGCATCAGGTCGTAGTAGCCGCCCACGTTGACGAAGCCGCAGGGCTTGGCGTGGATGCCCAGCAAAGCCCAGGTCCATTGCTCGAAGATCTCCTCGAAGGTCCCCGGGCCGCCCGGCAGGCAGAGGAAGGCGTCGCTGAGTTCGGCCATGGCCAGCTTGCGCTCGTGCATCGATGTCACGACCCGCAGTTCGGTCAGGCCCCGGTGGGCGATCTCCTGGTCGACCAGGTCCTGCGGCATCACGCCCACGACCCGACCGCCGGCGGCCAGGGCCGCATCGGCCACGGCGCCCATCAGACCCACCTTGCCGCCGCCGTAGACCAGGGTCAGCCCGGCCTGCGCCAAGTAGGTCCCGCAGCGGATCGCCGCCTCCAGATAGGCCGGTTCGGTCCCGGCCGCGGAGCCGCAATAGACGCAGATGCTCTTCACGTTGGGTCCCGGCGGCGGCTGTTGCGAAAGGGTCGCTCAAATAGGCTGATTGCGCGCCACTGTCACTCGCACTGGCCTTGTCGAAAATCCGCGGCTACAAAGTCATCACGGCTCATCACGACGATCGGCCGGGCGCCGGCTTGTGCCCGGCGGAGACTTCTATCTCGGTGGGTTTCGACGATATGGCGAGCGGCACGGTCAAGTGGTTCAATACGGCTAAGGGATTTGGCTTCGTCCAACCGGACGACGGCGGATCCGATGTCTTCATTCACATTTCGGCCCTCAATCAGGCCGGCCTCGACAGCCTCAATGAAGGCGACAAGGTCGACTATGAACTCGAGCAGGACCGGCGGTCTGGCAAACTCGCGGCGACCCAGATCGTCGTGACGGCCCAGGGCACGCCCGCGCCTCGCCGGGCGGGTGGCGGCTTCGGCGGCGACCGTGGCGGCTTCGGCGGCGGTGATCGCGGCGGCTACGGCGGCGGCGGTGGCGGCTTCGGCGGCGGTCGCGACCGCGGCTTCGGCGGCGGCGGTGGTGGCGGCTTCGGCGGCGGCGAGCGTTCGCGCGGCGCCATCGCGGGTTCCGGCTCCGGCGTCGTGAAGTGGTTCAACCCCACCAAGGGCTTCGGCTTCATCAAGCCTGAGGACGGCGGCCAGGACATCTTCGTCCACATCTCCGCGGTCGAGCAGGCCGGTCTCTCGGGCCTGAACGAAGGCCAGACGGTCAATTTCGACCTCGAGCAGGACCGTCGCAGCGGCAAGACCTCCGCGACCAACCTCAAGGTCAGCGGCTAAAAACCCCAAGGGGCCCGCTTCGGCGGGCCCCGACAGGCTGGACTGAACCGGTCCGCCTGCGAGACGTTCAGAACGCTCACGTCGAGGTTCGGCCTCCGGAGCGTTGTCGATGTATCGTCTGTTATTCCTGCTGCTCTGTGGCGCGGCCGCCGGCTCCGGCGCCGCGTCCGCCCAGGACGTACCGCGGCCGCCGATACCGGCCCTCGCCCCCTTCCCCGCCATGGCGCCCACCACCGAAGCCCCGCCGGCCGTCCAGGCCAAACCGGCTCCGGACCCCACCGAAGCGCGCCCCGCGCCGGCCCTACCCACCCCGACCACCGGCGCGCCGGTGCTGACAGAGGTTCCCGCCGGGACCGGCGTCGCCGCCGCTGTCGGCGGCGTGGCGGGCGGCATGGCCGGCGGTGTTGCTGGCGCCGCCGTGGCCGGCCCGGTGGGCAAGTTCGCCGGCGGCTTCATCGGCAAGCGGCTGGCCCGGGCGCTGTTCGGTTCCGGCAAGGACAGGCTGCCCCGGGTGACCGCGGTTCAGGCCGCGCCATCGGCGGAAAGCGCCGCCGCCCCTGCGACGGCTGAACGGGCCACGGCCCCGCCCCTAGCAGAAACAGCCGGCCTGGACGCGGAGTCCCCCTAGGGCGCGAGCCGCGCCCGGCCGCCGCCCGGCAGCTTCGCCACATAGGGTCCGAACCGCGTGTCGGGCTCCATGTAGTCGGTCGACACGTACTGGGCGCCCGAGGCGAAGGCCGCCGCCTGTCGCGCGGTGTCGCTCGCCCGGGCCTCGCGGGTGTCGGCGTCGGCGCGGGTGCGGACGATCAGCCCGGCCTTCCGCGCCGCGGCGATCTGGCCGGCCAGTTCGGCGGGCTCGTTCAGCGTGATGTAGCCCGCCGCCGGCGAGGCCGGATCCGTGTTCACGAAGGCAGCCCGGCCTTCCAGCACCCTGCGGCCGGCGCGATACCGGTTGACCTGCTCCGGCGGGCAGTCCAGGGCGAACATCACCCGGCCCCGCGCGGCCTTCAGCTTCGGCCACGCGCCGGCGGCAGCGGCCTCCCGCAGGGTCGGATGGCGACCCTGGACCTGGTCGGGCGTGATCAGCGCCCGCTCCGGGAACACCGAGCGGATCTCCGCATCGATGGCGTCCATTGCCGCGGCGTCGAACACCGGCGCCCTGGTGGCCCCCGGCAGGGACAGCCCGCCCTCCTTGAGGTTCATGATCACCAGCACCGGCACATGGTCCGGATGGGCCTTCGACCAGTCGCGGATCGCCTTCAGGCACCCCGTGAACAGCGGACAGACCGAGCGATAATCCACCGACGGCTCATGCAGCACCTTCAGCCCGGGCTGCTTCAGCGGCGCGAAATCGTAGGGGACCGCCTTGGCGCCGGCCATCCGGTAGCCGAGCGGCGTGGCATAGGCCCCCGGCTTCGGGTCGTAGACGATATCGATCTCCAGCTGCCGCGCGCCGGCCTCCAGCTGTTCGGTCAGCGGGCGATGGCTGTAGTCGATCGCATCAGCCTCCCTGGCGTTCGCCGCCCGGATCATCGCCAGCTCGTTCGGGGCGATGGCCATCTTGTAGCTGTTGTGGGTGCCTATCACCTGGATCGCGGTCATCGGCAGGGCGTCCACCGCCGCCCTCGTGCAACCCGGCTGGCCGGATGGCGCCTCAAGGTCGCAGGTGGCGGACACGGCGGCGGCGGCGAGCAGGGCGGCGATCATCGGTCAGGTCCTCGCATGTCGCTGCGACACTATGGTGATGGCCGCTACCAGGGAATGCGCAGCGGCTCGTCCGGAAACGCGCCGGCCAGCACTGGGGGCAGAAGGCTGGCAAGGCCGGGTGGGAACACCCGGTCCTCGGTTCCGGCCAGCTCGGCGAGGGTCCACCAGCGGATATCGTCGATCAGGTCGAGCTCCAGCTCGGTCCAGCCGGCCCGCTCCGGCTCCACACCGTCGCAGCGGGCCAGGATGTACTGCTCCTGGAAATACCGGGGCTCGGGAATGTGCAGGACCCCCTCGCGGATCCAGACCACCGGCCCCAGCTCGAACGCGGTGATCCCGGTCTCCTCCAGGATCTCCCGGGCCGCCGCCTCATGGTGGGTCTCGCCGGGTTCCAGCCCGCCGCCGACGGTGAACCAGGACGCCGGCCCTTCCGCCCGGCCGGGCAGCCGACCCCGCATCAGCAGGATGCGGTCGCTGCGGTCCAGAAGGAGGACCCGCGCCGTGGGCCTGGGGGAATGTGCAGGGACGGCGTTCATGCCACCGCAGCATCGCGGCCTGGAGGACAGGACGTCAACCGCGCCAGGCATGAATTCCTGACTCCGGCGGCCGGTCGCTCACCTCCTTTTAAGGCCGCCACGCTAGGACGTCCTGGAAGGGAGGCCCCATTGGCCAAGCCGCACCGATTTCTGGGTTTCGCCTTTGCCGCCGCCGACCTGCTGGTCGAGGTCGCGCCGGATGGCGCGGTGACCTTCGCCATGGGCGCCGGCGAGGCCCTGGTCGGCGTCAGCGACACGGCCATGGTGGGGCGCAAGTGGCGCGATCTGATCGACGGATCCGACCATGCCATGACCCGGGCCCTGTTCGGAGGGCTGGATCCCGGAGCCCGCGCGGGCCCGGTTTCGATCAAGGCCGCGACAGCCGCCGGCGCGCCAGAGCGCTTCGTCAACGTCACGGCCGTCCGTCTGCCCCAGAACCAGGGCGCCATCTCCTGCGTCCTGACCCGAGCCGCCGCCCGCGGACCGGCCGGACTTCAGACCCGCGAGGCCTTCGAGGCCCGCGCCACCAACCTGATGGCCCAGGCGCCCGTCGACCTCGAGCTGGCCTTCGTCGACCTGGCCGGCCTTTCAGGTTCGCAACAGGCCATGGCCGATCCGGCGGCGACCGAAGCCCTGCTGGCCGGGGTCCTCAGGGCCCAGTCCTATCAGGGCGAGGCCCCGACCGCGGTCGGCCCGGACCGCTACGCCCTTGTGCGCGACAGCCAGGAGCCCGTCGAGCAGCTGGCCGCGCGCGTCAGCCGCATCCTCGCCAATGAAGGCTTCGAGGGCGTGACCGCCGGCGCCACCGCCGTCTCCATGTCCGGCGTCACCAAGCCGAAGCAGGTGGTCCGGGCACTGCGCTACGCCCTGACCCAGGTGATGCAGGAGGGCCTCACCCGAGCCCTGCCCGAGAACCTGAGCGAAGCCCTGGACAGCGCCATGCGCGCCACCATGAGCAAGGCCGGCGCCCTTGGGGCGGCGATCCGCAACCGCCGGTTCACGCTCGCCTACCAGCCGGTGGTCTCGCTGCACGACGGAACCCTCCACCACCACGAGGTGCTCGTTCGCTTCGGCGCCGAGTCCAGCCCCTTCCCGACCATCCGCATGGCCGAGGAGATGGACCTGATCGAGCCGTTGGACGGCGCGATCCTGGAAGAGACCCTGGCCGTTCTGGAGCGCGACCCGGACATCATCCTGGCGGTGAACGTCTCCGGGCGCAGCATCATGAGCGACGCCTATATCGGCCGGGCAGTCGACCTGCTGAAGGCCCGGCCCGACGTGCGCGGCCGGCTGATGTTCGAACTGACCGAAAGCGCCGCCGTCGAGGACCTGGCCCTCGCAGACCGGCACATCCAGGCCCTGCGCCAGGCCGGATGCGAGGTCTGCCTAGACGACTTCGGGGCCGGCGCGGCCTCACTGGCCTACCTCCAGCAGCTGACGCTCGACCTGCTGAAGATCGACGGCCGCTACATCCGCGACCTGCAGCACGGCGGCCGCGAGGCCACCTTCGTCAAGCACCTGGTCAACATGTGCGCCGAGCTCAATGTCCGCACCCTGGCCGAGATGGTCGAGACCGCCGAAGCCCAGGACGCGGTGAAGCGGGCCGGTGTCGACTATGCCCAGGGCTGGCTCTACGGCCGGGCCACCGATGCCCCGATAGAAGCGGCGCTGGTGGCCTCGCGCACGAACATGCGGTCCGGCGCGCTGGCGCTCCGATCGGCTCTGGACCGCTGACGAACTCCGGGCGTAGGGTTCTGCCATAGGGCGGCGTTGGCTGGCCTGTACCGGTCAGCGACCACCCATAACCCGCGCTTCCGGCGCCTCACTCCCCGAGATCGGGCGCCCTGAGCGCCCGAGGTGATGGGAGAATGACCATGGCAATCCAGGACAAGGGGTCGGTTCGGGCTCTGGCGCTCGTCGGTCCCACGAACGCCGGCAAGACGGCGCTGATGGAAGCCCTGCTGGAGGCCGCCACCGGCCAGGCAGTCCGGCCCGGCGAGGTGGGTGATTCCAGTCCTGAGGCGCGGGCGCGAGGCCACTCGGTCGAGCTGAACATGGCCGGCTTCGACTTCATGGGCGACCGCTATGTGGTGATCGACTGCCCCGGGTCGCTGGAGTTCTGCGCCGAGACCGACGCCGTGCTGCCGGCGGTGGACCTCGCCCTGGTGGTGGCAGATCCCGACCCCGCCAAGGCGATCCTGCTGCAGCCGACCCTGCGCGAACTGGAGCGGCTGGGCGTGCCGCACGCCCTGTTCATCAACAAGATGGATCAGGCCCGCGGCAGCCTTCAGGACCTGCTGGACGCGCTGGCGCCTGTCTCGTCCTCGCCGCTGGTGGCCCGGCAGATCCCGGTCTGGAAGGGCGAGAAGGTGTCCGGCTACATCGACCTGGCCCTGGAACGCTGCTTCGTCTACCGGCCGGGCCAGCCGTCCGAACAGGTCGAGATGCCCGGCGAGCTTCGCCAGCAGGAGGCCGACGCCCGCTTCCACATGCTGGAGCAGATCGCCGACTTCGACGACGACCTGCTGGAGCAGTTGCTGTCCGACGTGACGCCGAGCCGGGACGCCGTCTTCGCCGACCTGGTGCGGGAGATGGGCGAGGGCCTGATCGTGCCGGTTTTCTTCGGCTCGGCGCAGAACGGGTTCGGCATCCGCCGGCTTCTGAAGGCGCTCCGCCACGAGACTCCCCCGCCGGACCGCGCCGCGGCGCGGCTCGGGGTCGACAGGGGCGCCTATGTGCTCAAGGCCGCCTACGCCGGACAGTCGGGCAAGCTGGCCTACGCCCGGGTGTTCGGAGCCCGGCTGACGGACGGTGCGGATCTCACCCTGGCCGAGGGAACCCGCAGCCGCGCGGGAGGCCTGTCGCAGGTGCAGGGCTCTTCCCTGCGCAAGATCGCTGGGGCCGCCGTCGGCGAGGTCTGCGCCATCGGCAAGGTCGAGCAGGCCACGGCCGGCCAGATCCTGTCGACCACCGGCGCCCCCCAGAAGGCGCGGGCCGCGTCGCGGGGCCGGCGGCCTCTCTTCGCCGTCTCGCTGTCAGCCAGGAACCACAGTGATGACGTCCGGCTGTCGGGCGCCCTCAGCAAGCTGGTCGAGGAAGACCCCGGCCTCTCGCTCACCCACGACGGGGAACAGCACCAGATCCTGCTGGCCGGCCAGGGCGAGGGCCACGTCAGGCTGGCCCTGGAGCGGCTCAAGCGGCGCGCCGGGGTGGAAATCCAGACCACCCTGCCCCGCACGCCCTATCGCGAGACAGTGGCCGGAGCCGTCACCCAGCGGGCGCGGCACAAGAAGCAGTCCGGCGGCCACGGCCAGTTCGCCGACGTGACGATCGAGGTGCGCCCTCTGCCCCGCGGGTCCGGGCTTGTGTTCCAGTCGCGGGTGGTCGGCGGGGCCGTGCCAAAGCAATGGATCCCGGCCGTCGAGACGGGCGTCCGCGACGGCCTGGTGAAAGGGCCGCTCGGCTTTCCCGTCACTGACCTGGAAGTCACCCTGACCGACGGCATGACCCACAGCGTCGACTCCTCGGAAATGGCCTTCCGCCTCGCCGGCCGGATGGCGATCGAGGACGCGCTGAAGGTGACGGGGTCGATCCTGCTGGAGCCGATCGAGAAGCTGACGGTCTACTCGCCGTCGCCCAGCGCCTCGAATGTCACCTCGGCGCTGACGGCGCGGCGGGGCCAGATCCTCGGCCTCGGCCCGCGCGAGGACTGGCGGGGCTGGGAGCGGATCGAGGCCTTCCTGCCGCAAAGCGAACGCCAGGACCTGATCGCCGAACTGCGTGGCCTCACCCAGGGTCTCGGAGCCTTCGAGGCCGACTTCGACCACATGAGCGAACTGCACGGCAAGCTGGCGGACGAGGCGGCGCTGGGGGCCAGGGCGGCGCACTGACGCGGACTTCACGGCGCGGGAGAGGTATGGATCAGCATGCGCCTCTCCCTCACAGCCCTCCTGGTCCGCGATTATGACGCGGCCATCGACTTCTACGTCCGAAAAGTCGGGTTCGACCTCATCGAGGACACCGACCAGGGCGGTGGCAAGCGGTGGGTGGTGGTCAGGCCGCCGGGCGCCGAGACCGGCCTGCTGCTGGCGAAAGCCGTGGGCCGGCAGGCCGCCCGCATCGGCGACCAGGCCGGCGGGCGGGTGTTCCTGTTCCTGCAGACTGACGACTTCGTACGGGACCATGCGCGGATGACCGCCGCCGGAGTCCGTTTCCTGGAGCCGCCCCGCCACGAGGCCTACGGCTCCGTGGCGGTCTTCGAGGACCTCTACGGCACGAAGTGGGACCTCATCCAGCCGGCGGCTGGGCCGGCATGAGCGCGTCGTCGATCTGCACCGCCCGGACCGCCGCGGGCCGCGCATACAGCCGGGCGACATAGGCCTCGAACACCGGCCGCTTCTCGATGCTGTTGAACTGCATCCCCCATCCCAGGTGGGACCCGAAGTAGAGGTCTGCCGCGGTGAAACGGTCCCCGGCGACGTATTCGCGTCCCTCAAGGGCCATCTCGGCGGCGTCCAGCACGTCGGACATGCAGCCAAAGCCGAACATCATCCGGCGGTCCTCGGGCGGCTCCCAGCCGATGGACTGCAGGCTGGTCGCCTGCTCGATCGGTCCGGCCGCAAAGAACAGCCAGCGATAGTAGGGTCCCCGCAGGTGGCTGGCCGGCGGCGGCGCGAGACCGGCCTGCGGGAAGACGTCGGCGAGATAGGCGCAGATCGCCGCGGCCTCGGTCACCACCGTCTCGCCGTGCCGGATCGCCGGCACCTTGCCCATGGGGTTCACGGCCAGATACTCCGGGGCCTTCATCGTGGTCCCGTAGTCGAGCAACTCGGTCCGGTAGGGCTGGCCCAGCTCCTCGAGCATCCAGCGCACGATGCGGCCGCGCGACATGGGGTTGGTGTAGAAGACGAGTTCGTCGGACATCGGGGGTTCCTCCAGGTGTGGGCGCAGTAGACGCCCCCGTTGCTGACAGCCCTATGTCAGCAGCCGTGCGTGGGGCAGCTGGCGGAGACCCGCCGGCGCAGACGGCCTGCCCGCCCTACGATCGCAGGCGAGCGTGGCTGGACACTCTCGGAGGTAAGCCGCCCGTCAGGACCTGGACTGCCGTGCGAGCCAGCGGTTCACGCGAGCCTCCAGCACCGGCATCGGCTGCGAACCGCCGCCCAGGACGACATCGTGGAAAGCGCGGTAGTCGAACTTCGGCCCCAGAGTGGCCCGCGCCCTGTCGCGAAGCTTCTGGATCCGGATCATGCCGATCTTGTAGCAGGTCGCCTGGCCGGGATTGAGGAAGTAGCGCTGGATCTCGGCGCGCACAGCGGCTTCGGGCTGAGCGGAGTTGGACAGGAAGTAGGTCACAGCCTTTTCCTCGCCCCACCCCTTGGCGTGGATGCCGGTATCCACGACGAGGCGGATCGCCCGCCAGATCTCGCCGGAGAGGCGGCCGAAGTCGTTGTAGGGATCGACGTCGAAGCCCATCTCCTTGGCCAGGGCTTCCGAGTAGAGACCCCAGCCTTCCGAATAGGCCGTGTAGCCGTACTGGGTGCGGAACTTCGGCACCCCGGTCAGCTCCTGGGCGATCGAGATCTGCATGTGATGACCCGGCAGGCCCTCGTGGTAGGCGATGTTCTCCAGCTGGTAGGACGGCATCGCGTTCATGTCGGACAGGTGCGAATAGAAGATGCCGGGCCGCGAACCGTCGGGCGTACCCGGGAAATAGTGCTGGGCAGCGCCGGGGATCTCGCGGAACGCCTCGACGCGCTTCACCACCAGATCGGCCTTGGGCAGGATGCCGAAATACTCGGGCAGCTTCTTCTTCATGCCTGAGAGGTAGCGGTCGGCGGTCTTCAGATACTCGTCGCGCCCGGCATCTGTGTTGGCGAAATAGAACCGCTTGTCCGTGCGCATGAAGACGAAGAAGTCCGCCAGGCTGCCGGTGAAACCGGTCCCGGCCTTCACAGCCTCCATCTCGGCGCGGATGCGGGCGACCTCCGACAGACCCAGGTCGTGGATCTCGGAGGCGGTCATGTCGGTGGTGGTCTGCAGCTTCAGCTGAGCGGCATAGTAAGCCTCGCCATTGGGCAAGGCGCCGGCGCCGCCCGCCTCGGGCTTCGTGTTGGCCATGTCGGCTGTCAGCCAGGCGGCCACGCGGTCGTAGGCCGGCTTCATCTGGGCCGTCATGGTGTCAGAGGCCGCCTTCACGAGAGCGGCGGCCTGGGCGTCGCTGATCTTGCCACCCGCGCGCAAGGCCTCGACCTTGCGCTTCACGTCAGCGAACAGCGGGGAGTCCTCTCCGGCCGAGAATGGCGCGCCCCTGGTGACGCGCGCCAGGTCCGCCAGGCCCTGCTTGTAGTCGAAGCGCGGCATGCGGATGCCATCGTCCGCGGCGGCCTTGGCCCGGGCCAGCAGTTGATCCAGCGCCTCGTCGATCTTGCCGATCCGGGCGATGTAGGCCTCGGCATCGGACCGATCGTCCACCCGGTGGAAGTTGATCAGGAAGTTGGGCAGGCCGGTTGGCGCGCTGCCGCGGGCGAAGACGTAGCGGTGGCGGCGCCAGGTCTCGCGAAGCTGCGCCCGCTCCAGTTCCAGCGACCACATGTCGAAGGAGGTTCTGGCATCCTCGCCCAGCTTGGACGGATCGAACCGGGCCTTCATCCGCGCCACGCTGTCGCGCCGCCAGGCCAGCACCGCATCGGCCGCCGCCTCGCTGCGGTCGGTGAGTTCGCCGTAGCGCTCCTTCCGGCCCTGGGAGGTCAGATCCTCAGGGTCCATCAGCACTTCCGTCTCGTACTCGGCGTCGAGGAAGGCGGTGAGAGCTCTGTCGGTGTCGGTCTGCGCGAAGGCGGGCGCGGCGGTCGCCAGCGCGGCTCCGGCGGTCGTGGCGAGGAATGCGCGGCGGTCGATGGCGATCATGGTGGTCCTCACATCTTCTTCGCGGCGATCCAGCGGTCGACCACGCCCTCGACCACGGTCAGGGGCATGGCGCCGCCGAGCAGCACGGCGTCGTGGAACTGGCGGATATCGAAGCGCCGGCCTAGCGCCGCCTGCGCCTTCGCCCGCAGGCGCAGCCAGGTGAGCTTGCCCACCATGTAGGCGCAGGCCTGGCCCGGGCGGATGCAGTAACGCTCGATCTCGGTGGTGGCCGAGGACCGGGGGCTGCCGTCGATGGAGGTCATCACGTCGATGGCCCGGTCGCGGCTCCACCGCAGGGAATGCAGGCCGGTGTCGACCACCAGCCGCGCGGCGCGGAACAGCGAGGCCTGGATCTGGCCCAGCTCGCCCAGCGGATCGCCCTCGTATTCGCCCATTTCCAGGGCGACCTGCTCGGCGTAGAGCCCCCAGCCCTCGGCGAAGGCCGGGAAGCCGGCGGTCCTGCGCAGCATCGGCAGGTCGGCCTCCTGCTGCAGCGAGCGCTGCAGGTGATGGCCGGGGATCGCCTCGTGATAGGTGAGCGTCTTCAGCGTCCAGGACGGGTTCTCGGCGCTGTCGCGCAGATTGATCCAGTAGATGCCGGGCCGCGAGCCATCGAGAGCCGCGCGGTTGTAGTAGCCGCCCGGGGCGCCGGCCTCGATGAACTTGGGCACCCGACGGATCTCGACCTCGGCCTTCGGCAGGGTCCCGAACATGGCCGGCAGCCGGGGCCGGATTTCCTTCACCAGCCCATTCAGGTGGGCGATCAGGTCTTCCTTGGCCGCGTCGGTGTTGGCGTAGTGGTAGCGGGTGTCGGCGAACAGGGCGGCGATACGCTCGCCGACGGTTCCCTTTGTCATGCCCTGCTTTACGAGGATCGCCTCGGCGCGGGCGCCCAGCTCGCGGGCCTGGTCGAGGCCCATCTGGTGCACCTGCCTCGGCGTCAGATCGGTGGTGGTGAAATTGCGCAGGGCATCGCGGTAGTAGGCCTCGCCGTCGGGCAGCGCCCAGACACCAGCGTCCGCCTTCGCCCGGGCGCGCAGGCCCTCCAGCAGGGCGATCTGACGGTCCAGCGCCGGATAGACGTAGGCCGAGACGGCGCGCTCGGCGGCCGGACCGTAGTTCCCGGCAATCCCCTTCGCCTTCACCCGCTCGGTCAGCGAGGTGACCAGAGGCGAGACCGCGGGCTCGGTCTTCAGGGCCCGCATCTGCCCCAGCGCCCGATCGAGGATGAAAGCGGGCGGGATGACCCCGAGGCTCACATCGCGTCGGACCCGCTCGCTCTCCTGATCCATCACCACACCGAAGGCGACCAGCCGCTCGAGATAGGCGTCAGCATCAGCCCTGGTCTCGATGGTGTGCTGCGAACCCAGGAAATCCGGGATGTCCTGATAGGCGCCGGTAAGCTGGGAGACCACATAGGGCTGGCCCGCGCCTTCGTAGCCCCACGCGTAGCGTCTTCCGGCGGCCGCTTCGCCGGACAGGGTGAACATCACTGCATCGAAGTTGGCCTGCTCCGCCGGGCTGAGCCTTGCCCGGTCCACCGTCTTCAGCAGGGCCAGATGGACGACCGTGCGATCCTTGTCCCCGTCAAGCGCTGCGACCGAGGCGTCATTCAGCCTCGACTTGGCCGCGGCGCCCTCGCCCTTGTCGAGACCGAGCGCCGTCGCCTGTTCGGGCGAGTTCGCAAGGTTCTCGGCGAAGATCCGGTCGAAGACGGCGCGAAGCTTCACATCTTCCGGCCCGGCGGCCAGCGCGGGGGTGGCGAGAGCCGCGGCGGATGCCGCGAGGAAGGCCCTGCGGTCCATCAGGCTCTGGTCGCGGCGATGTAGTTGTCGACCACGTTCTCCAGCGCGGTCAGCGGCATGGAACCCGAGAGCAGGACCGCGTCATGGAATTTTCGCGGATCATACTTCGCGCCCAGCGTAGCCTTCGCCTTCTCACGCAGCTTCAGGATTGTGACCTTGCCGACCATGTAGCTGCAGGCCTGGCCCGGCCAGACCGAGTAGCGCTCGATCTCCTGGGCGGCGAGCGGCTCGGGGTCGCCCTCGATGGCGCGCATCTCGGCGATCGCCTTCTCGCGGGTCCATCTCAGGTGATGCAGGCCACTGTCGGTGACCAGCCGGGCCGAGCGCAGCAGGGCGTCATGGATATAGCCCAGCTCGTTCAGCGGCTCGCCCTTGTAGAGCCCCATCTCCTGGACGACCTGTTCGGAGTAGAGCGCCCAGCCCTCGGCGTAGGCGCCGAAGCCCATCACCCGGCGGATCATCGGCAGGTCGGCTTCACGCTGCATCGAGATCTGCATGTGATGGCCCGGAAGGCCCTCGTGATATGTCGTGGTCGGCAGGAACCAGAACGGGCTCTCGGCGGTGTCGCGCAGGTTCAGCCAGTAGACGCCGGGCCGCGAGCCATCGAGGCTCGCGCTCTCGTAGTGGGTGGACGCCCCGCCCTCGGTGGCGGCGGGAATGCGGCGGATCTCCAGCGGCGCCTTCGGCAGTGTCCCGAACTGCTCGGGCAGCCGCGCCGTGATCGTCTTCACCACCTTGTTCAGGTCGGTGATGATCTGGGCCTTGCCGGCGTCGGTGTTCGGGTAGACGCCCTTCTTGCTCTCGTAGAGTGCGATATAGCGCTCGCCCACCGTGCCCTTGGTGAAACCCAGCTGTCTGAACAGAACGTCGGCGCGGGCCGACAGCTCGGCGGTCACCTCGCGGCCCAGCTTGTGGACCTCGTCCGGCGATATCCTTGTCGTGGTCTGGGCATAGAGCGAGGCGGCATAGTAGGCCTCGCCATCGGGCAGCTTCCAGCAGCCGGCGTCGTGGGTCGCCCTGGCCTTGAGGCTCTCCAGCAGCGCCATCTGGCGGTCCAGAGCCGGCACAACCTTGCCCGTGTATGCCGCCGAGGCCGCCGCGAACCAGTCGCCCGCGATCCCCTTCGCCCTGGCGCGATTGGACAGGGACGTGACCAGACCTGCCTTGTCGGGCGCCGCGCGCAGCAGGGTCATGCCGGCCAGCGCGCCCTTGATCGCATAGTCCGGCGGGACCACGCCCAGGCCGACATCGTGGCGCACACGCTCGGCCTCGTCATCCATCATCCGGGCGAAGGCCTCCAGGCGGGCGACATAGGCCTCGCAGTCGGCGCGGGTCTCGATTGTGTGCTGGCTGTCGAGGAAGTCCGGCACCTCCTGCCAGGCGCCCGAGATCTGGGCCAGGACGTAGGGCGAACCCGCGCCCGTGCCGCCGTAGTTGAAGGCGCGGTTGGCGTCGTCGGTGGATTGAAGCTCGAACAGCAGGGTGTCGTAGTTGACCGCGGCCATCGCCGTCAGGGCCGAGCGGTCGATGGCCTTCAGGCGGCGCAGCTGGTCGGCGTTGCGGGCCTTGCTTCGGGCGACGCCCGCCAGCGAGGCGTCATGCAGCTTCGACTTGGCGTCAGCGCGGTCGCCCTCGTCGAGACCCAGCGAGGTGACAAGTTCCGGGCTCTCGGCCAGGGTCTCGGCGAACACCTCGTCGAGGAGACGGCTCAGTTGCTGGGCGGCGCCCTGGGTCTGGGCGAAGGCCGGGCCGGCCAGCGCGGCGGCGCCGGCGGCGACGAGAAGTCCACGGCGGGTCTGCAAGGGCGCGCCTCCTGTTTCGAATGTGGCGGAAAGGCTTAAGCGGCGAGGCCCGGAGCGGGAAGCCCGCCGGGGACAGAATGGCGCATTAATTCCCGGTAATGGGAAACGCCGTGCCCTTCGCTCTGGCGGAGGCGCTGCGGATCGGTTGAAATGGGCGCGCTTCGCAGCCAAGGATTCCATTTGATGTCGTTCGTTCCGCGGCTGGCGCTCGCCGCCGCCCTGTCCCTGTCCCTGACCGCCAACGCGCTGGCCCAGGCCCCCGCGGCAAAGCCGGCCGCCGCTGACCGCGCGGTTCAGGCGGTTCGCGCCAGCGCCGGGTTCAAGGCGGCGACCGTCAGCCTCGAACGCGACCACGACCGCATCGTCGCGGAGACCATCCAGCTGACGGAGATTCCGGCCCCGCCGTTCAAGGAGATGGCCCGGGCGCAGGCCTACATGGCCATGCTGAAGGCCGCCGGCCTCACCGACGTGGAGATGGACGCCGAGGGCAATGTGATGGGCCTGCGCCGCGGGACCGGGCCGGCGGGCGGGCCGCTGGTGGTGCTGGCCGCCCACCTCGACACGGTGTTCCCGGAAGGCACCAACGTGAAGGTGCGCCGTGAAGGTACGAAGCTGTTCGCCCCGGGCGTCGGCGACGACACCCATTCGCTGGCGGTGGTGCTGGGCTACATCCGGGCGCTCGACGCCGGCAAGGTGCGGACGAAGAAGGACATCCTGTTTGTCGGCAACGTGGGGGAGGAAGGCCCTGGCGACCTGCGCGGCGTCCGCTACCTGTTCGGCAAAGGCAAGTACAAGGACCGCATCTCGGCCTTCTTCTCCATGGACGGGACATCGGCCGAGCGGGTCACCTTCGGCGCCGTGGGCTCACTGCGCTACCGGGTGACCTTCAAGGGTCCGGGCGGACACAGCTATGGCGCCTATGGCCTGGTCAATCCCATGGCGGCCATGGGGACCACCGTGGTTGAGATGAACAGGATCCAGACGCCCGCCACCCCCAAGACCACCTACGCGACGAGCGTGGTCGGCGGCGGCACGTCCGTGAACTCGATCCCGGATGCGATCTGGCTGGAAGTCGACATGCGTTCGGAGAGCGCCGAGGAGCTGGCCAAACTGGACGGCAGGTTCAAGCAGATCGTGGCCTCGGCCGTCGAGGCCGAGAACGCCGCCCGCTCGCAGCGGGCCGGGAAGATCTCCGCCGAAGTGAAGCTGATTGGCGACCGGCCCACGGGGGCCACGCGGGAGGACGCTCTGATCGTCGAGATCACCTCGGCCGCGGTCCGCGCCGCCGGCTACATGCCGATCCTCGGCGCCAGCTCGACGGATTCCAACGTGCCGATCAGCCTGGGCATCCCGGCGGTGACCATCGGCTCGGGCGGTGACGGCGGCCGCGCGCACGCGGTGGACGAGTGGATTGACGTGGCAAAGCCGGAGAGCCTGCGCGGCATGTCGGTGGGTCTGGCGGCCCTGCTGGCGATGGCGGGAAGCTGAGCTACTCCGCAGCCTGCACCACCCGGGATTTCGCCGCGATCTGCGGCCAGGGATCGACGGTGACGCGGCGCATGTGGCGGCGCTGGCCGGGATAGTCGTTCAGGGCGAAGTGCCAGACCGAGCGGTTGTCCCAGAAGGCCACCGAGCCCTTCTGCCAGGTGAACCGGCAGGTGAAACCCTCGTAGCGGCAGTGGTCGAACAGGTAGTCGAGCAACGCCTTTGACTCGCGCGTCTTCCACCCGTCTATCCGCAGGGTGAAGGCAGGATTGACGTACAGCGCCTTGCGGCCCGTCTCCGGGTGGGTGAGCACCATCGGGTGGACGTATTCGCCGATATAGCCGTCGGCCTCAGCGATCTTCATCGAACCGCGCTTCTGCGCCGACGCGCCCTGAGCGGAATACTCGCGCGAGGCGGAATGGACGCCGCTGAGCGTCTCCAGCGTCGCCTGGAGGCCGGGCGACAGCGCCTCGAAGGCTGCCGCCTGACTGGCGAACAGGGTGTCGCCGCCGAACTCCGGCAGTTCGATCGCATAGAGGATCGAGCCTATGGCCGGGGTCTCGAGGAAGCTCATGTCGGAATGCCAGCCACCGCCGAAGTTGATCCGGTCGGACGGCTCCTTGACGATCTCCATCGCCTCCGGCTGCTCCGGCATGCCGGCGACGTAGGGGTGGATGTTGAGCGGGCCGAAGCGGGCGCCGAAAGCCACCTGCTGCGCCGGAGTCAGTTCCTGATCGCGGAAGAAGATCACCTGGTGCCGCACCAGCGCCTCGCGGATCGCCGCGATCGTGCTGTCGGCCAGCGGTTGCGACAGGTCCACGCCCGACAGCTCTGCGCCAAGGGCGCCGGCCACGCGGCGGATCTTCAGGGTCTCGGTCATCGACAGTCCTCCGGATGCTGAGGTTATAATCCGTGATCCTTGGGGGTGCGATATGGATATGGCGACCGCCGCCTTTGACGCCGAAGCCCACGCCGCGGAGATCCGCCGACAGGGCTACACCGTCATCCCCGACTTCATGACCGACGAAACGCTGGACGAGGTCCGCGCAGGCCTTGCCCCACTCCAGGGGTCACACCGCGGCCGCAACGACTTCGAGGGCTTCCTGACCGAACGGATCTACACCCTGGTCGCCCGGGCGCCGGTGTTCCAGGACCTTGCCGAGGATGCGCGGGTGATGGCGCTGATGGAGCGGTTCCTTCAGCCGGGATTCCTGCTCACCGCCAGCCAGTCGATCCAGATCAATCCCGGTGAGACCGCCCAGAACCTGCACACCGACGACGGTTTCTACCGCCTGCCCCGCCCGCGCCCGGCGATCAGCTTCACCCTCATCGCCGCGGTCGACCCGTTCACCCGGGCCAACGGCTGCACCGAGGTGGTCCCCGGCAGCCACCTGTGGGGCGAGCCCGGCGCGCCGGACCGGCCCACCGACCTGGCCGAGATCGAGGCGATGCTGATCCCGGTGGAGATGCCGGCGGGCGCCTGCTTCGTCATGGCCGGGACCGCCCTGCACCGCGGCGGCGCCAACCGCACCGACCGTCCACGGCTGGCCTTCACCAACCAGTACTGCGAGCCCTGGGCGCGGCCGCAGGAGAACTTCTTCCTGGCCATCCCGCCCGAAGAGGCCCGCGCCATGTCGCCCCGGGTGCAGAGGCTGCTCGGCTACGACATCTGGCCGGCCTTCATGGGCATGGTCACGGGCTCACACCCGGCCAAGGCGCTGGAGCCGGGCTGGGTGCCGCCGGTCGTGGCGCAGCGCTCGACGGGGTGAAAGGCTGAGGCCCGCCCCTACCCCAGGTTCCGCGCGAACAGGGCGAACAGGCGCTCCCAGTGGCGCTCGGCGTCGGGCTTGCTGTAGGCGGCGCGCTGGGGGAAGGCGAAGCCGTGGTGGGCGTCCTTGTAGAGCTCGACCTCGGCGTTGACGCCGTCGGCCTTCAGTGAGGCGTCGAGGGCCTCCACCATCTCCAGCGGCGCCCAGTTGTCGTGCTCGGCGCAGGCGAAATAGAGCTCGGCCTTGGTCTTCTGGGCGGCCAGGTGCGGGCTGTCGGGGGCGTCGGTGACCAGCTGCACGCCATAGAGCGAGGCCGCGCAGGCGATGCGCTCGGGATACCGCGCGGCGGCGTTGATCGCGTACTGGCCGCTCATGCAGTAGCCGATGGCGCCGGCCGGTCCCGGGCTGGCGGCCGGGTCACGGCCGGCGAAGTCCAGCAGGGCGTCGGTGTCGGCCATGATCAGCGGGATGGTGATCGAACCCATGAAGTCGAACATCCGGGCGCGGGCCTCGGCCTCGGGCAGCGGCGGCAGGTCGGCCATCTCCATGACGCCGCGCCGGTAGTAGAGGTTGGGCAGCATCACGTAGTAGCCGACGGTGGCGATCCGCCGGGCCATGTCGCGCAGCTCCTCGCGGATCGCCGGGGCGTCCATGTAGAACAGGATCACCGGGTGCGGCCCGTCGCGTTCGGGATGGACGATGAAGGTGGTGGTCGCCCCGTCCTTGGTGGGCAGTTCGACGGTGTGCTCGATCATGGTCTTGTTCCAGGATATGCGGCGCCCGCCCCGTGGCGGACCCCCTCCACCACGCTTCGCGCGTTCCCCCTCCCCCGATGGGGGAGGAGAGCGGGCGGTCAGGTCGTCATCACATCCTCCCCCGTTGGGGGGAGGGGGACCAGACGCAGTCTGGTGGAGGGGG
>CAUJHW010000036.1 GCA_963205005.1 Pseudomonadota bacterium
CGCCCGCGCTCGGCCGGCCACCCAATCGCGCGGAACGCCGCCGCGAACGCCGCCGTAGCTCCGGCTGACGCGCGCCGGGCCGCTTCCGGGTTTCCTCTTCGCCTAGGGCTGCTAAGCCTGCCGTCCAGACGGGACGGGGGAGCGGACATGGCTGACATGCAGACAGATGCGGGCGCGGGCAGCGCTTCCAACCGCCGCGTGCTGGCCGCCAGCCTGGTGGGCACGGCGGTGGAGTTCTACGACTTCTACATCTACGCGACGGCGGCGACGCTGGTGTTCCCCCAACTGTTCTTCCCCAAGTCGTCCGACAGCGCCCAGCTGCTGCAGAGCTACGCGACCTTTGCCGTGGCCTTCTTCGCCCGACCGGTAGGCGCGACGTTCTTCGGGCATTTCGGCGACCGGATCGGGCGCAAGTCGACCCTGGTCGCCTCGCTGATGATGATGGGCGGCTCGACCCTGCTGATCGCCTTCCTGCCTACTTACGCGATGGTGGGCTGGGTGGCCCCGGCCCTGCTCTGCCTGCTGCGGTTCGGACAGGGGTTCGGCCTGGGCGGCGAGTGGGGCGGCGCGGCGCTGCTGGCGGTGGAGAACGCCCCGCCCGGCTGGCGTGCGCGGTTCGGGATGTTCCCGCAGCTGGGCGCGCCGGTGGGCTTCATCGCGGCGAACGGGCTGTTCCTGATCCTGGGTCTGTTTCTGTCGCCGGAGGCGTTCCAGGCCTGGGGTTGGCGGCTGCCGTTCCTGGCCAGCGCGATCCTGGTCGGCGTGGGCCTGTGGGTGCGGCTGCGGATCAGCGAGACGCCGGCGTTCAAGAGGGTGCTGGCCGAGTCAGAACCCAGCCACGTGCCCATGGCCGAGGTCTTCCTGCGGCACCCCGGCGCGCTGATCGGCGGGACTTTGGCGGCGGTGGCCTGCTTCGCCGTGTTCTACATCTCGACGGCCTTCGCCCTGGGATACGGAACGAAGGTCCTCGGCTACAGCCGCGAGGCGTTCCTGCAGATCCAGCTGGGCGCGATCCTGTTCATGGCGGCAGGCATCATCGCCGCCGGCTATGCGGCCGACGCCACCAGCTCGCGGCGCGTTCTGATGGGCGGATGCCTGGCCACATTCGGGGTGGGCGCCGTCATGGCCATGATGATGGGCGCCGGATCGACCCTGATGGTCTGGGCCTGGCTGTCCCTGGCGCTGTTCGTGATGGGCTTCGTGTACGGACCGCTTGGGGCGTTCCTTCCCAGCCTTTTCCCGGCGCGCGTGCGCTACTCCGGCGCATCCATGGTGTTCAACGTCGGCGGCATCATCGGCGGCGGACTGACCCCGGTGATCGCCCAGAGCCTTGCGAACGGCGGTGGGCTGCTCCCGGTCGGCGGCTACCTCGCCGCCGCCGGCGCGCTGAGCTTCGGTGGACTGCTGATGCTGCGGAAGAGCTACGCGGACTAGACCGGCGTTTCGCCCGCGACGGTCGTGCGGTGCATGACGCGGCGGTGGCCGTCATAGCCGCCCAGCGCGTTGTGCATGGTGCAGCGGTTGTCCCACATCACCAGCATCCCCGCCTGCCATTGGTGGCGGTAGACGAACCTGTCCTGGACGAGGTGCTTGTAGAGCTCGCCCAGCAGCGGGTCGGCGTCGTTGGGGGCCATGCCCTCGATGCCCACCGTATAGACCGGCGAGATGAAGAGCGCCTTGCGGCCGGACACCGGATGGGTCCGCACCAGCGGGTGGACGAAGGTCTTCTCGGCCTCCGGGCTGACGATGATCGGCATCGCCCGCAGGCTGAGCTCCCGAGAGTAGGCGCTGTTCGGCCCGTAGGCGCGGCTGGCTGAATGGATGGCCTTGAGCGGGGCCAGCCGGGCCTTCATCTCATCGGACAGGGCATCGTAAGCGGCCGCCGCGTCGCAGTAGAGCGTGTCGCCCCCGACAGGCGGGATGATCTCGGAGCGCAGGATGGTGGCGGCGGGCGGCTGGGACTGGAAGCTCCAGTCGGAGTGCCAGTTGCCGCCGAAGGGCGTGACCTTCTCGTCCGGCTCGCGGCGGACCTCCAGTACATTTGGATGCCCTTCCATCGGGGCCACATAGGGGTCGTCGCCGAACGGACCGATCTGCAGGGTGAAGGCCTCAAGCTGGTCCAGAGTCAGCGGCTGGCCCGGGAAGGCCAGGACCGCATGGCGGGCGAAGGCGTCCTTCACTTCGGCCAGCACAGCCGGATCCAGGGGCCGGGACAGATCGACGCCGGTGACCTCGGCGGCAAAGCCACCCGGTTGCGGCGAAACCTTCAGCGTGCGGTAGGCGGTTTGCGTGGCCGGCATTTTCGTTCCTCCCATGTCCCTCAGGCGCCCAGCGCCGCGCGGTAGGTTCCCAGGTCGAAGTAGTCGCGCCAGACCCGGATCCTGCCGTCCTGCATCTCGAATACCCCACAGCAGGGAAGGTCAACGGGCCGGTCGCCGACCCTCGTACGATCCAGGCGTTCGGCGATCACCACGTCGCCACGGGCCACGATGTTCACGATGTCCCAGGTGGTCTGCGTCCAGTCCTTCGCAAAACCCGCGATGAACGCCTGGACGCTGGCGCGGCCCGCGACCGGCCGGGCCGGCATGTTGTGATACACCCCGTCCTCGGTGAAGAAAGCCGCCAGTTCAGCCGCGTCCAGCCGCGACCATGCGGCGATGAAATCGCGGATCACCGCTTCGTTGTCGGCCATGGCGTTCTCCCCGTTCGTCTGCCCAACGCGCGTTCAAAAGCGGCGTCGGTTCGATCCTGAATGAAACACCTGTTTGCGTCCGTCACGGCAAGCCGTTATCGAACGCGACCATGGCCGCTTTCGACTCCACCGAAGACACCCTGATCGCGCTCACGCCGGATACCGAGGTCGACACCCGTTCGACCTTCGGCGTGGATTTCGACATGAAGGTTCCCGCCTTCAGCGAACGCGACAGCCACGTGCCGGACATCGATCCGGCCTATAAGTTCGACCCCGAGACGACGCGGGCGATCTGCGCCGGCTTCGCCTTCGACCGCCGCGTGATGGTCCAAGGCTATCACGGGACCGGCAAGTCGACCCACATCGAGCAGGTGGCCGCGCGCCTCAACTGGCCGCTGATCCGGGTGAACCTGGACAGCCACGTCAGCCGCATCGACCTGGTCGGCAAGGACGCCATCGTCCTGAAGGACGGCAAGCAGATCACCGAATTCCGCGAAGGCAAGCTGCCCTGGGCGATCCAGCGGCCCATCGCCCTGGTGTTCGACGAATACGACGCCGGCCGTCCGGACGTCATGTTCGTGATCCAGCGGGTGCTGGAAGCGCAGGGCAAGCTGACGCTGCTCGACCAGAACCGCGTGATCCAGCCGAACAAGTGGTTCCGGCTGTTCTCGACCACCAACACCATCGGTCTGGGCGACACGACGGGGCTCTATCACGGCACCCAGCAGATCAATCAGGGCCAGATGGACCGCTGGTCGATCGTCACCACCCTGAACTACCTGGCCCACGACGTGGAAGCCGAGATCGTGCTGGCCAAGTCGCCGTTCTACCAGACGACCGAGGGCAAGCGGATCATCAACGCCATGGTGCGGGTGGCCGACATGACCCGGAACGCCTTCATGAACGGCGACATCTCCACGGTCATGAGCCCGCGGACGGTGATCACCTGGGCCCAGAACGCCGAGATCTTCGGCGGCGACATCGGGCTCGCGTTCCGGATGACCTTCCTGAACAAGTGCGACGAACTGGAGCGCGGCACCGTGGCCGAGTTCTACCAGCGCGCCTTCGGGACGGACCTGCCGGAATCGACGGCGCGGGTGCGGGTGGCATAAGGGCTTCAGGCCCTTCGCAAGAATCGAAATCGCGGTACGATCCCCCAAAATGCTGGGGGAGAGACAATGCTGCGACGCGCCTGGACGCTGGTCCTCGGGCTGACGGCCGCTGGCCTGGCCGCCTCCCTCGCCCTCGCACAGACGCCGGCGCGGCCGGTCTACACGCCCAAGCCCGGCTATGTGACCCCGCCTGAGAACTCCGCCGGGCTCTATCCGGTCAGTGGCGAGCCGATCTTCAGGTCCAGGTGCGCAGGCTGCCATGAGCCGGCGGTGGAGCGCGCGCCGGACCGCAGGGCCCTGGCCGCGCGGTCGCCCGAGGAAGTCTATGACGCCCTGACCGTCGGCCAGATGACGCCGATGGCCGAGGGGATGACCCCCGCCGAGATCTTCGGGGTTGTTCGCTATCTCACCGGCAAGTCGCCGACGCCGCAGACCGCCCAGGGGCCCGACCCGAACCGCTGCGCGGTCAGTGGCCCGTTGAAGCCGGACGGTCCCCGCTGGGACGGATGGGGCCGCGATCTCGAAAACAGCCGCTACCAGCCGAAGCCGGGCTTCGCCGCCGCCGACATCCCGCGCCTGAAGGTGAAGTGGGCGTTCAGCTATCCGGGGACGAAGAATTCCCAGGCGACGATCTTCGGCGATCGGGTGTTCGTGGCCAGCCTGGCGGGCAAGGTCTATGCGCTGGACGCCGCCTCGGGCTGCGTCCACTGGCGCTACGATTTCCGGGGCGGCGCGAGGGCGACCATGAGCCTGGGCCGACATCCGAAGGCCGCCAGCGGTTGGGCGCTCTACGTCGGCGACGACCGTATGGTGGTCCGCGCGCTGGACGCCGGCTCTGGCCAGGAACTCTGGACCACACAGGTCCATGACCACGTGGTGGGGCGGATCACCGGCTCTCCGGCGCTCTACGACAATGTGCTCTACGTGCCGCTGTCGGCGTCGGAGGAAAGCCAGGGCAATGTCGGCTCCTACGGCTGCTGCACCTTCATCGGCGCCGTGGTGGCGGTTGACGCGATCAGCGGCCGGGTCCTGTGGAAGCAGGCGGTGCTCAACGAGACACCGAAGCCCACGCGGAAGAATGCGGCGGGAACCCAGATGTACGGACCGGCCGGCGGTGCGATCTGGTCGGCGCCGACGCTCGATGTGAAGCGCGGCCTGCTCTACGTGGCCACGGGCGACAGCTATACCGAGATCGACCATCCGACATCTGACGCCGTGGTGGCCATGGACCTGAAGACCGGCGCCATCCGCTGGGCCAACCAGGTGCTGGCCAACGACAACTTCATGTCGGGCACGATCAACGGGCCGCTGGGTGAGCGCGGGCCAGACTACGACTTCGGATCTTCGCCCAACCTGGTCACCCTGCCCGGCGGCCGTCAGTTGGCGATCACCGGCAACAAGTCATCCATCGTCTACGCCATGGATCCGGCGACCGGAAAAATGGTCTGGGAGACCCCGAAGCTCGGCAGCGGCGGAGCCTCGGGCGGGGTGGAGTGGTCGACCGCCACGGACGGGCGGATCGTCTATGCGCCGCTGGCCGACAACCCGGCGCGCGGACGGCCGGGTCTGGTCGCCCTCGAGGCGGCAAGCGGCAGGGTTCTCTGGCGGGTGGACGCGCCCAAGGTCGAGCCCTGCAACGTCCCCTCGGGCCAGTGCCGGCCGGGCTACTCCCAGGCGGCGACCGCGATCCCCGGAGCGGTTTTCACGGGCGCCCAGGATGGCCACCTGCGGGCCTACGCGGCTGCCGACGGAAAGCTTCTCTGGGACTTCGACGCCACCGTGCCGCGGGACACGGTCAACGGCGTCAAGGGCGCGCCGGGCGGCTATCTCGACATGGGCGGCCCGACCGTCGCCGGCGGAATGATGTTCCTGCACTCCGGCTACAACGGCAGCGCCGGCGCCAGCAACCTGCTGCTGGCCTTCACCGTGGACGGGAAGTAGGCCGCCTCAGGCGTATCGCACCTCGGCAGGTCTCGAAGGACCGGCCCCCCTCGCCTCGGCCAGCGCCCAGGCGAGGTCGGTCAGGTAGGTATCCGCGACCTGGGCGTGGAAGGGCGACAGCATCAGGTGCAGGCTTCTGGGCGCGGTGGTGAGACTGGCGAACCAGCCCCGCTCGCGCAGCTTGGCCCAGACCGCCAGGCTGTCCACCTCCGGATGGGCGAAGGCCAGGATGCCGAGTTGGGGCCTGCCCAGGACCTGAAAGCCAAGGGCCTCGGCGCCGGCGGCGATCTTCGCCCGGGTTGCTGTGACCAGGCCCTGCTTCTCGCGGTAGCCTGCGACGCCGAGGAAGTTCATCACCGCCCAGGCCGCCGAGATCGCGCCGCCCGGCCGGGTGCCCGACAGCGTCGGCGTCACCATCCGTCCGCCCGGCCAGTCCTTGAAGTCAAAGGTCATGTAGTCCTGCAGGGCGGCGTCCCGGAAGAACACCGTCGAGGCGCCCTTGGCGCAGTAGCCATACTTGTGCAGATCGGCGGACATCGAGCGGACGCCGGGCAGTTCGAAGTCGAAAGGGGCGATGTCCTCGCCGTTCATGCGCGCGAACGGAGCGATATAGCCGCCGACACAGGCGTCCACGTGCAGCCACAGGTCCCGCGCCACGGCCAGGTCCGACAGGGCCGCGATCGGGTCCATCAGGCCATGGGGGAATGAGGGCGCCGAGCCGACGATCATGATGGTGTGGGTGTCGCAGGCCCGCGCCATCGCATCGGGGTCGGCGAGGTAGCCTTCGGCGAGCGGAACGCGGCGAACCTCGATTTCCATCATCGCGCAGGCCTTGTCGAAGGCCAGGTGGGCCGAGCGTGGCAGGACGACGTTGAGCGGTCCGGTTGCCCCCCGGGCCCTGCGGGCATAGTCGCGGGCCGCCTTGACGGCCATGGTGATGGAGTCTGTGCCGCCGGAGGTTATGACTCCAGTCGCGGCCTCGGGCGCATGCAGCAGCGAAAGGCCAAAGCCCACCACCTCGGCTTCCATGCGCCGAAGGCTCGGGAAGGCCGCGGGGCCCAGGCCGTTCTCGGACATGAAGAGGGCGTAGGCCTCCTTCTGCACCTGCTCGACCTCAGGGCCGGCGTTGAAGACGTAGACAGCGGTCTTGCCGTCGCGCCAGCGGACGTCGCCGTCGGCGTAGTCCAGCATTCGCGACTTCAGGTCAGACCAGGCGGCGCCGGCCTCGGGGAGCGGTTGTCTCATGCCCGATCATCACCCGACGCCGCCTGTCCGCGAAGCCCCAATCCGGGCCGGAGCAGCACGACGGCGGCGAGCGCGAACAGCGCGAAGAGAACCCCGCCCGGGGCCGGGAACAGGGGCCAGGCGTCGCTGCGGGTCAGCACGACCAGACCCGAGGTGACGCAGGCGGTGATTGCCAGGTTGGGGGCCGCATGGCCGGCGGCCGCGCCGAGCCAGCTGCCCGACCGTTCCACGAGGCGGGTCAGGAGTTCCCGATAGATCAGGCAGGCGACGACGAACGTCGCCAGCATCATCGGCGGGGCGGCCTCGAGCTCCGGAAACAGGCCCACCTTGAGCGCGGTCGGAATCAGGTGCCAGGCGGCCCAGACCAGGCCAAGCACCGTCACGCCCGTCCGGCGTCCGAAGGCCTTCACCGCCAGGGAGAGCCCGCCGCCCGCCCAGCCCAGTTCCTCAAGCACGCTGGTGAGCGAGGTGGCGGCGAGCGCCGCCAAAGCCTGGCCAGGCTCCATGGGTTCGCGGCTGAAGGCCGAGGCGCCGGCCACAAGGCTCGCGACCAGGGCCAGACCGGCGACGGTCAAGGTGACTAGGGCGGCCCTCCCCACTTCGCGCCAGCAGATCCGCTCGCCCCGGCGTCCGAGACCAGGATTCAGCGCCAGCCCGGCGATCGCCGGACTGAGGATCATGGCGAGTTTGCCCAGGTCGCCAATCCGCGGGTCCTTGAGCGCCATCAGCCCGCCGGGCAGCCCCAGGACGATGGCGCAGAACAGCAGGAACCTGACCCGAGCCATCATGGCCGCGCTCCTATTTCAGGGCGTAGGCCACGACGTAGTCGCCCTTGAGCTTCGTCATGCGCGCACCGCCTGCCGACACCACCACGTACTGCTTGCCGGTCTTGGGCGAGACATAGCTCATGGGCGTGCCGCCCACGCCGACCGGAAGTGCGCCCTCCCAGAGGACCTTGCCCGTCGCGTTGTCATAGGCGCGCAGATAGGGGTCCATGGTCGCGGCGTGGAAGGTGACGCCACCGGCTGTGGTCATCGGCCCGCCGAGCCCGATGGAGCCGATCGGGATCGGCAGCTTCGAGGCGATGCCGAACGGCCCCTCGGCCTCAGCCGTGCCGACGGGAACCTGCCAGACGATCTGGCGGGTCTTCACGTCGATGGCCGTGAGCGTGCCGTGCGGCGGCTGCAGGCAGGGCGCGAACACCGGGCTGAGCAGCCAGTCGTTCTCGCTCTTGTAGGCCACCGCCTTCATGCTGGGCGGCGGACGATCCTTCGAAAGGCTGAGCTGCAGGCCGGGCTTCTTGGTCGGCACAAGCCGCACGCTCTGCGGCATGCGCATGTCCGTCACCAGCAGCAGTCCACGCCGGGCGTCGAAGGCGCCGGAGCCCCAGTTCATGCCGCCGGCGTTGCCGGGATACTGCAGCGAGGCCTGCTTGCCGCCCGGCGGGGTGAAGTCGCCGTCGTAGCGGAGCTGCTTGAAGCTGATCCGGCAGGCCAGCTGGTCCAGCGGGGTCGCGCCCCACATCATCTTCTCGGCCAGCCGCTCGACGCCGACGGTCGGCATCTCCACCGAGTAGGGCTGGGTCGCATTGGACCATTCGCCCGGCATGGTGCCGCTGGGCACGGTGACCTCGACCACGCGGGTCAGCGGCTTACCGGTGCGGCGGTCGAGCACGAAGACCTGGCCGCGCTTGGTGAGCTGGACCAGCGCCGGCGCGGTTCCGCCTGCGACGGGGAAGTCGATCAGCATCGGCTGGGAGGGGACGTCATAGTCCCACAGGTCGTGGTGCACGGTCTGGAACTTCCAGCGCTCCTTGCCGGTCGCCGCGTCTAGGGCGACCACGGACGAGGAATAGAGCTCCGACTGGCCCGAACGGTGAGAGCCCCAGTAGTCGGGCGTGGCGTTGCCGGTGGGCAGGTAGATCAGGCCCAGCTCGGGATCGAAGGCGGCGGTCGACCAGACGTTGGGCGTGCCGCGCGTGTAGGTCTGGCCCTCGGGCGGCAGCTTGTCGATCGCCGGATTGCCCAGGTCCCAGGCCCAGACAAGCTCGCCGGTCTTCACATCGAAAGCGCGGACCACGCCGGCCGGCTCGGCGATCTCCTGGTTGTCGGCCACCCAGCCGCCAATGACGATCCGGTCGCCGATCACCGTGGGGGTAGAGGTCTGGAAGTAGAAGCCCTTCTTGATCGGTCCGATACCGGTGGTCAGGCTGATCTTCCCGCCCTGGCCGAAGCCCGGGCACGGCTCTCCGGTGGCGGCGTCGAGGGCGTACAGCTCGGCGTTGATCGTCGAGGAGATGATGCGGCGCGTGCAGAGCGGGCCAGCCGGCGTGGCAGCGGCCTGAACCGCGGGCGCGGGCGACGGAGCGGTCTTGGCGACCGGCCTGGTCGCGGGCGCGCCCGGCTTCGCTGCGGGAGCCGCGGCCGGTGTGGCCGGCAGGTTCGCCACCGCCACCTTCGGCTGGGTTCCGTCCCAGTAGCCGACGCCGCGACAGCGGTTCCAGAAGCCGGTCTTCACCTTCGGATCGTGGCGCCACTTCTCCTTGCCGGTGTCGGCGTCCAGCGCGATCACCACGTTGGTCGGGGTGCAGACGTAGAGCGTGTCGCCCACCTGCATCGGCGTGTTCTGGTCCTCGGAGCCGCGATTGGATTTCTCACCCGTGCGGAAGGTCCAGGCGACCTTGAGTTCGTCGACGTTCTCGCGATTGATCTGGTCCACCGGCGCATAGCGCGCGCCGCCTGGATCGCGGCCGTAGTAGCGCCAGTCAGAGCCGGCCTGGGCCGGAGGCGCGGCGTCTCTCACAGGCGCCGGTGAGAGCGCCTGGCCCTCGACGAAGGTCCTGGGGATCGCCGCCCCCAGCACCGCAAGGCAGACCAGCGAGACAACGGCTGTGGCGGCGGCGGAGCGCCCGCGCCAGGGGCCCTTCGGCGCCGCGGGGATCAGCAGCAGGATGAACAGGCCCAGCACCGTGGGGGCAAAGAGCCGCGGCAGCAGCGGCCAGAAGGAGAACCCAGCCTCCCAGATGGCCCAGGCCAGGGTGGCTGCCAGAACGCCGGCATAGACAAGGCCCGCCGTCTGGTCCCGCCGCACCAGCATCACGCCGGCCGCCAGGACGCCCGCGCCCGCCAGCATGTAGTAGGGCGATCCGTCCAGGAAGATCAGATAGCCGCCGCCGCCCAGCAGCACGAGGCCCACCAGGGCGATCAGCCCGCCGCCGATCGCGGCCCAGATCCGCGCCGGCCAACCAGCTTGCTTGTCAGACGCCATCTGCGTTTCCCCCGACTCAGGTGCGACCTTAGCGGGCAGAATGGCAGACGTCATGAAGGTCGCACGGGCGGTTCATGGCGTCGCGGGGCGGGACAGCAGCCCTAGGCGCTGGACGCTCCCCGCCCAGCGCGGCATGATCGTACGCAAAGTTCGAAAAACGGACGGACGGCAGGGGAAACACCATGATCATCAGGACACTCGCGCTCGGTCTGGCCTCCGGGTTGCTCGCCACCGGCGCCCACGCACAGACCGCCAGCCAGAAGAACGACTACGCCCGGCCGGAAACCTGGGTCTGCTGGCCCGGCAAGGCGGGCGACGCCTGCGCCGTGGACATGACCACGACGGTGATCAAGGCGGACGGCTCGTCGAGCGTCGAGCGGTTCAGGTCAGACCCCAAGGCGCCGGTCGACTGCTTCTACGTCTATCCGACCGTGTCGAACGACAAGGGCGTGGTTTCGGACATGACCGCCGGGCCGGAAGAACTGAACGTCGTCCGGGCGCAGCTCGCGCGACTGGGGTCGAAGTGCCGGATCTATGCGCCGCTCTATCGGCAGTTCACCCTGACGGCCCTGCGCGCCGCCAGCGCGGGAACCCCCATCGCCGGCTCCATGGACCCCGCCGTCCGTCAGGTCGGCTACAATGACGTGGTCGACGCCTGGAACCACTACCTCGCCCACGAGAACAAGGGCCGCGGCGTGGTGCTCGTCGGCCATTCGCAGGGGTCGGGCGTGCTGACCCGGATGATCGCCGCGGAGATCGACGGCAAGCCCGTCCAGAAGCAGCTGATCTCGGCGATCCTGATGGGCACGAGCCTGGGGGTCGACAAGGGCAAGGACACCGGGACCTTCAAGTCGATCCCGACCTGCAAGAGCCCCAGCCAGACCGGCTGCGTGATCGCCTACGCCACCTTCCGCGACAACATCCCGCCGCCCGCCAACAGCCGCTTCGGCCGTGTGCAGAACCCGGCGATGGAGGCGGTCTGCACCAATCCGGCCGCGCTTGGAGGCGGCCAGGGCGAGCTCAAGGCCTATCTGTCGAACACCGCGGCCCAGATCGCCGACTCGGCCGCCGCCGGCCCGACCTGGGTGAAGGGCAAGGCCAACCCGACGACGCCCTTTGTGGCGGTTCCCGGCCTCCTGACCGGAGCCTGCGTGTCGAAGAACGGCTTCAACTACCTGGAAGCCCGCGTGAACGCCGATCCGGCCGACCCCCGCACCGACACCATCGCCGGCGACGTCGTGGGTCCGAACGGCCAGGTCGCGGCCGACTGGGGCCTGCACCTGATCGACGCCAACATCGCCATGGGCAATCTGGTCGATGTCGTCGCCCAGGAGAGCAAGGCCTGGCTGGCCAAGAAGTAGCCGGTCGGGGGGGGGGGGGGGCGGCGCGCCCCCCCCCCCCCCCCCCCCCCCCAAAAAAGGGCC
>CAUJHW010000037.1 GCA_963205005.1 Pseudomonadota bacterium
AGGGTCGAAGCCAGCTGGCGGGCGGTCTCGGTCTTGCCGGTGCCGGTGGGCCCTGAGAACAGGTAGCTGCCGATCGGCTTGTTGGCGTCGCGCAGGCCGGCCCGGGCCATCTTCATGGCCGACGAGAGCTGGTCGATGGCGTCGTCCTGGCCGTAGACCGCGCGCTTGAGGTCGGACTCGAGCTGCTTCAGCGCCTCGGTGTCGGACTTGGAGACCGACTTCGGCGGGATACGGGCGATCTTGGCGACGACGGCCTCGACCTCCTTCAGGCCGATGGTCTTCTTGCGCTTGCCCTCGGCGACCAGCATCTGCGAGGCGCCAGCCTCGTCGATGATGTCGATGGCCTTGTCGGGCAGCTTGCGGTCAGTGATGTACCGCGCCGACAGCTCCACCGCCGCCTTGATGGCCTCGTTGGTGTAGCGGAGCTTGTGGAACTCCTCGTAGTAGATCTTGAGCCCTTTCAGGATCTTGATCGTGTCTTCGATGGTCGGCTCGTTCACGTCGATCTTCTGGAACCGGCGGACGAGGGCGCGGTCCTTCTCGAAGTGCTGGCGGAACTCCTTGTAGGTGGTGGAGCCCATGCAGCGCAGCGAGCCGGAAGCCAGGGCCGGCTTCAGCAGGTTGGAGGCGTCCATGGCCCCGCCCGAGGTGGCGCCGGCGCCGATGACCGTGTGGATCTCGTCGATGAACAGCACCGCGTCGGGGTGGTTCTCGAGTTCCTTGACCACCTGCTTGATACGCTCCTCGTAGTCGCCGCGGTAGCGGGTGCCGGCCAGCAGCGCGCCCATGTCGAGCGAGAAGATGGTGGCGCCGGCGAGGACTTCCGGAACCTGCTTGTTGATGATCTTGCGGGCCAGGCCCTCGGCGATGGCGGTCTTGCCGACGCCGGGGTCGCCCACCAGCAGCGGGTTGTTCTTGGTCCGCCGGCAGAGGATCTGGATGCAGCGCTCGACCTCGGACATGCGCCCGATGAGCGGGTCGACCTTGCCCTGCTTGGCCTTCTCGTTGAGGTTCACGCAGTAGGCCTCAAGGGCCTCGCCGCCGGTCTTCACCTGCGGCTTGTCTTCCTCTTCGGAGCCTTTGACCGGCTTGGCCTCGGTGGCGCCGGCCTTCTTCGCGATGCCGTGGGCGATGTAGTTCACCGCGTCGTACCGCGTCATGTCCTGCTCCTGCAGGAAGTAGGCGGCGTGGCTCTCGCGCTCGGAGAAGATGGCGACCAGCACATTGGCGCCGGTGACCTCCTCGCGGCCCGAGGATTGGACGTGGATCACGGCGCGCTGGATCACCCGCTGGAACCCGGCTGTGGGCTTGGCGTCCTCGCCATCGTCCACGACCAGGCTGCGGAGCTCGTTGTCCACATAGTTGGTGAGCGTGGTGCGCAGCGCCGGAAGCTCGACGTCGCAGGCGCGCATCACTCCCGCGGCGTCCTCGTCGTCAATGAGTGAGAGGAGCAGATGCTCCAGGGTCGCGTATTCGTGCTTACGCTGGTTCGCGTAGGCGACGGCGCGATGCAGGGATTCTTCGAGTTGGCGGGAAAATGAAGGCAAGAGCCTCTAATCCTTCTCCATGGTGCACTGCAGCGGGTGCTGATGCCGCCGCGCCGTATCAACGACCTGGGCTACTTTTGTTTCCGCCACTTCGTAAGTGAAGATCCCGCAGACGCCCACCCCGTGTTGATGGACATGAAGCATGATCCGAGTCGCATCTTCGCGCGACTTGTTGAAGAACTGCTCAAGTACGTAGACGACGAATTCCATAGGTGTGTAGTCGTCGTTCAGAATCAAGACCCTGTACATTGAGGGCTTCTGCGTTTTTGGCTTTGTCTGGGTGATGACCGTCGAGCGAACGCCGGTGTCAGCTCCACCTTCCTTCCGTTCGCTCATGTGTCAGGTCTCCAGGCCCAGCGGGGCCGCTCGCAGGTTCGATTAGATATGGAAGATCGCGCCTTTTGGAAGGGATGAATCGTCACGGCCGCGTTTCGACCGCCCGACAGGCGAAATTGCTCCATAGCAGGGCTTACACGTCATCATACGAGGTTTTCGACCTCAGGATCCGCCCTGACGTAACGGCGCCCGCCCCGAATTTCGCGCGAATCGCATCGACCGAGCGCTCGCTGGCCAGGGCCTTGCGCTCGGCGTCGGCGAAGAAGTCGGCGGCGGCCAGGTCGGCGTCCACCAGATCGGCGATGCCGATGCCGATCAGCCGCCAGGGCCGGCCGTCGGCCTCGCGGGCCAGCAACTCGCGGCCAACCTGGAACAGGGTCTTCGCGGTCTGGGTGGCGACGGGCAGGGTGCGTCGCCGTGTCACGATCCGGAAATCGGTGGAGCGCAGCTTCAGGGTGACCACCCGGCCGGCCACGGCGCCGTCGCGGGCCTGACGGGCCACCCGGTCGCAGAGCGGGGCAAGGCGGTCCTCCAGGTCGGCCGCGCGGGTAAGGTCGTCATTGAAGGTGGTCTCGCAGCTGATGCCCTTGCGGACCTCGTCGGGATTGACCGGGCGATTGTCGCGGCCGTGGGCCAGGTCCCAGAGGCGCAGGCCGTGCGCACCCCAGCGGTCGGCCAGGACCTTGCGGTCGGCCCGGGCCAGGTCGCCCACGGTGCGGAAACCGGCCTTTTCCAGGGTCGCCACCATCGCCGGGCCGACGCCGGGCAGGATGCGCACCGGCTTACCCGCCAGGAAGCCCTGGGCCTCCGCGCCGATCACCGAGAAGCCGCGGGGCTTGTCGAGCTCGGAGGCGATCTTGGCGAGGAACTTGTTGGGAGCCAGGCCGATGGAAACCGTCAGCCCGGTCTCGGCCTCGATGCGGGCCTGCAGCCGCGCCAGGGTGAGCGCGGGTGGGGTCCCGTGCAGGCGCTGGGTGCCGGAGAGGTCCATCCACGCCTCGTCGAGACTGAGGTTCTGGATCAGCGGGGTCAGCTCGGCGGCCATGCCGAGGATTCGTCTGCTCTCGAAGCGGTACTTGGTGAAGTCGGGCTTGATGACCACGGCCTCGGGGCAGGCCTTGAGCGCCTTGAACATCGGCATGGCCGAGCGGACGCCCTTGATGCGGGCGATGTAGCAGCAGGTGGTGACCACGCCCCGCTTGCCGCCGCCGACGATGACCGGGACGTCACGCAGCTCGGGCCGGTCGCGCTTTTCCACCGAGGCGTAGAAGGCGTCGCAGTCCATGTGGGCGATGGCGAGGTCGCCCAGTTCGGCGTGCGCCACGATCCGGGGCGAACCGCAGTCCGGGCAGCGGCGCAGGGGCTGTTCGCCGGTCCAGAAGCAGTCGCGGCAGAAGGCCTTCACCCGGCGGGCTCCAGAGGCCAGAGCCAGGCCGCCCCGCGCACGCCGGAGGAGTCGCCGTGCAGGGCCTTGCGGACCGGGGTGTCGAAGACGTCGGAGAACACGTGCGGGGCGATGGCGGCGGGCAGGTGTGTGTAGAGCCGCTCGAGGTTGGACATCCCGCCGCCCAGGACGATGACGTCGGGGTCGAGGAGGTCGACGATCACGGCCAGACCGCGGCCCAGCCGGTCGATGTAGTGGTCGAGGGCTGGCAGGTCGCCCGCGGCGGCGGCCTCCTCGGCCGGGCGGCCGGCGGCGCGGGCGAAGCCGGTTCCGCTGAGCCAGAGTTCGAGGCAGTTGCGCCGCCCGCACCAGCAGGAGGGGCCAGGCAGTTCGTCGGGCCGGGGCCAGGGCAGGGGCGTGTGGCCCCACTCGCCAGCGATCAGGTTGCGCCCCTGGACGGGGCGGCCGTCGATGGCGATGCCGCCGCCGCAGCCTGTGCCGATGATGACGGCGAACACAACCCCCGCGCCCGCCGCCGCGCCGTCCGCGGCCTCCGACAGGGCCAGACAGTTGGCGTCATTGGCGTAGCGCACGGGGCGGCCCAGCACCCGCTCCAGGTCGGCCGGAAACGGGCGGTCGTTCAGCACCGTGGAGTTGGAGTTGCGCATCAGTCCGGTGGCGGGCGAGGGCGAGCCCGGGCCGCCGACCCCGATCCGCGGAGCCTTCGCGCCGGCCTGCCGCTCGGCCTCGGCGACGACCTCTCGGGTGGCCTCGAGGCGGTCCTCGTAGGCGGGCGGCGTGGGAATGCGCACCCGCGCCAGAAAGCGCCCGCCGGCATCCAGCGCCGCCGCCTCGATCTTGGTCCCGCCGAAGTCCACGCCGATGCGGATCATGGGGGAGACATACCCCATTTGTTCCGATGGATCAGCGACGGATCGATGCCTCGATGGCCTCGCCCAGGTCGGTCCAGTCGTCGATGCGGGGATGGCGGTCGGAGCGGGGGGCGTGGGGGCGCAGGCGCAGGTCGGCGACGTGCTGGAAGGTGGAGGTGAGCGGGGAATGGTCGGCCACCGAATCGAGGTTGCCCAGCAGATCGTCGACGAAGGCGGTGGGATGGGAGGTCTGGGCCACGAGGCCGGCGGCGATGGGGCCCTTGGGGCCGGTATTGAGAATCAGCGGGTGGGCCAGGCCGTGCTTGCGCAGCCAGTCGGTGCGCAGCCGCTCGGCCTCGGCCGGGGCGTTGGACAGGATCAGGATCTCGGCGTGGTCAGACAGCCGGTTCAGGGCGTCGATGGCCCCCGGCGCGGCTTCGATCTGGTCGCAGTGGCCGGCGAAGAAGGCGTCGAACAGCTTCTTGCCCTCGGCGAGGTCGAGGTGCTCGGTCGCGCCGGGTCGATAGATGTTCTGGAACAGGGCGAACCGGTCGATTCGCATCTCCAGGTCATGGCTTTTCAGGAAATCGCCGAAGCCCTGCATGAACAGGCCCAGCACCTCGTCCACGTCGATCAGCACGAGGGGGCGCGCCGTGGAGAGGCCCAGGGACGCGAGGCTGGGGGCGATGAGGCTCAGGGGATCGGGCAAGGTCGCTCCGGACGCGGATAACGAAGTTTAAGGATATCCATGGGATCAAGCACGGGAAGGGCGGGGAGGGCCGAATGTCGGCCCGCACGCACACTGTCAGGTCCTGAATGGCGAAGAAGGTCCTCATCGTCGAGGATAACGAGCTGAACATGAAGCTCTTTCATGATCTGCTCGAAGCCCAGGGGTACGAGACCCTTGAGACCCGCGAGGGTCTCTCGGCGTTGTCGCTGGCCCGTGAGCACAAGCCCGACCTGATCCTCATGGACATCCAGCTGCCGGAGATCTCCGGACTGGAAGTCACCAAGTGGCTGAAGGAAGACGAGGATCTGGCGCACATCCCGGTCGTCGCCGTCACCGCCTTCGCCATGAAGGGCGACGAGGAGCGGATCCGGGAGGGCGGCTGCGAGGCCTATATCTCCAAGCCGATCTCGGTGTCGCACTTCCTCGAAACCATCCGTCGCTTGCTGGCGTAACCGCGATGTCGGCGCGCATCCTTGTCGTTGACGACATCGACTCGAACGTCCGACTGCTCGAGGCCAAGCTCAGCGCCGAATACTACGAGGTTCTGACGGCCTCCGACGGGCCCACGGCCCTGGCGATGGCCGCCTCCGAACGCCCCGACATCGTGCTGCTGGACGTGATGATGCCGGGCATGGACGGTTTCGCCGTCTGCCGCCGGCTGAAGGACGATCCGGCGACCCGCCATGTGCCGGTGGTGCTGGTCACCGCCCTGGACGGCCGGGCCGACCGGGTGGCGGGGCTGGAGGCCGGCGCCGACGACTTCCTGACCAAGCCCATCGACGACGTGATGCTGTTCGCCCGCGTACGCAGCCTGACGCGGCTAAAGGCGGTGATCGACGAGCTGCGGGCCCGCGAGGCCTCGGGCCGGCGCATGGGCGTGATCGCCGGCGCCGCCTCGCGCCTGGGCGGCTCGGGCGGGCGCATCCTGTTCGTCGACGACAACGAGCGGCAGGCCCAGCGCATCTGCGCCGAACTGGCCGTCGAGCACCGGCCGCTGGTCGAGACCGACGCGGCCAAGGCGCTGATGACCGCGAAGGGGCCGCTGGACCTGGTGATCGTGAACACCACCAGCCGGGCCTTCGACGGCCTGCGCTTCGCCGCCCAGCTCCGTTCGGACGAGGCCACACGGTCGATCCCGATCCTGGCGGTGGTGGACCTCGACGAGCGGCAGAAGGCGGTCAAGGCGCTGGAGATCGGCGTCAACGATATCCTGGCACGGCCGATCGACCCCGGCGAGCTGGCGGCGCGGGTGCGCACCCAGATTCGCCGCAAGCGCTACACCGACTATCTGCGGGCCAACCTGGACCATTCGCTGGAACTGGCGGTGACCGACCAGCTTACCGGCCTGCACAACCGGCGCTACATGTCGGGCCAGCTCGACGCGCTGATGCGACGCGCCTGCGCGGGCGGAGAGCCGGTCTCGGTGCTGGTCATCGACATCGATCATTTCAAGCGGGTCAACGACGGCTTCGGCCATGACGTCGGCGACGAGGTGCTGCGCGAGTTCGCCGTGCGGCTGGCCTCCAACGTCCGCGCTGTTGATCTGCCCGTGCGCCATGGCGGCGAGGAATTCGTGGTGGTCATGCCCGATACCGAACTGGAGGCGGCCCGCCGGGTCGCCGAGCGCATCCGCCTGCATGTGGCCGGCTCGCCCTTCCGGGTGATGGGCGGCGAGGAACTGCTGACGGTCACCATCTCCATCGGCGTGGCCACCAGCAACGGGGCGGGGGACAGCTCCAACGCCCTGCTGAAACGCGCCGACGAGGCGGTCTACATCGCCAAGAGCCAGGGCCGGAACCGGGTCATCGCCCGCGCGGCGTGAACTCCCTCCCTCCCTT
>CAUJHW010000038.1 GCA_963205005.1 Pseudomonadota bacterium
GATCTCGCCGAAGATCAGCACGGTGCGCGACTTGTAGAGCGCGTTCTGCACCGGACCCGCCGTCATCGGCATGTCGGGCAGGCGGCCCTTCTCGTCCTCGTCGCCGTCTTCGTCGTCGAGGTAGGTCGTCCACTTCAGCATCTTGTCGCCTTGAGATTGTCGCCGCGGACTGGCGGCGGGAATTCCGTTCCTCAGGAGTTATTGATCCGCGGCGCTCCCGGCAAGCGGGCAAGGCGCCACAATCGTCCTCAACCGGCCGCCGTGACGATCAGCCGGGCGTAGAACTGCACCATCTTCTCCAGATTGGTCAGGGTCATGTGCTCGTTGGTGCCGTGGATCATCTCGATGTCCTTCATCGCGAATTCCACCGGCTGGAAGCGGTAGACGTCCTTCGCCACCGGGGCCAGGAACCGGCTGTCGGTGCCGGCGGTGACCAGGCTGGGCGCGACAGGCGCCTGTGCGACGGCCCCCGCCGTGGCTGCCAGCACCTTCCAGCCCCAGGAGGTTGTCGAGGAGACCGGCGAGGGCTCGTTCGGCGTGGCGTTCCAGGCCAGCGTCACCGGCAGGTCGCCCACCGCGGCCTTCGCGCGCGCCATCACTGTCGCCGAAGTGTCGCCCGGCGCGATGCGGTAGTTGATCCATGCGGTGGCGTCCTGCGGCAGGACGTTCTCCTTGGGACTGCCCTTCAGCATGGTCGGCGCGATGGTGGTGTGCAGCAGGGCTGCGCCAGCCGGGCTGGCGCCCGCCTGCTTCAACAGCAACGGGCCGAACAGCCACTCGTTGGCCACGGCCATGCGGACCAGGAAACCGCCGCTCGGGGCCACGGCCTTGACCATGTCGGCGCCTGGCCCCTGGAAGGCCAGGGGGAAGGGCTTGTCGGCGATGGCTGTCACCGCGCGAGCCAGTGTGACCGCGCCGCCGCTGTCGGCCGGCGGAGCCGACGAGTGGCCGCCCGCGGCCTTCGCGGTCACGCGCAGCGTCGCATAGCCCTTTTCGGCGGTCCCGATGACGGCGAGCTTGCCGCTGGTGATCGGGTTGTCGGCCAGCACCACGAGCCCCTCGTCGAGCACGAACTCGGCAATGATCCCCCTGGACTTGAGATAGGCCGCCGCCGCCGGCGCGCCCTGGCCGATGGCTTCCTCGTCGCCGCCGGACACGAAGATCACCGTCCGCTTCGGTTTGAAGCCCTGCTTCGCCAGCGCCTCGATGGCCTCGAAGGCGGCGATCAGCGAGCCCTTGTCGTCAATCGACCCCCGGCCCCAGACGGCGCCGTCGGAGACCGCGCCGCCGAAGGGTGGATGCTTCCAGTCGCCCTCCGTCCCGGCGGTCACCGGCACCACGTCCTGGTGCGCCATCAGCACGATGGGGGCCAGCGAGGGGTCGGTCCCGGCCCAGGTCCAGACCAGGGTCCGGCTGGCCAGCTCGACGCGGGTCATGGCCGCGTGCGCGGTCGGGTAGGCGGTCTCGAGCAGGCCGTGCAGACGGGTCCACTCGGCGTCCACGTCCTCGGCCGGGTCCTGGTGCCGCACGGTGGGGATCTGGACGGCCAGGCTCAGGTGCTCGGCCGCGCGCGCCACATCCACGGCGATGGGTGGGGCGACGGCGATTCCGCCGAGGTCCGCGCCGGCCGCGCCCTTGAAGGTGAACGTGCGCACCAGCACGACGCCGGCCAGCAGGGCGACCACCGCCAGCAGCCCCAGTCCGATCCGTCCGATGGCCCGCATCACCGATTTCCCCCAGGTCTCGGCCAAGCTTTGACGGGCTCTCCATCGAACCGCAAGGCGAGCGGGACATTCCTGAGGGGTGCGCCGCGCCCTGTTCCTTGCCGTCCTCCTACTGACCCTCGCCGGCGTCGGCGCCGTCATACTGCGTGACGCCAGGCCAGAGGACCTGCCCTGGAAGCCGCTGACCCTCGACCAGCCCGCCGGCCTGGCGACCGGCTACAAGCTGGCGCGGCTCGATTCGGACCTGCCCCGCTGCCTGGCGATCCTCCAGGCTGGCGGTATCCGCTTCCGCGTTGATCCGGATCGCCCCCTTGGCGCCTGTCCGACGTCAGGCGTGGTCCGCCTGCAGGCCGGCATGCTGTCCCTGGAGCCGGGCGGACCGCGCATGACCTGTCGCCAGGCTCTGGCCTATTCGCTGTGGACACGCCATTCGGTGCGGGCGGCGGCCGAAGCCGAACTGGGCGAGCCCATCGCCCGCATCGACCACTACGGGACCTTCGCCTGCCGCAATATCGCCGGCAGCGGCGCGCGCAGCCAGCATGCAACGGCCAACGCCCTGGACGTCGCCGGCTTCCGCACCAGGTCGGGCCGACGGATCACGATCGCGCGCGACTTCGGCGATCCGGGCGCAAAGGGGCGATTCCTTCACCGCGTTCGCGATGGGGCCTGCCCCTGGTTCCGCGCCGTGCTGAGCCCGGACTACAACGCAGCCCACCGCGATCACCTGCACCTGGACCGCGGCCGGTACGACACCTGCGCTTAGGGCTTCGGCCGGAACGCCAGCAATACGTTGCCGGGCGCCTGGCCGAACATGCCGTAGCCAGAGCCCACCAGCACCAGGCCGTTGACGCCGATGATGGAGGCCGAGTCGATCGAGCCGCCCTTGCCCGCCACGCCGTTCAGAGTCGGGAAGTCGCGCAGGGTGTCGTACTTCCAGAGCTCCTGGCCGGTCTTCGCGTCGACCACATAGAGCCGCCCGTCGAGGCCGCCCTGGATCACGGCCCCGTCGATCACGGTCGGCGCGCCGGAAAAGCCGTAGAGCCGCTCGCAGCGCGGGGCCTTCTTGTCGCGGCCGTTGGCGCAGTCGGGAACCGCCGAATAGTGCCACTTGATCGCGCCCGTTCTTCCGTCGACGGCATAGAGGCCAGGCTGAAGTTTGGGGTCGATGGGGTCGCCGCCGGGCAGGGCGCGGCCAACCTGGGCGACGGGGACGTAGATTGTGTCCCGGTCAAAGGCGATGCCCCAGTGGATGCCGCCGTTGGGGGCCCCGGTGCCGATGTCGCGCCGCCAGACCACCTTGCCGGTGGCGGGATCGAGCGCCCAGACCGTGCCGGACTTCTGGCCCGCGAACACCAGTTCCCGGCCGTCCGACAGACGCCCGAGGATCAGCGAGGCCCCGAAGTCCACGTCGCGATAGACCGTCTCCGGCGCCCGGACGCAGTTCAGCCGGTTTGCCGGCGGGTTCGGGCCGCAGCCGGCGTTGAAGATGTCGTCGCTGGTCGCCTGGTGGCTCCAGGCCTCGGTCCCGTCCTTCAGCCGGATGGCGATCAGGGCGTCGGTGTTGCGGTGGGCGGGGGGCGAGTTGCTTTCGCCGGTGCCGAAGTAGATCAGCCCGCGCGCCTCATCGACCACCGGCGAGTTCCAGATCGGTGCGCCAGAGGGCCCCAGCAGCATCTGGCCGTCGCCGCGGTCCCGGACGGGCCTCGCGTCGGGCATGGTGTCGTAGCGCCACTGCTGGGCGCCTGTGACGGGGTCCAGCGACAGGACAAAGCCGTGGTTGGTGCAGCAGGGCACCTTGTTGTCGGCCGCCTGCATGATCTCGAACTGGCTGACGGGGACGATGATCCGGTCCTTCAGGACCCGCGGGGTCCCGGTCGTGAGCGAGTAGGAATAGCTGGCGACGTTCTTGGTCCACAGCGCCTTGCCGGTCTTCGCATCGACCAGATGGAACGTGGAATCCAGGCCGGAGAAGGCCAGCACCTGCCGGCCGTCCGCGAGGGTCCCGTAGGCCGCGCTGGTGCGTAGCGGCGCGCCGCCGGGGGTGTTGTAGACCCACTTCACGCACGGCTTCGCGGGCTCGGAGACGTCGAAGGCGTACATCGCCGAGGCCTCGGCCACCGGCAGGAACACGGTGTTGCCGACAACGGCCCCCTGCGACCGGATCATGGTCACGTCGGGAAAGCCGATCGCCCAGGCGAGTTCGAGGCTCGACAGCTTCGCTTTCGTCAGGCCGGTCTGTTTCGCGGTCAGGGTCCGGGTGTTGCGGGCGTCGAATCCGTAGGTTGCGACGGTGGGCGCGGGCTTGAGATCCACGGTGCGCCGCGCGCCCTCGCACATCATCGCCTTGCTCCAGGCGTCCAGCGTCGAGGTGGTGCGGCCGGTCAGGTAGTTGATCAGGTCGCCACGACCCTGATCGTCCAGCGCCGCGCCCTGGGCCTGCATCTTTCCCTTGGTCAGGGCGAAGCTGATCACCTGATAGCTCATCGCCGAAAGGGTCGCCTTGGCCGGCGAGCGGGTCTGTTCCGGGTTGTCGTGGCAGGCGGCGCAGTTGGCGCGATAGATCGCCTGACCCGGGTGCGGCAGGGTGTTGTAGGTGTTGTCGGTCTGCGCCTGAGCGCCCCAGGCCATCCCCAGGCCCAGTCCCAAGGCCGCGACGACCGCCAGCTTGCTCATTCGTGTTCCCCCAGATACCCGCCGCGGCGCTTCGGACGGCCCGCGTACGTTTTCGAAGATACGGCATCCTGGCGCCGCGTCCACCTCGCCTGCGGCTTGACCGAACGGCGGAGGCCATCGCAAATGGCCGCCAAGTCAAACAGATGTTCGGGAGAAATGCCGTGAGCCAAGTTCTGGAAGCCCCCCTGGTCGGCGCAGGCGGCCTCTTCGATCTCACCGGCAAGGTGGCGGTGATCACCGGGTCCTCGCGCGGCATTGGCCGGGCCATCGCCGAGCGCATGGCCGAGCAGGGCGCCAAGGTTGTGATCTCGTCCCGCAAGGCCGGCCCGTGCGACGAGGTCGCCGCCGGCATCAACGCGAAGAAGCCCGGTCACGCCATCGCCGTACCGGCCAACATTTCGTCCAAGGACGACCTTCAGCGGCTGATGGACGAGACCCGCAAGGCGTTCGGCAAGATCGACATCCTGGTCTGCAACGCCGCGTCCAACCCCTACTACGGCAGCCAGCTGGAGATCAGCGACGAGGCTTTCACCAAGATCCTCGCC
>CAUJHW010000039.1 GCA_963205005.1 Pseudomonadota bacterium
GTTGCGCCGTACCGCGTCCGCATCAGGTGCTCTAAGCACGCGTCGTCGGTCGGAAATCGTTCGTTAAACTCGCGGATGGTCGGCGTTTTCATGATCTAGACTATAGCCGAGCCTCTTACATGTCGCAAGGGGATATAGCCGGAGCGGTGTTTTTGTTCTTGTTATGTTCCTATCGCAGGCTTGGCGTCGTAGCAAAGGTTTTCGATGGCGGGGCGCCGGGTTGGGGGACGCGAGGGACGGGGTCTCCCCCCGCGGCGGCGGGTCAGACGCGAGTCTCGTTGGCCGAGGGGCTGACAACGCCCCTTTCCCCAGCTATATACCCCTCAACATCGTCCGTTTGCGCTGTATGGCGCCTACGAGCGGCGGGCTCCGGCCCGGCCGCTCTTTTCTTTGCCGGAGGCCTGGGTTCCCGTGCGTGGGAAGACCGCTGAAGACCTGAAGCTGCTGGAGCTGGTGGACCCTGTCGCCGAGGCGCTGGGCTATGCTGTCGTCCGGCTGCGGCTGATGGGCGGCGCCGAGACGCGCCGGCTGCAGATCATGGCCGAGCGGCAGGTGGACGGCGACATGGTGGTCGAGGACTGCGCGCGGCTTTCGCGGGCGATCTCCGAGGTGATGGACGCCGCCGATCCGATCAGCGGCGAATACACGCTTGAGGTCTCGTCCCCCGGCGTCGACCGCCCGCTGACCCGGCTGGCGGACTTCGAGACCTTCGAGGGCCACGAGGCCAAGATCGAGCTGGACCGTCTGGCCGAGGGCCGCAAGCGGTTCCGGGGCGAACTGGCCGGCATTGAAGGCGACCAGGTGGCGCTGAACCTCGAGGGCGAAGACGACACTGTGATGGTGCCCTTCACCTGGATCGTCGAGGCCAAGCTGGTCCTGACCGATGAACTGATGAAGCGGGGCGCCGAGATCCGCGCGGCCCGCCTCGCTTCCGAACAACAACAGACGACCGAGTAACAGGGAACCCACCCATGAGCTTCACCGGCATTTCCGCCAACCGGCTTGAACTCCTGCAGATCGCCGAGGCCGTGGCCCGCGAGAAGTCGATCGACAAGGAGATCGTCATCGAGGCGATCGAGGAAGCGATCCAGAAGGGCGCCCGCTCGCGCTACGGCGCCGAGCACGACATCCGGGTCCACATCGATCCCAAGACCGGCGAGACCACCATCAAGCGGGTGATCACCGTCGTGGCCGACGACGCCGTGTTCGGCGGCGGCGTGGACGACGAGGGCAATGAGCTGCCCTTCGAGGAGCCCCCGGGCATCCTGCGGCTGGCCGACGCCAAGCGCCGCACCAAGGACGCCAAGATCGGCGACACCTACGAAGAAACCCTGCCGCCGTTCGAGTTCGGCCGCGTCCAGACCCAGATGGCCCGCCAAGTGGTGATGGGTAAGGTCCGCGACGCCGAGCGCGAGCGCCAGTTCGAGGAATACAAGGACCGCGTCGGCGAGATCGTGTCGGGCTCGGTCAAGCGGGTCGAGTACGGCAACGTCGTCGTCGACCTGGGCCGCGGCGAGGGCATCATGCGCCGCGACCAGTCGATCCCGCGCGAGAACTTCAACATCGGCGACCGGATCCGCTGCTACATCTACGACGTCCGTCGCGAGACCAAGGGCCCGCAGATCCTGCTCAGCCGCGCCCATGGCGGCTTCATGGCCAAGCTGTTCGCCCAGGAAGTGCCGGAAGTTTACGACGGGGTCATCGAGATCCGCGCCGTGGCCCGCGACCCGGGCAGCCGCGCCAAGATGGCGGTGATCTCCAACGACAGCTCCATCGACCCCGTCGGCGCCTGCGTCGGCATGCGCGGCAGCCGCGTGCAGGCGGTGGTGGCCGAACTGCAGGGCGAGAAGATCGACATCATCCAGTGGAGCCAGGACGAGGCCACGTTCATCGTGAACGCGCTTGCCCCCGCCGAAGTCTCCAAGGTGGTGATGGACGAGGAGGACGAGCGCGTCGAAGTCGTCGTCCCGGACGAGCAGCTGTCGCTGGCCATCGGCCGCCGCGGCCAGAACGTCCGCCTCGCCTCTCAGCTGACCGGCTGGCAAATCGACATCATGACCGAGAGCCAGGAGAGCGAGCGCCGCCAGCGCGAGTTCGCCGAGCGCACCGCCCTGTTCCAGGAAGCCCTGGACGTGGACGAGGTGATCGCCCAGCTACTGGTCACCGAAGGCTTCGCCACCGTCGAGGACGTGGCCTACGTCGACGTCTCGGAAGTGGCCTCCATCGAGGGCTTCGACGAGGACACCGGCGCCGAGATCCAGGCCCGCGCCCAGGACTACCTCGAGAAGGAAGCCGCCGAGCTGGACGCCAAGCGCCGCGAACTGGGCGTCGAGGACGGCCTGCTGGAGATCGAGGGCATCACCCTGCCGATGGCGGTCGCCCTGGGCGCCGCCGAGGTGAAGACCGTCGAGGACCTGGCCGACCTGGTGCCGGACGACCTGCGCGGCTGGTTCGAGAGCAAGAACGGCGAGCGGGTCCGCCAGCCGGGCGCCCTGGAGGCCTTCAACCTGGAACCGCAGGACGCCGAGGCGCTTATCATGCGCGCCCGTGTCGTCATGGGCTGGGTCGAGGCCCCGGAGGAGCCGGAGCCGGAACTGGTCGAGGAGGACCCGGACGCTAATGTCTTCGCGCCCACCCAGGAGCATCTCGCCGAGGCCGAGGCCGCCGGCGAAGCTCAAGACGCCTAAGGTCGGGTGAGGTGACCCGCCATGGAGACCGTCGCCGCTAGGCCCCATTCCACCCACGCCCAGGCGTCACGCGAGCGTCGCGACGTCGTCTCGGGCGAGGTGATGGACGAGGCGCGGCTGATCCGCTTCGTGGCGGGGCCCGACGGCGAGGTCGTGCCCGACCTGGCGCGAAAGCTGCCCGGGCGCGGCATCTGGGTCGCCGCCGACCGGGTCTCCGTGGAAACCGCCGCCAAGCGCAACCTGTTCGCGCGCTCGGCCAAGGCGAAGCTCACCGCGCAGAAGGACCTGGCCGACGAGGTCGCCCGGCTGCTGCGGGCGCGGCTTTTGTCTGGACTGGGCCTTGCGAAGCGGGCTGGCGACCTTACTTCCGGTTTCGAGAAGGTCGCCGCCACGATTTCGTCTGGCAAGGCCGCCTGGGTGATCGAAGCGTCGAACGGCGCTCCGGACGGCCGGCGCAAGATCATGCAGTTTGTCCGCAAGCAGTCTCCGCCTCCCGGGATCCTCGGCCTGTTCAGCGCCGAGGAATTGGGTTTGGCCTTGGGACTGGAGAATGTGATACACACCGCCTTCCTTGCGGGGCGAGCCGCCGAGCGCTGGACCGAAGATGTCCGTCGCTTTGCGGGATTCAGTCCGCTCCTTCCTGAGGATTGGCGCGAGGAGCCTGTCGAGGCGAAGCGGGAACCGTAAGGTTTCCGCCTGTTCTCGTTTGAGACGGGCGACGATACGAAGATGGCCGGGATCGCCCGGTCGGTGAGTAAAGCGAGCGAATGAGCGACGAGAACAACAACGGCCGTAACCCCCCGGGTGGACGTCCGCCCCTGACCCTGAAGCCCCGCACCGGCGGCTCGGTCAGCTCGGGTACGGTGAAGCAGAGCTTCAGCCACGGCCGGACCAAGACCGTGGTCGTCGAGACCAAGCGCGCCCGCCCGCACGCCGCTCCGGGCGGCAACCTCGCTGCGCCCTCGAATGCTGAACGCCGCGTGTTCGAGCCGCCGCGCCCCGCCGCCCCTCCGCAGGGCGCGCGTCCGGCCACGCCGAATGACGGCCTGTCCCCCGAAGAGCGCGCCGCGCGCCAGCGGGTGATCGAGACCGCCCGCGCCCAGCAGGCGCAGCAGGAAGCCGATCGCCGCGCCGCCGAGGAACGCGCCCGCGCCGCCGCGGCGGAAGCCGCCCGCGCCGCCCAGGCCGCCGCCGCGGCCGCCGCACCGCCGCCCGCGGCGCCGACCCCGGCTCCGGCTCCGGCGCCCGCGGCCCCGGTCGCCGCCGCGCCGCCGCCTGTCGCACCGGTCCAGGCGGCGACGCCCGCTCCGGCGCCCGTTGCTCCCACTCCGGCTCCGGCTCCGGCTCCGGTCCAGGCCGCTGCGCCCGCGCCGCCTGTCGCCCGCGCTCCGGAAGCGCCGCGCCCGGCCGCGCCCGTCCAGCACGCCGCGCCGCGTCCGCCGCAGGCCCCGGCCCTTCCGGGCCAGACCCGCACCTATCAGCCGTCGACCGACCGTCGCGACGACCGGCCGACCACCACCACCTATCGTCCGCCGGCCACCGGCCGCTACGAGGGCGCCTCGTTCAACCAGCGCGCCCCGCGCGCTGACGCGCGTCCGCCGCGCGACGACCGTGGCCCGCCGCGGCGTGACGACCGCCCGCAGGGCGACCGTCCGCGCCAGGACGGGCCCGCGCCCGCCGGCACCGTCCGCTATTCGGCCCTGGCCCCCCGCCCCGCGCCAGGCGCCCGTCCGGGTCCCGGAGGCCCGCGTGGGCCCGGCGGCCGTCCGGGCGTCGGTCCCGCGGCCCCGCCGGCCACGCCCGAAGTCCAGCGCGCCACCCGCCAGGCCCCGCGGCCCGGCGGCGCGGCGCTCGACCGTCGCCCCGAGGAAGACGACCGCAACCGCCGTGACGCCGGCCCCGGCAAGGCGATCAGCCGCGCCAAGGGCGCGCCGATGCGCCGCGAAGGCCGCCTGACCATCCAGACCGTCGCCGGCGACGCCGAGGGCGCGGAGCGCATGCGCTCCCTGGCCTCGGTCCGCCGCGCCCGCGAACGCGAGCGTGAAAAGCGCAAGGGCGGCGCGGTCGAGCAGGCCCGCGTGGCCCGCGAGGTCATCATCCCCGACGTGATCACCGTGGGCGATCTCGCCAACCGGATGGCCACGCGTGGCGTCGAGATCATCAAGTTCCTGATGCGTCAGGGCGTGATGCTGAAGATCAACGACGTCATCGACAACGACACCGCCGAACTGGTGGCCACTGAATTCGGCCACACCGTGAAGCGCGTCTCGGAAGCCGACGTCGAAGAGGGCTTCATCAAGGCCGAGGACATCGACGATCACCTGCTGCCCAGGCCGCCGGTGGTGACGATCATGGGCCACGTCGATCACGGCAAGACCTCGCTGCTGGACGCCCTGCGCGCGTCCGACGTGGTCTCCGGCGAACACGGCGGGATCACCCAGCACATCGGCGCCTATCAGGTGCGGCTGGAAAGCGGCCAGGCCGTGACCTTCCTCGACACCCCCGGCCACGCCGCCTTCTCCGCCATGCGGATGCGTGGCGCGAACGTGACCGACATCATCGTCCTGGTGGTGGCGGCGGACGACGGCGTGATGCCCCAGACCATCGAGGCCATCAATCACGCCAAGGCCGCCGGCGCGCCGATCATCGTGGCGATCAACAAGATCGATAAGCCGGGCGCCGATCCGACCCGGGTGATCAACGAGCTGCTCCAGCACGAGATCGTGGTGGAAAGCCTCGGCGGTGAGACCCAGGCTGTCCAGATCTCCGCCAAGGAGAAGATGGGCCTGGACGACCTGCTGGAGGCGATCCTGCTGCAGGCCGAAGTGCTCGACCTGAAGGCCAATCCGGACCGCACCGCCGACGGCATGGTGATCGAAGCCAAGCTGGACCGCGGGCGTGGCGCCGTCTCCACCGTGCTGGTCAAGCGCGGCACCCTGAAGCGCGGCGACATCGTCGTGGCCGGCGACACCTTCGGCCGGGTCCGCGCCCTTCTGAACGAGCGCGGCGAGCAGCTCAACGAGGCCGGTCCGTCCGTGCCCGTGGAAGTGCTGGGCCTGGACGGCACGCCCGCGCCGGGCGAGCCCTTCGCCGTGGTGGAAAACGAGGCCCGCGCGCGGGAACTCACCGACTACCGCACGCGCCTGAAGCGCGAGAAGACCGGCTCCCCGATCCAGGGCGCCAGCCTCGCCGACATGATGGCCAAGCTCGCCGACAAGAAGGTCTCGGAGCTTCCGGTGATCATCAAGGCCGATGTGCAGGGCTCCGCCGAGGCCATCGTCGGTTCGCTCGAGAAGCTGGCCCACGAGGAGGTCCGCGCGCGGATCATCCTGTCGGGCGCCGGCGCGATCAGCGAAAGCGACGTGATGCTGGCCAAGGGCGCCGGCTCGCCGATCCTGGGCTTCAACGTCCGCGCCTCGAAGCAGGCGCAGGCGCTGGCCGAGCGCGAGGGCGTCGAGATCCGTTACTACGCGGTGATCTACGACCTGATCGACGACATGAAGGGCGTGCTCTCGGGCATGCTGGCCCCGATCCAGCGGGAAACCTTCCTCGGCAACGCAGAAGTCCTTCAGGCCTTCGACATCTCGAAGATCGGCCGCGTGGCCGGCTGCCGGGTCACCGAGGGCGTCGTCCGCAAGGGTGCGCGCGTCCGGATCATCCGCGCCGACGTGGTGGTGCTGGAACTGGGCGTCCTCCAGACGCTCAAGCGCTTCAAGGACGAGGTCAACGAGGTCCCGTCCGGCCAGGAGTGCGGCATGGCCTTCCAGGGCTTCCAGGACATCAAGGCCGGCGACGTCATCGAGTGCTTCACGCTCGAAGAGGTCAAGCGCACGCTCTAGGCGCGCGATCGACCGGAATACATCAGAGGCGCGGAACCGCAGGGTTCCGCGCCTTTTTCTTATCAACGATCACGTTCGGTACAGCTGGCGCCTCAGGCGCCCAAGCCAACAGCAGTGGTGTTTTCTCCGCCCCGGGCGCGCTAGGTTCGGTTGCCGAGCGGGCAACGGCGCTGCGACAAGCTCCCAACGACCGAGGGGATAGTGCGATGATGGACAGCGTGATGGGCCGCGCAGGCGGCATCCTGACGCGCCGGCGGTTCTTCGAACAGCTGGCGGCGGTGGGCGGGGTGTCGCTGGCGATGGCCGGGATGGACGCCCTTGGTTTCGGCTTCGCCTCGGCCTCGGAACTGCCGCCCACGCTGACCGGCGGCGGCAAGGGCGCCAAGGTGATCATTCTCGGCGCGGGCCTCGCTGGCCTGACGGCTGCCTACGAACTGGGCAAGTCGGGCTACAACGTCCAGGTGCTGGAAGCGCGCAGCTTCGCCGGCGGCCGCGCACAGACCGCACGCAAGGGCTTCGTCGACACCGACCTGATGGGCAACCGCCAGGAATGCGACTTCGACGAGGGCGAATACATCAACATCGGTCCCTGGCGGATCCCCTACCACCATCAGTCGACGCTGCACTACGTGAAGAAGTTCGGCGTTCAGCTGGAGCTGTTCAACAACGACAACGACGCGGCCTACGTCTACTTCGAGAAGGGCAAGGGTCCGCTGGCCGGCAAGCCGGTCCGCAAGGGCCAGATCGCTGCGGACGCCCGCGGATACACCGCGGAACTGATGGCCAAGGTGGCCTCCAAGGGCGACCTTGACGCGGTGCTGTCGCCCGGCGACCGCGAGACCTTCATCGCCTACCTGGTCAACGAGGGCCGGCTGAAGCGGTCGGACCTGTCGTACAAGGGCACCGATGGCCGTGGCTTCGACGTGCTGCCCGGCGCCGGCATCGACCCCGGCCCGGGCAAGGAAAGCGCGCCCTACGCCTTCACCGACGTGCTGAACTCCAAGGCCTGGCAGGTGCTGAACTCTGTGGCCGGCTGGGAGCAGCAGCGCACCATGCTGGAGCCGGTCGGCGGCATGGACGCCATTCCGCGCGGCTTCGTGAAGAACATCCCGGACGGGGTGATCAAGTACAACGCCCTGGTCGACCGCATCCAGCAGAACCCCAAGGGCGTGAAGGTCTCCTACACCGACGCGGCCGGGAAAAAGGCCGAGCTCGAAGGGGACTACATCATCTGCACCATCCCGCTGTCGGTGCTGAAGAACATCAGGATGGACGTCTCCAAGCCGTTCCTGGAGGCGATGAACAATGTCGCCTACGCGCCGGTGAACAAGATCGGCCTGCAGATGAAGACCCGCTTCTGGGAAGAGAAGCACTGGATCTACGGCGGCCATATCTACAACGACATCCCGGGCATCGGCACGATCTCGCTGCCGTCGACCAACTGGCACGGCAAGAAGGGCACACTCCTCGGCTACTACGCCTTCGGGGGCGAGGCCGCGAAGATCAGCGCCCTGCCGCCGGCCGAGCGGGCCAAGTTCGCCGTGGCCCAGGGCCAGAAGATCTTCCCGGAGTACGCCGAGAACTTCGAGACGTCTTTCTCCAAGAGCTGGCACCTGGATCCGCACAGCCTTGGCGGCTGGGCCGAGTGGAGCGACGACGGTCGCAAGACGGCCTATCCGGTCCTGTGCGAGCCCGATGGGCGCATCTATCTGTCCGGCGAGCATCTGTCCTACCTGGGCGGGTGGCAGGCCGGCGCCATCGAGAGCGCCTGGCAGCAGATCGCGAAGCTCCACCAGAGGGTCCAGCAGGCGTGAGGTCGAACGTGCGTAGCGTAATGGGGGCGGCGCTGGTTTTTCTTGCGGTCGCGGGGTCCGCCGTGGCCGCCGACACCGGCCAGAGCCTGTACAATGACAACTGCTCGGCCTGTCACCAGAAGACAGGCCTGGGGGTGAAGGGGGCGTTTCCGGCCCTGGCCGGCGACAAGCTGGTCAAGGGTCCAGCGCCGCTTCTGGTCACCACGGTGCTCAACGGGCGCGGCGGCATGCCGGCGTTCAAGAGCGACCTGACGGACGCCCAGCTGGCCCAGGTGCTCACCTACATCCGTGCGGCCTGGGGCAACAAGGCCGCGCCGGTCACGGGGGCGGACATCGCGGCCGGTCGCCGGAAAACCTCGGCCGTGGCGCAACCGAAGAACCTCCAGGCGCACTAGAGGCGCACGGCCTGTCGCGTTGTCGCCACCTTGGCGGCTAGACTGGGGTCGCCGTCCCGGAGACTCACTCGTGCGCGCCGTCCTGATCGCCCTCGCCGCCCTGACCCTTTCCGCCTGCGCCACGGTGCAGAAGCTGGACGCGGCCAGCGATGTCCACGCCCTGCTGATCGCGATCCGCGACAACGATTCGGCGACCTTCGACGCCCTGGTCGACCGACCGGCGCTGAAGGGCGAGCTTCAGGCCCGCCTGATGGCCGAGGCGAGCAGGAAGGACCAGCGGATCGCGGCGCTGGCCGCCCTGCTGGGTCCCAGCGTCGTGGACCTGGCCGGAGACACCCTGATCCAGCCCGGTGTGTTCCGGGCTGTGGCCGACTACTACGGCTATCGACCGGAGACGAAGATCCCGGGGCCGGTGGGTATCTCCACCGCCCTGCGGCCGCTGCCCGACGGCCGGGTCTGCGCGGTGAAGGACAAGACCGGCCCTTGCCTGGTCACCTTCACCCATGCCCCGGACGGGCGCTGGAAGCTTTCGGGCTTCGACGGCGAGCTTTCGATGCTGCGCCTGAGGCGCTGATCGGCCTAAGCTGCGCCGGGCAATCCGGGGGCAGGCATGGGCTACGACGCGGCGCTGGCGGACTACACGAAATTCGACTTCACCCACGAAGGGCGGACCTTCCCGGTCTATCGCCGCGGCTCCGGCCCGGCGGTGATCATCATGCACGAGGTGCCGGGACTTCACCCGCAGGTGATCCGGTTCGCAGACCGGGTGGCCGCGGCGGGCATGACCGTCTTCTGTCCCAGCCTGTTCGGGAAACCCGGCAAGCCCGCCACCAAGGGCTACGCCACCGCCACGATCCTGGGCCTGGTGTGCATTCGCCGTGAATTCTACGTCTGGCGGGGCGACCGCTCGAGCCCGGTGGTGGACTGGCTGAAGGCCCTGTCACGCCAGGCGCACGCGGAGTGCGGCGGCAGGGGCGTGGGGGCGGTGGGCATGTGCTTCACCGGCGGCTTCGCGTTGGCGATGATGACCGATCCCTCGGTGGTGGCGCCGGTGCTGTCGCAGCCCTCGCTGCCCGCCGGCAAGAAGGTGAAGGCGCAGGCCGAGATCGGTCTGTCTCCCGGCGAGATCTCCTGCGTGAAGGGCCGGATGGCGGATGAGGACCTGTCGGTGATCGGCCTGCGGTTCAAGAGCGACGAACTGGTGCCCGACGCCCGCTTCGAGACCTACCGGCGAGAGTTCGGCGACCGCTTCGAGGCCATCGAGCTGGAGGACGAGGACGCCCAGCCTTCGTTCATCCCGCCACACTCGGTGCTGACCCTGCACCTCAAGGAGGATGGCCCGACGAAGGCGGCGGAAGCGCGGGTTATCCAGTTCTTCCGGGAGCGGACGGGGGCGTGACACGCCGGGGGTGATGCACTAGAAGCGCGCCCTTTCCTGCCGCCGCGTCCGATCCGCGCCGCAGGTCTCTCAAGGTCAATGCCATGCCCCAGAAGCCCCCCAAGCCCCGCGCGCCCGCCGGCCCGTCGCAGCGCCAGCTGCGCGCCGGCGAACTGGTGCGCCACGCCCTCGTCGACATCTTCCGCGAGGTGACGATCAACGACCCGGTCCTGGCCGGGGTGTCGGTGACGGTGGCCGAGGTGCGCATGGGCCCGGACCTGCGCCACGCCACGGTGTTCGCCGAGCCGCTGGGCGGGGAGAACCATGAGGCGGTCATCAAGGCGCTGAACCGCCACAAGAGCTTCATTCGCGGACATCTCGGCCGGGCCATCGAGCTGCGCTTCACGCCGGAGCTGCACTTCCGCCACGACGATACCTTCCTCGAGGCCGAGCGGATCGCCCGGCTGTTCGACGACCCGAAGGTCCGCCAGGACCTGACGCCCGACGAGCCGTCCGACAGCTGGAAGGACCAGGACTGATGGGTCGCAGGCGCAAGGGCCAGGCGATCTCGGGCTGGATCAACCTCGACAAGGGCTACGACCTGGGCTCGACCAGCGCAGTGAGCCGCGTGCGCCGGCTGTTTGACGCCCAGAAGGCAGGCCACGCCGGCACGCTGGACCCGCTGGCCACCGGCATCCTGCCGATCGCGCTGGGCGAGGCGACCAAGACGGTCCCGTACCTGGTGGACGCCGACAAGGCCTACCGCTTCACCATCGCCTGGGGCCGGACGACCGCCACCTTCGACCGCGAGGGACAGGTGACCGCGGAGTCCGACGTGCGTCCGACGCCCGAGGCGGTCGAGGCCGTGCTGCCGCGCTTCGTGGGCGAGATCGACCAGGTCCCGCCGGCCTATTCGGCGATCAAGGTGGATGGCGAGCGGGCCTATGACCTGGCCCGGGCCGGCGAGACGGTGGAGCTGGAATCCCGCAAGGTGACCATCCATTCGGCCCGTGTGGCCGAGGTTCCGGACGCCGACCACATCACCCTCGAGATCGAGTGCGGCAAGGGCACCTATGTCCGCGCCATCGTCCGCGACCTGGCCGAGACGCTGGGGGCCTGCGGCCATGTGAGCGCCCTCCGACGGACCCGTGTGGGGCGGTTCACCGAGGCTACGGCGGTCACACTGGAAATGCTTGAGGATTTAGGGCATAAGGCCCGCCAATCGGAGGCTATGCTTCCGGTCGAGACCGCGCTGGACGACATCCCGGCGCTGGCCGTGACCGATGAAGACGCCTTCCGGTTGAAGCAGGGACGGTCGATCGTTCTCGTTCCCCGACAGGTGGAATCGGTGAAAGCCAGGCTCAGGCCGGGCTCCCGCACCGTTTCAGCAACGTCGGGCGGGTCGGTGGTCGCGCTCTGCGAGATGCGTGCGGGCCGGCTCGAACCCTCGCGCGTCTTCAATCTTTGAAGAGCGGAGAAACCCGATGTCGATCACGGCCGAACGTAAAGCCGAAGTCATCAAGTCCCATGCCCGCGGCGAAGCGGACACGGGCAGCGCCGAAGTTCAGGTGGCGATCATGTCCGAACGGATCTCGAACCTCACCGAACACTTCAAGACGCACAAGAAGGACAACCACTCGCGCCGGGGCCTGCTGAAGCTGGTCTCCGCCCGCCGGTCGCTCCTGGACCATCTGAAGAAGTCCGACGTGGACCGCTATCAGAAGCTGATCGAGACCCTCGGCCTGCGCCGCTAGTCCCGTATCCGCGAACCGCTCCCTGGCCTCCGGGCCAGCGGGGCGGGTCAAGTTTTCGCCGCTCCCCGCGACAGGCCGGTGGATCGATGCGGCGCCGGAGCCCCGTACGGGCTCTTCCATACGCCGGGGGAAGTCCCTCAATCCGCCTGTTCACTGGAGAGGATTCGTCAGACGCGATCCCCTGTCCGCGCCCGTCGGGAATACGCCCGCGGGCTGAGAAAGAAGCAAAATGTTCGACATCAAACGCAAGACCATCGAGTGGGGCGGCAAGACGCTGACGCTCGAAACCGGCCGCATGGCCCGTCAGGCTGACGGCGCTGTCCTGGCCACCTACGGCGAGACCATGGTGCTGGCCACCGCTGTCTACGCCAAGAGCGCGAAGCCCGGTCAGGACTTCTTCCCGCTCACCGTGAACTACCAGGAGAAGTTCTACGCCGCGGGCAAGATCCCCGGCAGCTTCCCCCGCCGCGAGGGCGCGCCCTCGCAGAAGGAAACCCTGACCAGCCGCCTGATCGACCGTCCGATCCGCCCGCTGTTCGTCAAGGGCTTCAAGAACGAAGTGCAGGTCGTCACCACGGTGCTGGCCCACGACCTCGAGAACGACCCCGACATCGTCGCCCTGGTGGCGGCCTCCGCCGCCCTGGTGATCTCCGGCGCGCCGTTCATGGGCCCGATCGGCGGCGCCCGCGTCGGCTTCGTCGACGGTGAGTACGTCCTCAACCCGACCATCGACCAGATGAAGGAAAGCCGGATGGACCTGGTGGTCGCCGGCACCGACGACGCGGTCATGATGGTCGAGTCCGAGATCCAGGAGATGTCGGAAGACGAAGTGCTGAAGGGGGTGATGTTCGCCCACGCCGGCATGCAGCCGGTGATCCAGGCGATCATCGAGCTGGCCGAGCACTCCGCCAAGGAACCCTTCGACTTCACGCCGGACGACACCGACGCCATCAAGGCCGAAGTGAAGAAGGCGATCGGCAAGGACCTGGCCGCGGCCTACAAGATCGTGGCCAAGGGCGAGCGTCAGAACGCGGTCGCCGCGGCCAAGGCCAAGGGCACGGAAAAATTCGGCAAGTCCGACACCAACCCGGCCGGCCTCGCGCCCGACAAGCTGGGCGCGGTGTTCAAGGAGCTGGAAGCCGACGTCGTCCGCCGCAACATCCTGGACACCGGTATCCGCATCGACGGCCGCAAGGTGGACCAGGTCCGCCAGATCGTCGGCGAAGTGGGCGTCCTGCCCCGGGCCCACGGCTCGGCGCTGTTCACCCGCGGCGAGACCCAGGCCCTGGTCGTGGCCACCCTGGGCACCGGCGACGACGAGCAGCTGATCGATGCGCTCGACGGCAAGTACTATGAGAAGTTCATGCTGCACTACAATTTCCCCCCCTTCTCGGTGGGTGAAACGGGCCGCATGGGC
>CAUJHW010000040.1 GCA_963205005.1 Pseudomonadota bacterium
TGCGTCGGACCGTTGACGGGGACGTTGAGCCATTTCCAGGCGGAGCTTGCCTCTGCGGACACTGCTGGGCGGCGTCGCTCTTGCTTGCCTGGCGGGGCGCGCCGACGCGGCTGATCCGCGCCTGCGGCTCGCCATTCCACCCCGGTCCTACTCCGACGCCCTGATCGACCTGGGCCTGCAGGCCAGTGTTTCCATTCTCGGCACCTCCAGTTGCGGGACCACGGGCCGCGTCGCGCTGACTGGCCGCTTCACGCTGGACGAAGCCCTGGACCGTCTGCTGGACGGCGCGCCCTGCCGCTACCGGATCATTGACGCGCGCACCGTCCGGATCACGTCCGCCGCGGCTGAACCGGCCGCCCCGCCCCCCGCCCGGGAGGCGCCCCGGCCCCCATCCCTGGTGACCGAGGTCGTGGTCACCGCCACCAAGCGCCCTGTCGCCCTCGGCCGCCTGCCGGCCGGGGTCAGCGCCATCTCGGGAGAGCAGTTGACGGCCACAGGCGCCGTGGACGTCGGCCGCACCGTCGGCCAGCTGGCCGGGGTGCTGTCGACCAATCTGGGGCCAGGCCGCGACAAGCTGCTGATCCGCGGCCTGTCGGACGGCGCCTTCACCGGGCGCACGCGCTCGACCGTGGGCACCTACCTCGACGACGCGCCCATCAACTACAACGCCCCCGATCCGGACCTGAGGCTGGTGGACGTGGACCGCATCGAGGTGGTGCGCGGGCCCCAGGGCGCCCTCTACGGCTCCGGCGCCGTCGCCGGCGTCTATCGGATCGTGACCCGCAAACCCGACCTGCAGAGGGCCACCTCCGGCATAATGGGGTCGATCGCCTCGACCCGCGGCGGCGACCGCAGCCACGAGGTCGAGGCCTTCGTCAGCCTGCCCATCATCAAGGATCGCCTCGCCGCCCGTCTGGTCGCCTACGATGACGTCCAGGGCGGCTACCTGGACGATATCAACCTGCGGATCGCCAATGTCGACCAGACCCGGCGCAATGGCGGCCGGCTGGCCGTGCGGGCGCAGGTCACCGATAAGTGGCGGGTCGATCTGACCGCCGCGACCCAGAAACTTCACTCAAACGATACCCAGTACATCATCTCCAGCGCCGATCCGACGGGGCGCAACAGTGTCCTGCGAATGCCGATCGAGCCGGGGAGCGCCGGCATTGTCGCAGCGCCCGGCGAGCGGCAGAGCCGCATTCGCGAGGCCCACGACAACGATTTTTCCTACGTTGGCGGCGTGGCGCAGGGCGACTTCGGCTGGGGAAGCCTCTCGTCATCGCTGAGCTACGTGCACCACGTGTTCGCGAGCCAGTATGACGCATCGCTTGCGCTGCCCAGCTTCGACCTCGACAGCCGCAGTCTTGGCGTCTTCAGCGAAGCCGCCCGCGCCGACATGCTGGTTCAGGACCTCGTCATTCGATCGGCGGCCGGCGGCCGTCTCGACTGGCTGGTCGGCGTCTATGGCGCCCGGACCGTGGAACGGACGCCGTCCACCCTGCAGGTCCTGTCCACGGGCGCCCAGGCGGCGACCATCTACATGGAGAACCGCAAGGACCGTCGCCGGGAAATCGCAGTCTACGGCGAAGGATCCTACGAGCTGTCCGGCGGCTGGAGCGCCACACTCGGCGGCCGGGTGTTCGAGAGCCGGGTGCACACCACCGCCGACCTGTTCGTTTCGGAGCCCTTCGGACCGCGCTTCTTTGACGGCGCCCGCACCTATCAGGGCTTCTCGCCCAAGATCTCTCTGCAGAAGGAATTCGCCACCGGCGAGCTGATCTACGCCCTCGTCACCGAGGGCTATCGGCCGGGCGGGTTCAACTCCAGCGGCTTCTTCCCGATCCGGGCCAGCCGGACCACCTTCGAGCCGGACCGCCTGCGCAACTATGAGATCGGCGCCAAGTTCCGGCGCTTCGACGGCCGCCTCGGCGTCCGCGCCTCGGCCTACTACAACGACTGGGTCAACATACAGACCGACCGCTACCGGACCTCGGGGCTGGCCTACACGGCCAATGTCGGCGACGCGCGCATCTACGGCCTGGAGGCCGAGGCCACCTACGACTGGCCCTTCGGGCTGTCGGTGCAGCTGAATGGCCTCCTGTCGGATTCGGCGACCAAGAACCCCAACCCCGACTTCGACGCCCCGGTTACTCACAACCTGCCGGGCGTGCCCAAGGTGTCCGGCGGCATGCTGGCCGTCTACGAGCGCGCCCTGAGCGACAGCCTCACCCTCAGACTGCTGGGCGAGGCCAGTTATGTGGGCCGCTCCGCGCTGAGCTTCGACGCCAACCTGCCCTCGCGCATGGGACACTATATCCGCGCCCGGGTGTCGGCCGAGGTCGCCACCGACGCCTGGCGCCTGACGGCGTTCGTCAGCAATCCCTTCAATGACGCCGGCGACACCTTCGCCTACGGCAATCCGTTCAGCTTCAGCAACGAAGGTGTCCGCCAGGCCACCCCCCAGCGCCCGCGGACCTTCGGCGTGCGACTCGCCGCGGGTTTCTAAACAAAAAGTAAAGCTTGACCGGGGGGCGTAGCGCCCGGGCGGCGTCATACCTGCTGACGACCCATATCGGGGATGGGGAAGCGGGGGTAATTGTGGTCAGGCTATCGGCGCTTGTCTGCGTGCAAAATCAGGATGCTCAGCTCGCTGAGTGCCTGCGCCGGCTGTCGTTCTGCGACGAGATCGTCGTGGTCGCTGACCGTTGCACGGACCGGTCTCAGGAAATCGCGCGGCGCCATGGCGCCATCGTCATCGACGGGATCTTCCCGCTGGAGAGCCAGCGCAAGGCCGCCGGCGTCGAGGCCTGTTCCGGCGAATGGGTGCTTGAGGTCGATCCCGACGAGGTGGTGAACGCCGCCCTCGCCTGGGAAATCCGCGTCGTTCTGCAGATGCGCCAGGCGGGCGACTGGTACCTGCTCCCGATCGACAACTACATCGGCGAGACCCTCGTCCGCGACGGCTGGGCCGGCGCGCTGAGTGCGCGCCGTGAGGCCCGTCTCTACAAGCGCGGCCTGAAGGCCTGGGCCCCGCGGCGGGTCAACGCCCCGGCGGTCATGGCCGGCCAGTCGGGGGGTTCGCTGACCGGCGCGATCCGCCGGACGCTGGGCCGCGACCTTGGCGGGCTCGTGGAGCGCCTCAACCGGCTGACCGCCCTGCACGCCGAGGACCTGGCCGACGATGGCAGGCTCGCCGGGGCGGCCGTTGGCATCGCCCAGGGCATTGGCGCCTTTCTTGGCGGCTATGTCGTCCGGGGCGGCTGGCGCGAAGGCCGGCTGGGCCTGATGACGGCCCTGCTTTCAGCGCTCTACCCGATGCTGTCGCAGCTTCGCGCCCGTGACGTCGTCGAGGCCCGAGGCGCGGCGATCGCCGAGGCTGAGCAGCCTGTGCGGCTGCGCCAGGTGGTGGGCCTCTCCGCCCGATAGGCCTTAAGGTAGCTGCAACACGCTGTCCGCTAGGGATCGGCGAGGCGCGCGGACGCGCGCCAGGTTGCGAGGTGTCATCTTGACGGTTCTGGTTACAGGCTCCGCCGGCTTCATCGGGTTTCACCTGAGCCGCCGCCTGCTCGACGCGGGCGAGACGGTGGTCGGGCTCGACAACCTGAACAACTATTACGATCCGACCCTGAAGGCCCGGCGGCTCGCGATCCTCGAAGGCTACAAGAACTATCGGCACACCCGGATCGACCTTGCCGACCGCGAGGCCGTTGCGGCGCTGTTCGCGGAAGTCAGGCCCGATGCGGTGGTCAACCTCGCCGCCCAGGCCGGCGTCCGCTACAGCCTCGAATGTCCAGAGATCTATGTCGACACCAATGTCGTGGGTTTCCTCAATATCCTCGAAGGCTGCCGCGCGACCCAGCCGAAGCATCTGGTCTACGCGTCGACCAGCTCGGTCTACGGCGCCAACGCGAAGATGCCGTTCAGCGTCCACGACCACGCCACGCATCCGATCACACTCTACGCGGCCACCAAGCTCGCCAACGAGTCCATGGCCCACTCCTACGCCCACCTGTTCGGCATCCCCTGCACCGGATTCCGGTTCTTCACCGTCTACGGACCCTGGGGCCGGCCGGACATGGCGCTGTTCAAGTTCGCCGACGCCATGCTCAAGGGCGAGCCGATCGATGTGTACGGCGAAGGCCGGATGCAGCGCGACTTCACCTATGTCGACGACATCGTCAGCGGCCTGGTCGCCGCCATCGGCCGGCCACCGGTCGCCAATCCGGACTGGGACGCGGTCAAGGCCGACGCGGCCACCAGCAACGCGCCCTGGCGGGTCCTCAATCTCGGCGCCAGCCGCTGCGTCGAGCTGATGCACTACATCCAGGTGCTGGAAGACAGGCTGGGCGTGAAGGCCAAACTCAACCTGATGCCCATGCAGCCTGGCGACGTGGCCCGCACGGAAGCCGACACCGCCACCACCAAGGCGGTGCTCGACTATCAGCCCAGCACCACCGTCGAGGTTGGCGTGGGCCGCTTTGTGGACTGGTACCGCGAGTATTTCGGCGTCTAGACCGGCTGCTCGATCGACGCCGACGGCGTTGAGAACCACACGGGTCCTGTCTCGGACATGTGGAAGCAGTCCTCGAGGCGGATGCCGAACTCCCCGGGCAGGTAAAGTCCCGGCTCGTCGGAGAAACACATCCCCGGCGCCAGCAGGGTCGCCTCTTCCCGCACGAGATTGACCGGCTCATGGCCGTCCAGCCCGATCCCGTGACCGGTCCTGTGTGACAGGCCCGGCAGCCCGTAGTCGGGGCCATACCCGAGCGCGCCATAGTGGCGGCGGACGGCGTCATCCACCCGGCCCGCCGGCACACCGACCTGCGCCGTCTCGAAGGCGATCTGCTGCCCTCGCTGGACCTGCGACCAGACCTTGCGCTGCTTTTCCGTGGGCTCACCGAACACGAACGTCCGCGAGATGTCCGACTGGTAGCCCTGGACGGTGCAGCCGCAGTCCATCAGCACCACCTCGCCGGGCCGCACGCGCTGTGGCTTTCCAGACCCGTGCGGGTAGGCCGCCGCCTCCCCCAGCAGCACCAGGGCGAACTCCGGGTCACCGCCGAGCGCGGCCGTGGCCCGGTTCATCATTCCACCGATGTCGGAGGGGCGCATTCCCGCTTCGATGCGCGGGATCGTGTGGCGGTAGGCGGCGATGGTGATATCCGACGCCCGCTGCATGAGGGCGATCTCTTCCGCGGACTTGATCATGCGGCAGCCGCGCACGACCGCTGCGCCGTTGGCGAGCCGGGCTGTCGGCAGGTTTCGCTTCAGGCCGTCGACGATGAAATAGCGGAGCGTCTCTTCCAGCCCGATGACGCCGGAGCCCAGCTTCCGGTCACGCAGCCAGCCGGCGACCAGGGCCAGCGGATCCTCATGCTCCTGCCAGGTCCGCACCTGTGCCGGCAGGGCGAGGCTCTCGCGCACCGAAGGTTCCTCGAAGAAGGGTGTCACGATCCCGATCTCGCCTTCGACGGGCAGGATCGCGCAGGTCACCCGCTCGCTGCGGCTCCAGCGGACGCCGGTGAAATAGACCAGGCTTGAGCCGGGCTCGATAATCAGCGCCGACAGCCCCTGACGGCGCATCAGCGCCTGGGCCCGCGTCACGCGCGCCTGGCGCGCTTCAGGAGTGATGGGAACTTCGGGGCCGGGCAGTCGGCTCAGCCCGAGCGCCCCGGTGGCCCTCGGCTGCGCCAGCGCCGAGGTGGCGAGACCGGCGGCGCCCAGCGCCAGGAGCATTCGTCTTTGCATGGCCGGAGGCTGGACCGGTTCCGGCCCAGCCTCAAGCCGGCGCGGCTACTTCTTGGCCGCCTGCAATTCGATTTCGACCATCATCCCGGGACGGACCAGGGCGGCGACCTGCGAGGTGATGCGGGCCGGCTTCTTCTTCAGCGGGGCGTAGACCGCGTTGTAGCTTTCCATCATGCCGGCGAAATCCATGCCGCCGCCCTTGGCCGGGTCACCGACCAGCAGGACGCGCATCATCACCGCATCTTCCCAGCCGTAGCCCTGGGCGACCAGGATCTCACCGATCTTCTTCAGGACACTGGCGGCCTGGGTCTTGGTGTCGCCGAAAGGCGCCGCGGCGGGCGCGCCGGTCACCATGTCCGGGGTGATGCCGCTGACGTAGAGCATCTCCGACCCGGCCGGGACCTTCACGGCGCTGGAGATCGCGCCGTTGCTCGGATTGACGTGGAGATTCTCGGCCTGGGCGGCGCCGGCGAGGGCGAACGCGGCAATGGCGGCCGGAAGCAGGAACTTGGGCATGGATATCCTCTCAAATGCTGGGCGGCGGACCACAGGGGTCTGCCTCGCCCGGGACAGTGACACGCAGGTCGCGTTCAGGCCTAGAGCTTCCCGCGCCGAAGTCATCGCACCCCGGCCAGCTCCAGCGACGCTCGCGGGCGGGCGCCTGAGAATTGGTCACGCCCACTTGTTTCCGAAGCAGGCCGGAACGATGGGGCCCGGACGCAGACGCGCAGAAGGCGCAGTTGCTCGA
>CAUJHW010000041.1 GCA_963205005.1 Pseudomonadota bacterium
TTCCTGGGTCTCGATCCCCTGCACCTGGCCGACACCGTGGGCCGGGTAGACGACGTGATCGCCAACCGAGAATTCGTGACCGCTCTTGCTCATCGGAGATACCTCTCAAATGCGTCCGCGTCGCCGCGGCGCTACCATCGCAAGCCTCCGGAAAAAGCGACAAGACCACTCCTTCCGCGAATACCCCGCGGCGGTGGCGTCACTGTGTTCGGAAGCTGACCTCTTAAGACACCCTTCGCCCGTTCCGGCGACCGCCGGACGGCTGTTCTTGATTTCACAGACCGACGCGGGCGAAGCCGTAGTGTCGTGTCGTCTGCGACGTTAACACAAAAACAAGCTGAAAGAAAGGGTTGCGCCGGCGCGCGGGCGCGCGGTCAGGCAGCCGTCAGGACCCGGAGCCGGGCTTTTCCGAGAAGTACTTCTCGAACTTGCCGGTTTCACGCTCGAAAGCTTCGGCGTCGGCGGGTGGTTCACCCTTTACCGTGATGTTCGGCCAGATCTTCGCGTATTCGGAGTTGATCCGCAGCCACTTGCCGTCCGGTTCATCCTCGGTGTCGGGCTTGATCGCGTCGACCGGGCACTCGGGTTCGCAGACACCGCAGTCGATGCATTCATCGGGGCTGATCGCCAGGAAGTTCTCGCCCTCGTAGAAGCAGTCCACCGGACACACCTCCACGCAGTCCATGAACTTACATTTGATGCAGGCGTCTGTGACGATGTAGGTCATCGGACGAGGTCGGGCTCCGCCGCTCCAAGAGGCGCGGGTTTTTCGCGGCGCCGCAGCATCTTGTCAATGCTGGCGGGGTGTCGCGGGCGCCGAGGAATTCTCCAAGGACGAATAGAGCGCCCGCGCTTCCGCCGGCGGACCGCGCCGTTCGCCCATGGCCTCCACCGTGATCTCCACCAGCCTGCCGCCGAGGGCGAAGACCAGCCGGTCGCCGACCTTCACCGGACGGGCGGGCTTGTCCAGGCGGGTTTCCTGGCCGATCCGGGTCAGGCGGATGCGGCCTTTCTCGACGAAGGCCTGCGCGAGCGCGCGCGTCTTGAAGAAGCGGGCCCGCCAGAGCCACACGTCGGCGCGGCAGGCGTCCCCCTCGCTCACGCCTTGGCGACCCGGCGGCGGCGGCGCGGACGGCGCGCGGGCGCCGGCTCGCCCTGGAGGGCGGCCAGGGCGGCGAAGGGAGAGTTCGGCGCCGCGATCGGCCGGTGCTCGACGGCGAACTCGCGCTCGGCCCGTCGCCGCCATGCCACGGGTTCTCCGGGCCGGCGGATGGCCGCGAAGCCCAGGCCTTTCAGGATCTCGGTCGCCTGGGCGTCGGTCCAGCCCAGGGCATCGCGCGCCGCGTCCGACAGGACGACCCCGCCGCCGGCCTTCGGCGCCGCGCGCAGGGCCTCATCCAGCCGTTCAAGCTGCTCCACCGGCACGGCCCAGCCGCGCACGGCCCGCAGGCCGAAGGCCGACAGGGCGCGGGGTGACGGCGCAGGCGCCGGCAGCCGTCCCGGCTCGTCGGTCGCGGGCCTCCAGCCCGGAACATCGCGCGCGGCAAGCGCCTGGGTCAGGGCCTGCGCGTCGGGGCGCAGCAGGCTCGGGATATGGACCGAGAAGGCGCCCAGCTTCACGCCCAGCCCCCGCAGGGTGCGCCGCTCCACGGGGCTCAGCGCCCGGGTCTCGGCGCGCACCGTGGCCCTGTCGAGCACGCCGCCGGCCTCGATCAGCCGGAACGCGAGCCCCCGGGCCAGCCCGCGGATCTTGCCGTCGGCGACCGCGGTCTCCAGCTTGCGCAGGGCGCCCAGCCGTCGCCCGGCCTCGGCCACGAGGAAGGCCTCCAGCCGCTGCTGCGCCCGCTGGCGGGCGGTCTCGGGTCCCAGTTCGCCCAGCAGCCGCACGCGCGGGCGGAACGGTTCGCCGCCGGTGAGCACGCCCGCCGTCTCGCCATGCCACAGAACCGCGCCGTCGGGCGTCAGGGCGAAGGCCCTGTCCTCGTCCGCCGCCAGCCGCCCCAGCCGCCGAACGATCTCCGGCCCCACGGCGTGCAGGGCCGCCGCGCGCAGGGCCTTGTCCTCCAGCATCGAGGCGCCCCGCGCCGGATCGAAGGTCACCCCCGCAAGGCGGCCCACGTAGTGCCCCTCGACCGTGACCGCGCCGTCCTCGGCCACGCCGGCCAGCATCTCCTCGCGGACCCGCAGGCCGCGCATCAGGGCGCTGGTCCGCCGGTCGACGAACCGGGCCATCAGCTTCTCGTGCAGGGTGTCGGAGAGGCGATCCTCTAGGGTGCGGGTTCTGGCCTGCCATTCCAACGGATCGACCAGCCAGTCGGGCCGGTTGGCCACGTAGGCGAGGGTGCGCACGCTGGCGAGCCGGGTGGCGAGTGTGTCGATCTCGCCGTCGGTGCGGTCCAGGTGCTCGTACTGGCGGGCGATCCAGTCGTCGCCGATCCGCCGCCGCCCCGAGGTGAGCTGCAGGAAGAAGGCCTTCGCCAGGCCGATGTGCTCGTCGATGGCCAGCTTGCGGAAGTCCGGCGTCTGGCAGACGTCCCACAGCCTGGCCAGCGCCACCCGGTCGCGGACCCGGTGGGCGATCTCCCCGTCGGCGGCGAGGGCCTTCAGCGTCGTCTCGTCCAGCGCCTCGGCCGACAGGCTCAGCCCCGGGCGATCCGGCGACCGGGCCAGCGAACCGAGGAGCGCGGGCAGGGAGGTGAAATCGAGCTTCGAGTTGCGCCACTCGGCGCCGGCCACCGGCTCGAAGCTATGGTTCTCCACCGCCTCCACCAGGTCGGGGTCCATGTCGTCGGCCTCGCCGGTGACCCCGAACGTGCCATTGGTCATGTAGCGCCCGGCGCGGCCGGCGATCTGGCCCACCTCCTGTGGGTGCAGGAACCGGTTCCGCTTGCCGTCGAACTTGCGCAGGCCCGCGAAGGCCACATGGTCGACGTCCATGTTGAGGCCCATGCCGATGGCGTCGGTGGCCACCAGGAAGTCCACCTCACCGGACTGGTAGAGGGCGACCTGGGCATTGCGGGTGCGGGGCGACAGGCTGCCCATCACCACGGCCGCGCCGCCGCGCTGGCGGCGGATCAGCTCGGCAATGGCGTAGACCTGGTCGGCCGAGAACGCGACCACCGCGGTCCGCCGGGGCAGGCGGGTCAGTTTCTTCGGTCCGGCGTAGGTCAGGGCGCTGAACCGCTCGCGGGTGACGATCTCGGCATGGGGCAGCAGGCGACGCACCAGCGGCGCCATGGTGCCCGCGCCCAGCAGCATGGTCTCGGCCGTGCCGCGGGCGTGCAGCAGCCGGTGGGTGAACACATGGCCCCGCTCCGGGTCGGCGCAGAGCTGGATTTCGTCTACCGCCAAGAACTCGACCTCGCGCGACAGCGGCATCGCCTCGACGGTGCAGACGAAATAGACCGCCCTCGGCGGGACGATCTTCTCCTCGCCGGTGATCAGGGCCACCGAGCGGACGCCGCGCAGCTTCACGATGCGGTCGTAGATCTCGCGCGCCAGCAGCCGCAGCGGCAGGCCGATCATGCCGGAGGCGTGCCCCAGCATGCGCTCCACGGCCAGGTGGGTCTTGCCGGTATTCGTGGGACCCAGCACCGCCACCAGCCGGGGCGGGGCCGCGCCCGAGGGGCGGTGGCTCATGCCCTCAAGGTGGGATGGCCGGGAGAGTCGGGCAAGCGCCGCCGTTGCGCCTGCGGCCAAACGCCGTTCGCCGCATAGCAATTGCGCAGGGCCACGCGGGCGCTAGGGTCGCCGCAATTTCGTCCTTTCCGGGAACACTCTGCATGACTCTCCACCGCCGCCACGTTCTGCTCGCCGGCGCCGCTCTCGGCCTTTCCGGCTCGCCGCTCTCCGCCCTGGCCGCCGGCTCGAAGGCGGTCGCCGACTCCCGCCTGTCGGCCCTGCTGGACGCCTTCGTCGGCGAGATGCTCGCCGCCAGCCCCGAGACCGCCACCGGCCTCGGAATGGACAACGGCCCGCGCGCCGCCCTCAAGTCCAGACTCGACGACCGCTCCACCGCTGGCCGCAAGGCCCAGATCGCAGGCTATGCCGACCGGGCGAAGCGGCTGCGCGCAATTCCCCGCGCCGGCCTGTCCAGCCGCGACCTGACCATCCACGACACCGTCCTGTTCGCCATGGACGCCGGGGCCGAGGGCGGCCGCTTCGCCTATGGCCGCGACTTCGCCAACCCCTATCCCGTCAGCCAGCAGGACGGCGTGGTGGTCAACATGGGCGAGTTCCTCAACGCCCAGCACGGCATCGCCACCGCCGCTGACGCCGAGGCCTATCTGGCCCGCCTGGAACAGGTCGGCGCGGCCCTCGACCAGGAAACCGCGCGCACCCGCGAGGCCGCCGGCCAGGGCGTGATCCTGCCCGACTTCCTATTGGGGACAGCGCTGAAGCAGGTCTCCGAACTGCGCGCCCAGGACGCCGCGACAACCCGCTTCGTCACCTCGCTGGACGAGCGGACCAAGGCCAAGGGTCTGGCGGGTGACTTCGCCGCCCGCGCCAGGGAGATCGTCACGGCCAAGGTGTTCCCGGCGCTCGATCGCCAGATCGCCGCCCTGAAGGCGCTGCAGCCCAAGGCGACGCACGACGCCGGCGTGTGGAAGTTCCGCGACGGGGCCGACTACTACCGCTGGAGTCTGAAGGTGAACACGACGGTCGACCGGCCGCCGGGCGAAGTCCACCAGCTGGGCCTCGACCAGGGCGCGGCCATCGACGCCCAGATGGACGCCATCCTCAAGGGGCAGGGGTTCACCCAGGGCACGGTCGGCGAGCGCATGAGCGCGCTCACCCGCGATCCGAAGTTCCTCTATCCCAACACCGAGGCGGGCAGGCGTGAGCTGCTTGGCTACATCGAAGGTCGCATCGCCGCCATCCGGCCGTTGCTGCCCAGGCTGTCGAAGCTGGGCCTGAAGGCGCCGGTCGAGGTTCGCCCCGTGCCCAAGGAGATCGAGGCCGGCGCCGGCCTCGGCTACATGAACTTTGCCGCCCTCGATGGCTCGCGTCCGGCGATCTATTACGTGAACCTGCAGGATACCGGGAACTGGCCCCGCTACACCCTGGCCAGCCTGTCCATGCACGAGGCGCTGCCCGGCCACGCGTGGCAGGGCGCCTACCTCGCCGAGCGCAGCGACGAGGTCCACACCATCTCGTCCCTGATCGGCTTCGGGGCCTTCATCGAAGGCTGGGCGCTCTATGCCGAGCAACTGGCCGACGAGGCCGGGCTCTACGCCGACGACCCCATGGGCCGGCTGGGCTACCTCCAGGCCCTGCGCTTCCGCGCCGCCCGGCTGGTGGTCGACACCGGCCTGCACGACAAGCGCTGGAGCCGCGAGAAGGCCATCACCTGGATGGTCGCCGCGACCGGCCGTTCCGTCGGCGCCGTCACCAGCGAGGTCGACCGCTACTGCGCCAGCCCCGGCCAGGCCTGTGCCTACAAGACCGGCCACAACGAGATCGTCCGCCTGCGCGAGAAAGCCAGGACGGCGCTGGGCGGCAAGTTCGACCTGCGCGACTACAATGACGCGGTGGTCACCACCGGCGGCGCGCCGCTGGCCGTTCTGGAGGGCGTCATCGACCGCTACATCGCCTCGGCGAAGGGATAGGCGCCGCAACTCCTCCAGTGCTCATCCCCGCGGCTCCAGCCGGAACCCCAGCGGCAGCAGCGCCTCGATGGTGTGGCGCTCGCTCGCGCCGTCGGCTCCCACGCTGACCACCTCGCAGCCGGGTTCGGCGAACTCCCAGATCTTCTGCCGGCAGCCGCCGCAGGGCCAGATCAGGTCGGGTAGAGACGAGGCGAGCCACACCCGGCGGATCGATTTCACCCCGTCGGTGACCGCCCCGGAGATGGCGCTGGCCTCGGCGCAGACCCCCTGCGGATACGCCGCGTTCTCGACGTTGACGCCGTAGTGGATCGTGCCGTCCGGGCCCTCCACGGCGGCGGCGACGTGAACGGCGGAGTATGGCGCATGGCTGTTGGCCAGCCGGCGGGCGAGCTCGGCGGCGATGGCGGCGGCGTTGGTCATCGGGCGCCGATCAGCGTCAGGGCCGTCTGCCGGCCATCGAGGAACCGCACCTGCGTCCCGTCGTAGAAGGCGTCCTCCTCGGCCCGGAACACCACGTCCTGCCCGCCCCATTCGGGGACCGGCGCCGTGGCCGACAGCTCGATCGACCAGGCGGTGTCGGCGTGCACCCTGAAGGACCCGCGCGGGTCGGCGTTCTGGTTGTCCCAGAAACCGATGGCCGGGCCGGCCGCGTGGCCGTGGTAACCCAGCGGGTGGGAATAGATCGACGGCTTCAGGCCCTGCGCCAGCGCCTTGCTCCGCGCGGCCGCCAGCACCTCGTTGCCGGTCGCGCCGATCCTGAAGGACGACAGCAGGGCGTCCTGCACCCTGTTGGCCGCCGCCAGCCCGGCCCGCAGACCCGCCGGGGCCTGCGTCTCCCCATCCTTCAGCACATAGGCCAGATGCTGGGTGTCGGTGTTGAGCCGCAGGTAGGTGATCCCGAAGTCGCACCACAGCAGGTCGCCCTTCTGGATGACCACCTCGCCCTCCAGCATCTCCTTGGCGCCCTGGCGCTGGATTCCGACCGAGGGATGGAACCAGGTATCGATCCCAAGCCGGGCCATCCGCTCTCGGTAGAACCACACCACGTCGGCGGCGGTGGTCACCCCGGGCTTGATGGTGGCGTCGGAAAAGCCCTCGGCCAGGATCGCATGCGCCAGCCGCACGATGCCCGGGTAGAGCTTCATCTCCATGGGCGTGCGGGTCTCCAGCCAGCCCACCGACAGCGCCTCGCCGGAGACGATCCGGGTCCGCAGTTCGGGGGAGAGGGCGGCCAGCATCTCGGCGCTCTGGCTGGCGGTCATGCCGTCGCCGAAAGCCGTGAGCGAGGAGGTGTTCACCGCGATCGCCTTCGGATTGCGCGCGGCGATCAGCTCGGCCAGCGCCTTCCACTGGTCGGGCTGGGTGTCCGGGTTCCACGCCGCCTTGAACAGCCCGCCCATGCCGTAGCGGCTCACCGTCAGCCGCTCGACCGGCTTGCCCTCGCCGGGATCGTGGAACACCAGGATCGTCCGCCGCCGGGCCCTCAGGCTGTCGGCGTTCAGCATCGTCGCGACGACCGGGTCCTCAAGGTACTCGCGCGCCACCAGCACCCACATGTCGGTCTTCTGCTCGCGCATCAGCCGCGGGATCACAGTGTCCAGTCGGTCGGCGAGGATCGCGTCGATCACCTTCGCCCGATCGCGCAGGGTCAGGATCGGCGGCAGGGCAGGGTGCGCCTGCTCGGTCTCGCCCATCGGCAGCATGGGGGCCTGCGCCGCCGACGCCGGCAGCGCCAGGAGCCCCGCGCCCGCCACCGCCGCCCATGCCAGGCCCAGCCGTCCCATGCTCTGCTCCCTCGTTCGTCTCATCGGCAAGACCTGCGCCGATTTGGCCTCTTCGGAAACGCCGCATACAACATCGGACTGTCCCCGCTGCGAAGGCGCCCGAATGTCCCTCAAGGAATCCCTGATCCTCGCCGCCCTCGGCTTCGGGATCTGGCTGAACGGCGCGGTGATGTACCGCTTCGGCGGGGCGATGATGTTCGAGAGCGGCCCCGTGGCCCTGCTGATCACGGCGCTCGCCATTGCCGTGGCCATCTGCCTGCTGCTGAAGTCCGTCATGGGGTGGCGGAAGATCGCCAACGACCAGGCCGTCGCGGTGGCGACGATCATGATCCTGCCCGGACTGTTCGGCGACGTGGTCTATATCCTGAACTTCGCCCGCTTCACCGGCCTGCAGCCCGCCACCGCCGGGCCGTTCTCCGCGGTGCTGATGTTCGGGACCGCCGTGCTGATGGCCTATGCCCTGGTGCTGGCGCGCCGGCCTCGCATCGCCTAGCGTCCGCTGAAGCCCGCCGCGCCTCATGACGGCGGGCCACCAGCGGGGCAGGACGGATGAAACGGCGAAATACCCTTGCGGCTGGCGTGCTGCTCGCCGCCCTGGCGATCTCCACCCAGGCGGCCGCCGCCGAGCGCTCCTACCGGGCCGAGCTGACCCGCACCGCCTACGGCGCCCCACATGTGAAGGCCGCCGACTATGGAAGTCTCGGTTACGGCGCGGGCTATGCGGCGGCCCAGGACAACTTCTGTGATTTCGCCGAACGGACGCTGACCGTCAGCGGCCAGCGCGCCCGCTACTTCGGGCCCGGCGACAAGGACGCCAACGTCGTCAGCGACCTCTATCACCAGCGTCTGATCCAGACGGGTCGCCTCGACGCCCTGCTGGCCGGCGATGTCCCCGGCGGCTTCAAGCCGTCGGCCGACGCGCGGGCGCTGGCGAAGGGCTTCATCGCCGGCATCAACCGCTATGTCCGCGACACAGGAGCCGCCAGTCTTCCCGACGCCCGCTGCAGGGGCGCGGCCTGGATCCGGAGCTACGACGAAACGGACTACTGGCGCGCCACCCTTGCCGGCCAGCAGCCGACCCTGATGACCGGAGTCGCCGCCGCCGCGCCGCCCGGGGTCGCCGACATCGTCGCCCCGCACGGGCCGGCCGAGCGCTCCCCCGTGCCCGAGGGCCAGGGGAGCAATGCCTATGCCCTGGGCCGCGAGGTGACGAAGACCGGCCACGGCGTCCTGCTGGGCAATCCGCACTACCCGTGGGATGGCATCAACCGCTTCACGCGGATGCACTTCATCATCCCGGGCAAGCTGAACATCGTCGGCGCGGGACTGCAGAACAGCCCCACCATCGGCATCGGCCACAACCAGTGGGTCGCCTGGACCCACACGGTCTCCACGGCCCGCAGGTTCGGCCTGTTCGAGCTGAAGCTCGATCCCAAGGATGCGACGGCCTACCTGGTCGACGGCGTTTCTGTCCCGATGACCCGGACCTCGGTCACCATCCAGGTGAAGACGGAGGGCGGCCTCGTTCCGCTCACCCGCACCTACTACGACACCCGCTACGGGCCGCTGGTCGAGACGCCGACCAACCCCTGGACCGCCGAGCGCGCCTTCGCGGTCCGCGACGCGCCGGTGAACCTGCGTGCCGTCGACCAGTACCTGACCATGTGGCAGGCCCGCAGCGTCCGCGAACTGGCCGCCGCCCTGAGCAAATTCCAGGCGGCCGGGTTCAACACGACTGCGGTCGATGCGGGGGGCGAGGCCTTCTATGGCGACATCGGCCCCCTGCCATATGTGACCGACGCCAAGGCCGGGGCCTGTTCGGTGTCCGACCTCGCCCGCAAGGCATGGGCGGATACCCGTGTCCCCGTCCTCGACGGTTCCCGCGCGGCCTGCGACTGGGACAGCGACCCCAAGGCCGCCACCTCCGGCATCTACCCGCCGTCCGCCCTGCCGCAGATCTTCCGCAACGACTACGCCGCCAACTCCAACGACAGCTACTGGCTGACCAACCCGAAGCAGCTGCTGGCCGGCTTCGGCCGCATCTTCGGCGACGAGGCCACGGCCCGCTCGCTGCGCACCCGGCTGGCGCTGCGGCAGATCGACGAGCGGGTGGCCGGGACCGATGGCCTGGGGGCGGCGAAGTTCGACCTGCCCACGCTCCAGTCCGTGCTGTTCGGCAACCGCAACCTCGGCGCCGAAATGACCCGTGATCCGCTGGCGGCCCTCTGCCGCCGCGCCGCCGCCGGTCCCCAGCCGGACCTGTCCGAGGCCTGCGCCGCGCTGGCCGCCTGGGACCTGCGTGTCAACCTCGACAGCCGCGGCGCCCACATCTTCCGCCTGTTCGCCGAGAAGGGTGGCCTGCGGTTCAAGGTTCCGTTCGACGCCGCCGATCCCGTCAACACGCCCAACACCCTGGACGTCGAGGACCCCCGCGTCCTGGCCGCCCTGGTGGATGCGGTGAAGCAGCTCCGTACGCTCAGGATCCCGATGGACGCCACCCTGGCCCAGGTGCAGACCGAGCCCCGCGCCGGCGGCGAACGCATCCCCATCCACGGTGGCCCGGGTCCCGAGGGGATCTTCAACGTGATCACCCCGGTCGATCTGAAGTCGGAGCTGGGCTGGACGAAGATCCGCCATGGATCGAGCTGGATCATGGCCGTCGAGTTCACCGACAGGGGGCCGGTCAGCCAGGGCGTCCTGACCTATTCCCAGTCGACCAATCCGGACTCGCCCAACGCGGCCGACCAGACCCGCCTCTATTCCGGCAAGGGCTGGGACGATCTGCGATTCACAGAGGCCGCGGTCCGCAAGGGGGCGGTCTCGACCCTGGTGCTGAAGGGCCGGTGAGGGTGAAGTCCTGCGGAACCTGCGGCCTCTGCTGCAAGCTGATGGCCATCCCGGCGCTTGAGAAGCCGCGGCATTCGTGGTGCCCGAAGTATGTCATGCGCACCGGCTGCGGCATCTATGCCGACCGGCCGGCCGCCTGCCGCGAGTTCCTCTGCCTCTACATGCTGGCGCCTGAGCTTGACGATGCCTGGCGGCCTGACAGGGCGCGCTTCATGATCTGGACCGGCCAGGAGGATCGCCGCCTGATCGTCGAGGTGGACCCCGCCATGCCCGCCGCCTGGCGCCGCGAGCCCTACTACAGCCAGCTCAAGGCCTGGTCCGACCGAAACCGCCCCGAGCCGATGGAGATCACCATCCGCATCGGCAGCCAGGTGATCGTCCTGTTCCCAGAGGCCGAGGTGGACCTCGGCCAGGAACAGGCCCTTCCTATCGAGTCCGGCTACACCCTGGAGGCCGGCGGCTACCGGCCCTACGCCCGCTACGTGGCGGGCTGACGGCGCAAGGTCAGTCCCGCTCGCGTTCCCGGCGGCCGCCTTCGCGACGCTCGCCACCCTCGCGGCCTTCCTCGTCCCCGCTGCGGTGGCACCGTACGCAGTTGTCGAAATTGCGGATGCCCTCTTCCTCATGCTCGGCGCGGATTTTTGCCGGCGTGTGCTCATGGCAGCCGAAGCAGGTGTAGCGCTTGAAGTCGCCGTTCACGTGACAGGTGGCGCAGGGCGCGGCGTGCTCGCCCTCCAGCCGGAAGTAACGGCCGTGGTCGAAGGCGGCCGGGGTCCAGGCACGGGTCGTGTGGCACTGGGCGCAGCCGGCCTTGAACTGGCGATGAAGGGTGTCCGCCGGCGGTGCGTGGCACGTCTCGCACCGGCCACGCAGCGCGGGCTGCAGCAAGGCGTGGGCGAAGGTCGGCCCGCTGGACCGTGGCGGGTGCGCGCCCTGGTGCTCGGCGTGGCAGGCCAGGCAGTTGGCGGCGCTCAGCGCCTGGTGGAAGGGTGGCCGCGTTGGCCTGGTCGGCAGGGGAAGTCCCCGGGTCGTGCGCAGGCCGATGTCGGCGAGCTTGTGGCAGCTCACGCAGCGCTCTGAGGGCGCGCCGCGGAACGGAGCGTGGCAGGCGAAGCAGTCACCTCCCAGGTCGGCGTGGGCCGCCGAGAGTTCGCCGGGGCTGACCATGGCGCGCGGGGCGAGGACCGCCGCGGCGAGGATCGCCACCAGCACGGCAGATAGCGCAATCAGGACCCAGGGCCGTTTCATCGCCAGCCCCAGAACAGGAAGACGCCCAGGATGTGGGCCAGCGCCAGGACGGTGAACGCCAGGGTGATGGGGATGTGCACCACCCGCCAGCGCTTGATCACCTCGACGGTCAGGGTGTCCCAGTAGAGGGTGTCCTCGACCTCCGCGACGGGCCGGCCCTTGAGCGCGGCGCGTTCAGCGTCGAGGTGTTTGCGGGCGCGCTGCAGCAGGTACTTGCCGGTCAGGCCGCTGGTGATGTTGACCAGCATGGCGCCCACCGCCAGCCAGGCAAGGATCGCGTTGAAGTGGATACCGGCGTGGACAAGCACCAGCAGGGATCCCGCCCAGGCCATGCGCTCATGCAACCGCAGCAGCGGGACCGGCTTGCCCACCTTGATCAGCTGGCGTTTGCGCAGCGAATAGCCGAACGATCCGGCGATCAGCAGCACGCCGGGTATGCCCAGGTAGCGCCCGATCCAGACCAGCTTGAGAAAATGAAGCGCGGCGTCCGCCAGGATCGCCGCTGCACCCAGCGCCATCAGCGACAGCAGGAACGGTGCGACGTCTCGGCGGAGCAGGTTGAACTTGGGCATGTCTCGACGCGGCGGGGCCTGCGGGGCGCTCTGGTGACCCGCATCACGGACCCTGCCCGGGTCCGGGGGCCGCCGCCTTGCGGCGCGTCAAACCGCGCGTTCCGGGTCGGCCCGAAGATATTGTTTTCGGCTGCGGCCTCTGGCCTTCGCGCCCCGCGCCCATAAAGTAGGGCAACCAAGAAAACGCCTGGAGCCACGAACCATGACCGACAAGCCCGAATACGTCCCGCCGAAGGTCTGGGAGTGGAACAAGGAAAACGGCGGCCGCTTCGCCAACATCAACCGGCCGATCGCCGGGCCTACGCAGGAAAAGGAGCTGCCGGTCGGCAAGCATCCGTTCCAGCTCTATTCCCTCGCCACGCCCAACGGCGTGAAGGTCACGGTGATGTTCGAGGAGCTGCTGGCCAGGGGTCACGCCGGAGCTGAATACGACGCCTGGCTGATCAACATCGGCACAGGCGATCAGTTCGGCTCGGGCTTCGTCTCGATCAACCCCAATTCCAAGATCCCGGCCCTGCTGGACCGCAGCGGCGACAAGCCGATCCGCATCTTCGAGTCCGGCGCGATCCTGATCCACCTGGCGGAGAAGTTCGGCGAGTTCCTGCCCACCGATCCGGCGGCCCGCGCCGAGACGCTGTCCTGGCTGATGTGGCAGATGGGCTCCGCGCCCTATCTCGGCGGCGGCTTCGGCCACTTCTACGCCTATGCGCCGTTCAAGATCGAGTACGCCATCGACCGCTTCGCCATGGAGGTGAAACGCCAGATGGATGTGCTGGATCGCCGGCTGGGCGAGAGCGAGTATCTGGGCGGCGCCGACTACACCATCGCCGACATGGCCGTCTGGCCCTGGTACGGCGCGCTGGCCAAGGGCCTGGTCTATGGCGCCGGCGAGTTCCTGCAGGTGGACAGCTACAAGAACGTCCAGCGATGGACAGACCAGATCGCCGAACGCCCCGCCGTGAAGCGCGGCCGGATGGTCAACCGCGCCCAGGGCGAGCTGTCCAGCCAACTGCGCGAACGCCACGACGCCTCGGACTTCGACACGAAGACCCAGGACAAGCTGGAGGCGGCTGAATAGGGCCCCCGCCGGGCGTCGGCCGCTAGCCGGCGCCCTGGGCGAACCGGCGGGCGCCGGGGATCGGGGCCATCCAGGGGGCGGCGTGGTCCGCATAGACCTCGACGCTGGGCGTGAGGCCCGACATGTCGTCCAGCGTGCCGGCCTTGACCATCACCAGGCCCGGCATCACCGCCACCTTGGAGATGATCGGCGAGCCGCAGGCGCCGCAGAAATGCCGCCAGACCGGCTGGCCGCTGTCGCCTCGGTCCTCGAAAACCCTGGTCTCGCCGGTCTGCGCATAGTTGGTTTCGGCCACGCCCAGGTTGGTCGAGAACACCCCGCCGCTCTGCCGCTGGCAGTGGGTACAGTGGCACACCGCCGTCATCATCGGCTCGCCCTTGATCACGTAGCGCACCGCGCCACACAGGCATCCGCCCTCACGATCGGCCATCTTCGTCCTCCCTCGTATGTCGTTGTGCGGGCCTCAGATCGGGCAGCTCGCGACTTCCAGCTGCAGCATCGCCAGCACCCGGCCGAAACCGATGTACTGGCCCGCCATCATCGCCAACTCCAGGAACTCCGCGTCGCTGAAGTGCCGGCGCATGGCCGCCACGTCGTCGTCGCCGATGTTGTGGTGGTCCACGGCCATCTTCTCGGCGAAGTGGATCGCCGCCCGCTCGCGCGGCGTGAAGTCGGCGGCGTCGGCGTTGTCGACCCCGCTGGCCGCTTCGTCCTCCCGCACTGTCTCGGGCGCCATGCGGACGGTCTTGCACAGCACGCAGCCGTTGAGCGTGGCGATCCGTAGCCGGATCAGCTCCTTGAGCCGCGGCTCCAGCCGGCCCGCGCCGCCGACGTGCCAGGGCTGGTAGAAGCCCTGGTAGGCCTGGACGAGCTCTGGGTTGGGCCCGAAAACGCGGGCGAAGTTCCGGCCCAGCCAGTTCTCCTCCGGCGTCGCGTCATGGATCGCCTTCAGGTAGGGCGGCAGGGCCTCGGGCTCGACAAGCGGCATGCGGGACATTGGCGGTTCCTCGTTTGGACCGCATTGAGAGCCGGTCGCGCGGCCTTCACAAGTGTGACGTTGCGACAGGGCGCCCGGCCGTCGACTGCCGCTGCGGCAGGCCGTCACAAGTCCCGCCGACAGATCAGGAGACCCTCATGAAGCTCGATTCCTCCATCTCCGCGGTGATCACCGGCGGGGCCTCGGGCCTGGGTGAGGCCACCGCCCGACGGCTGGCCGCCCATGGCGTGCGCGTGGCCCTGTTCGACCTCAACGCCGAGCGTGGCGAAGCGCTGGCCAAGGAGCTGGGCGGGGTGTTCTGCCTGGCCAACGTGACCTCGACAGAAGAGGTTGACGCCGCTTTCGCCAAGGCCCGGTCCGCCCACGGACAGGAGCGGATCCTGGTGAACTGCGCCGGCGTCGGCGGCGGGGCCAAGACCGTCTCGCGCGACAAGCAGACCGGCGACATCAAGGAGTATCCGCTCGAGAACTTCGAGCGGATCGTCCAGATCAACCTGATCGGCACCTTCCGCTGCATCACCAAGAGCGCGGCGGGCATGCTGACCCTGCCGTTGCTGGAGGACGGCGACCGCGGCGCCATCGTCAACACCGCCTCTGTCGCGGCCGAGGACGGCCAGATCGGCCAGGTCGCCTACACCGCCTCCAAGGCCGGCATCGTCGGCATGACCCTGACCATCGCCCGCGACCTGTCCAGCGAATCCATCCGGATCAACACCATCCTGCCGGGCATTTTCGACACGCCGCTCCTGGCCCGCGCCGCCGAGCACGTAAAGGCGGGCCTGAGCGCCTCCGTGCCGTTCCCCAAGCGCCTCGGCCTGCCCGAGGAATACGCCCAGCTGGCCGAGACCATGATCACCAACGGCTACTTCAACGGCGAGGACGTCCGCCTCGACGGCGCGATCCGCATGGCGCCGCGCTGAGGCGTCAGCCGCCGCCGATCTTCGGGATCAGATAGACCTCGCTGTCCGGGCCGACGGCCGAGAACCAGGCGTCCTGGTGGATCACGCCGTCGATCGCGAAGGCCATCCGCTTGTCCGCGAACGCGCCCAGCCCGGGAAACCGGGCATCGAGGGCGGCGATCACGTCGCGCACGGTCGCGGCCTCGATGTCGAAGTCGGACTGGCCGTTGGTGAACGGCCAGCACTCGCTGCCGAGCGTGACGCGGGCCACGGCCGGCTCCTTTATTCGGCCTTGCTGTCGAGAGCCTCCAGCACCACCGGCGGCGACAGCGGCAGGTGCGGGATCCGCACGCCGATGGCGCCACGCAGCGCATTGGCCACCGCGGCCAGCGGCGGCACGATCGGCACCTCGCCCACGCCCTTGGCCCCGAACGGGTGCGCCGGGTTGGGCACCTCGACCATGATGGTGTCCAGCATCGGCAGGTCCGAGGCCACCGGCATCCGGTAGTCCAGGAAGCCCGGGTTCTCCATCAGGCCCTGGCGGTCGAAGATATAGGCCTCGTTCAGCGCCCAGCCGACGCCCTGGGCCACGCCGCCCTGGATCTGGCCTTCGACATAGGCCGGGTGGATCGCCTTGCCGACGTCCTGGGCTGCCGTATAGCGCACCACCGTCACGTGGCCGGTCTCGGGGTCGACTTCCAGGTCGCAGAGATGCACCCCGAAGCCAGGACCCGCGCCCTGGGCGTTGAGCGATACCTGGGCCGAGATGGGGCCGCCGGTGCGGGCCGACTGGGCGGCAAGGGCGGCCAGGGTCATCGGCTTCTTGTCCGGCTTGGCCGGGTCGGTGCACTCCGCCTGACCCATGCGCCAGACCACATGATCGAGGCTGACGTCCCACAGCTTGGCCGTGCGCTGGCGCAGATCGAGGATCACCTTTTCCGCCGCCTGCACCACCGCCATGCCCGTGGCGAAGGTGGTTCGGCTCCCGCCGGTCAGCATGGAATAGCCGATGGAGGCCGTGTCGCCGATGATCGGGCGCACGCGGTCGACCGGGACGCCCAGCGTCTCGGCGGCCATCATCGCCATGGAGGCCCGACTGCCGCCGATGTCCGGATTGCCGGTCACCACCACGGCGCTGCCGTCCTCGCCGATGTTCACCGCCGCCGTGCTCTCGCCGCCGACGTTGAACCAGAAGCCCACGGCCACGCCGCGACCCTGGTTGGGACCGAGGGGCGACTTGTAGTGCTCGCTGTCGCGGATCGCCGCCAGGGTCTCCAGATAGCCGATGTTCTGGAACGTCGGGCCGTAGGCGGCCTTGGTCCCGTTGCGCACGGCGTTCTTTTCCCGCAGCGCGATGGGGTCCATGCCCAGCTTGCGCGCCAGCTCGTCCATGGCGCTTTCCACCGCGAAGGCGGCAATGGGGGCTCCCGGCGCGCGGTAGGCGGCCACCTTCGGCGTGTTGGTCACCACGTCCCAGCCGACGATCGAGAAGTTCGCGATGTCGTAGCAGGCGAGCGCGGTCATGCAGGCCGCTCCCACCGGCGAGCCGGGGAAGGCGCCGGCCTGGAACTTCAGATCGACGTGCGCCGAGGTGATGGTCCCGTCGGCGCTGGCGCCCAGCTTCACATGCATCACCGAGCCCGAAGTCGGACCCGTGGCGCGGAACACGTCCTCGCGGCTCATCACGATCTTCACCGGATGGCCGCTGGCCCGCGACAGGGCGAGCGCGACCGGTTCCAGATACACGGTGGTCTTGCCGCCAAAGCCGCCGCCGATCTCGGCCGGGGTGACGCGGATATCGGAAATCTCGATCCCCAGTATCCTGGCGCAGTAGGTCCGCACCATGAACTGGCCCTGGCTCGAGCTCCACACTTCGCAGCGGCCATCCTCGGCCCAGGCCGCGACCGTGGCGTGTGGCTCGATGTAGCCCTGGTGGACGGCCTGGGTGGTGTAGCGGCCCTCGACGGTCACCTCGGCGGCGGCGAAGGCGCCTTCCGGATCGCCGCGGACGTTCCTGTGGCGCTTGGCGATGTTGGAGGGCGCCGTCGCCTTGGCCTCCAGGCCCTCGGTGAACAGGTGCGCGTGCAGCAGCGGCGCGTCGGCCGCCATCGCCGGCTCCACGTCCAGCACATGCGGCAGGACCTCGTAGGTCACCTTGATCCGCGCCAGCGCCTCGTCGGCGGCCTCGCTCGACGCCGCGGCCACCGCGGCCACCGCGTGCCCGTGGTAGAGCGCCTTGTCGCGCGCCATCACATTGAGCGACAGGTCGCGCAGGTTCGACGCCTGTTCGCCGCCTTCCAGCACCTCGGAGGCCAGGTCCGGGAAATCGGAGGCGGTGATGATCGCCTTAACGCCCGGCACGGCGCGGGCCTTGCTGGTGTCGATGGAGACGATCCGGGCATGCGCGTGCGGGCTTCGCAGGATCTTGCCGACCAGCTGGCCGGGCATGCTGTGGTCGGCGCCATAGGCGGCCCGGCCGGTGACCTTGTCGGCGCCGTCAGGGCGGATCGGCCGGGTGCCGACGATGTTCAGCGCGGGCTTGTCGAGCGTCTCGCTCATGCGGTTCTCTCCTGCCGAAGCTCGGCGGCGGCGTCCATCACCGCCCGGATGATCTTGTCGTACCCCGTGCAGCGGCACAGGTTGCCGGCCAGCCAGTAGCGGGCCTCGGTCTCGGTCGGGTCCGGGTTGGCGTCCAGCAGCGCCTTCGACGCCACCAGCAGGCCCGGCGTGCAGAAGCCGCACTGCAGGGCCGCGTGTTCCAGGAACTTTTGCTGCAGCGGGTGCAGCTGGCCGCCCTGGGCCATGCCCTCGATGGTTTCCACCCGGCGGCCCTCGACCTCGGGGGCCAGCACCAGGCAGGAGCAGACCAGCCGGCCGTCCAGCATCACGCTGCACGCCCCGCAGTCACCCGAGCCGCAGCCCTCCTTGGCCCCGGTCAGACCCAGTTCGTCGCGCAGGGCGTCCAGCAGGGTCATCCCCGGCGAGGCCAGGAACTCGGCCGTGTCGCCGTTCACCGTGGTCGTGACGTGTGTCTTGCTCAACGCATTCCCCCCGCGCGTTCGAAGGCGATCAGCGCCGCCCGGCGGGCGAGAACGCCCGCGATCCTGGTCCGGTAGTCCGCGGTGCCCCGCTTGTCGCTGATCGGCCGGCAGGCCGCGCGCACGGCGGCTGTCATGGCGTCCAGCGAGGCCTCGTCCAGCTTGCCGCCCACCAGGGCGGCGCCGGCCTCGGCGACCAGCAGCGCCGTCGGCGCCACGGCTCCGATAGCCACATGGGCCTCGGCGACCGCGCCTGCGGCATCCAGCACGAGATTCACCCCGCAGCCGGCCACGGCGATGTCCATTTCCGTCCGCGGGATCAGCCGCAGATAGGCGTCCGACGCCCGCGCCGGGCGCGGCGGAAGGCGGAACTCCAGGATGAACTCACCGGGCGCGAGCGAGGTCTTGCCCGGTCCCACCGCGATGCTCTCTACCGGCGCCTCGCGGCGGCCGTTGGGGCCCACGATCAGGCAGGTGGCCCGCGCGGCGATCAGGGCTGGTACGCCGTCGGCGGCGGGCGAGGCGTTGCACAGGTTGCCGGCGAGGCTGGCCCGGCCCTGCACCTGGGTGGATCCGATCAGGTTGGCGCCCTCGACCACGCCCGGCCAGGCGCGGACCAGGCCCGCATGCTCGCCCAGCACCGCACCTGAGGTCGAGGCTCCGATGACGAAGCCGCCGCCGGCCTCGCGGATGCCTATGGCGCCGGCCACCTTCTTCAGGTCAACGATGACGTCCGGCTTCGCGCGACCGGCGCGCAGCTGAACCAGCAGGTCGGTGCCGCCGGATAGCGGCCGCGCCCCGGACGCGGCCAGCGCGCTCGCGGCCTCCTCCGGGCTTGAAGGTGCGATATAGGCAAGCTGGGACACGGATCCTCCGCCGCAGATTGTTATGTTGGCGTCCTCGGCGGCCCTGGCTCGGGCGCAGCGCGGTCGCGTCGGCGTCATGCCCCGACTTTGAAGGAACACGATGCGACGCCGCGGGTGTTCGGGTCAACAGGCGAGGGTCACTGGCGCTTGCGGCTAGTCCAGCGTCCGCCGGTACCGCGCCATCGCCAGCGCCGTCACCAGGCAGACGAAGGCCGTCAGCGCCGCCAGTTCGCGCCACTGGTCTGCGAGGCCCTGGCTCTTGAGCAGGCTGCCCCGCACCACCCGCAGGAAGTGGGTGACCGGAATAGCCTCGCCAATCCACTGGGCCCAGGCGGGCATGCCCCGGAACGGGAACATGAAGCCGGACAAAAGGATCGATGGCAGGATGTAGAAGAAGCTCATCTGCATCGCCTGCAGCTGCGACCGCGCCACCGTCGAGATCAGGAAGCCCAGCGCCAGAGAGCCTGTGATGAACAGGCCGATCCCCGCCGCCAGGCCCACCCAGCCGCCGCCCATCGGCACGTGGAACAGGGTCGCGGCCATGGTCAGGATGATCGCCGTCTGCACCAGCCCCACCATGACGTAGGGCGCCAGCTTGCCGATCATCACCTCCAGCGGCTCCAGCGGCGTCGACAGCAGCGTTTCCATGGTGCCCCGCTCGGTCTCGCGGGTGACGCTGAGCGCGGTCATCATCACCAGGGTGAGCGACAGGATGATGCCGAGGAGGCCCGGTACGATGTTGTACGACGTGACGGCCTCGGGATTGTAGCGGCGGTGGATCACCACTTCGAACGGGGCCGGCGGCTGCCCGCGCGGCGCCAGCGCCCCGGTCAGGTCGTGGGCAAGGGCCTGGGCGGGCAGGGCGGCCAGCGCCGCCACCGCCCCGCTGGTGGCCGAGGGATCGGTGGCGTCGGCCTCCACCAGGATCTGCGCCCTGTCGCCGCGCGCGACCCGCCGGCTGAAGTCGCCGGGGATTGTCACCGCGAACTGGACGTCGCCGGTGCGCAGCATCCGGTCCAGCTCGGCCGGGCTGCGCGCCTGGGCCACAAGGTCAAAATAGGCCGAGTTCTTCAACGCCGCGACGATCGAGCGCGCATGGCGGCTGTTCTCCTGCGCCAGCACCGCCGTCGGCAGGTGACGCGGCTCTGTGTTGATCGCATAGCCGAACAGGATGAGCTGGATGACCGGTATCGCCAGCATCAAGGCGTAGGTGATCCGGTCTCGCGTGAGCTGCTTGAACTCCTTGATCAGCACCGCGAGAACCCGGTTCAGCGAGAATCCGCTCACGGTGGCGCCCCCAACCTGACGTCTCCTCCCCCTACGGGTGAGGCGGGGGAGGATCTTCGGCTCCTCGGGCTCATGACACGTTGTCCTGGCTGCGGCCCATGAGCTGGATGAAGACGTCCTCCAGCGTGGGGGCGACCTCGGTCCAGCGGTAGGGCGGCTGGCGCCAGGGGGCGATGGCGGCCTCCAGCGCCGAGCGGTCCTCGCCGCTCACATGGATCGCCGCTCCAAAGGCCGCGGCGGTCTCCACACCCGGCGCCTCGGCAAGTCGGTGAGCCAGACGGTCTGCCTCGGGCCCCTCGCCGCGAAGGGTGATCAGGCCCGAGGCGGCGATCACCTCTGCCGCCGTGCCCCGCGCGATCAGCCGGCCATAGCTGATGTAGGCGATCTCGTGGCACCGCTCGGCCTCGTCCATGTAGTGGGTGGAGACCAGCACGGTCAGCCCCTCGGCGGCCAGCGCGTGGATCTCGTCCCAGAAGGTGCGGCGCGCCTTCGGATCAACCCCGGCCGTCGGCTCGTCCAGCAGCAGAAGCTGCGGCTCGTGCAGGGTCGCATTTGCGAGCGCCAGCCGCTGCTTCCAGCCGCCCGACAGCGTGCCCGCCAACTGGCCCCGCCGAGAGGTCAGCCCCAGCCGCTCCAGCGATGCGTCCACCCGCGCCGCGCGCCGGTCCAGGCCATAGACCCGCGCCGTGAAGGCCAGGTTCTCGGCGAGGGTCAGGTCCTCGTAGAGCGAGAACTTCTGGGTCATGTAGCCGGTGCGGCGCTTCACCTCCTCGGCCTGGCCGATGATGTCGAAGCCCAGCACCTCGCCTGCCCCGGAGTCCGGCGTCAGCAGGCCGCACATCAGCCGAAGCGTCGTGGTCTTCCCCGACCCGTTCGGCCCCAGGAATCCGCAGATCCGCCCGGCCTCGACCCGGATCGAGACGTCATTGACCACATGCTTGTCGCCGAACGACTTGTTCAGCCCCCGGACGTCGATGGCCAGGGTCACGACAGCGGTTCCACGTCCACCGGCTGGCCGGGGTTGAGGCGGACGGCAGGGCGGGCTTCCACCAGATAGACCAGGCGGTCGCGGGCCTCGCGGCTGTAGATCACCGGCGGGGTGAACTCCGGGCGCGGGGCGATGAACTCGATCCTGGCCGACAGCGCCGTCGCGCAGCCGTCGCAGGAAAAGCGCACCGTGCGGCCGACGCGATAGGCCGACAGGCTCCGCTCCGGGACGAAGAACCGCACCTTGATCCGGTCGTCCGGCAGCAGGCTGAGGATCGGCTGGTTGGCCGGCGCCCACTCGCCTGGATGGAAGAACACCTCCTCCACCCGCGCCGCACCGGGCGCACGCGGCGAGACCTCGATCAGTCGCGCGCCGGCGCCGGAAACCGCGGCCTTGGCCTGGGCGACGCGCGCGTCGGCGGCGCGCACCTGATCCTCGCGGGCGCCCAGGGCGGCGGTGTCGCGCTGCCGGCGGGCGGCGCGGACCTGGGCGTCGGCGGCGTCGGCGGCGGCCTTGGCGTCGTCCAGCCGGGCGGGCGCATACCATCCCTGCCGCACCAGTGGCTCGATACGGCGAAGGCCGTCGCGGGCGTCGCGGGCGCGGGCCTCGGCGGCGGCGATGTTGGCCTCCAGCACGGCCAGTTCGCTGGGCCGCTGGCCCTTGCGCGCGTCCTCGGCCTGGGCCGATGCGGCGGCGGCCTCCGCGCTGGCCTGATCGTACAGGGCCTGGACCTGAGCGGGGTCCACGGTGAACAGCGCCTGGCCGGCCGCCACGTCCTGGCCGCGAACCACGTTCACCGCGCGCACAGCCCCGGCCACCGGCGCGGCAAGGTAGAGCGGCTCGCCTTCGATATAGCCGGACAGCGTCTTCGGGCGGGCCATCCGGGGAGCGGTCGTCATCAGGGCGACCAGCGCCACGGCGACCAGCGCCAGCCCGCCGACCAGGATGCGTTGGCGGTTCATCTGCGGGCCTCCTCGGTGAGCATGCCGCCGAGCAGGGTGTCCAGGTGCTGGGTCATCAGGCTCGGCAGGTCGAAGGGCGGAGCGCCCACGGGCGTGAAGGTCTCGCGCCAGAGCACACCCACCAGCAGGGGGGCGATCATCTGCAGGGCGTAGGTGCGCGGGTCGCCGGGGCGAACCTCGCCGCGGGCCTGGGCGGCGGCCACCGCCCCGGCCATGGCGCCCAGAGCGTGGGCCACCAGTTCGTCGTGCCAGACCCGGGCCAGTTCCGGGAAGTTGCGCGCCTCGCCCACCACCATCTTCAGCACCCCGCCCATCGGGGCGGTCTCGACCAAGCCGACAATCTGTCGTGCGACGCCGCGGACAAGGTCGGGGAAGGGGCCCGGGTGGGCCGCCGCCATCGCCTTCAGCAGGACGATGTTGGGCGCGATCGCCCGGCCGACCACGGCGCGGAACAGGTCCTCCTTGGTCTCGAAGTAGAGGTAGAGCGCGCCCTTCGACACACCCGCGCGGCGGGCGATTTCGTCCAGCTTCGCGGCCGCGAAGCCTTTCTCCGCGAAGACCGCCAGGGCCGCGGCCACGATCTCGTCGGGCCGGTCGGCCTTGCGTCTCCGGAACTTCGGCTCACCCGCGTCCACTATGAGTTTCCCATAATTACTGACCAGTCAGTTATTAACAGAAATGACAGGCGCGGCAACCGTATGTGTGGTGGCAATGGTGAGGACTGGAGAACTCTCCGGCCCCCGGCGCCCAATTCCCGCCTCGGTCCGCAGGCATTGAGCGCGCCTCGCCGCCCGGCCTCTGGCCCGGCGCCCTCTCCAACAGTCCGCGCCTGTGTCCGGCATCGCCCGACGGCGTGGCCGCATTGCCTGAAGGGTCCCCCGGATGAACCAGGGCCTCCACGCGCGTCTGGTCGAACGGCTGCGAAGCCGGCCGTTGCAGGCGCTGATCCTCGTGGTCGCTGTTGCGACCACGGCCGCCGCCGCCAGCCCTCTGCCCCGCACCGGCGCCGCCCGCACCAGCCTGGCCACCGCGGTCCAGCAGGCCGTCGGCGTCCAGCCGCCGCCCGCGCCGCTGCGGCTGGTCTGGGAAGGCGTCGATCTGGACGGCGACGGCCGCGCCGATTTCGCCAACCCCACCGGCCAGGGCGAACGGGGCCGCGACGCCTATGGCGAGGGCGAGTTCGGCGCCTCCCGCGACGGCGGCTCGCGCCGCCACGAGGGGGTCGACTTCAGGGCCGACGCTGGCCAGAGCGTCGCCGCGCCGATCTCCGGCTATATCACGCGCATAGGCTTCGCCTACGCCGGCGACACCTCGCTGAAGTTCGTGGAGATCACCAACCCGGCCCTGCGCTTCGCCGCCCGGGTTTTCTATGTGAACCCGCGGGTCCAGGTGGGGGATGCCGTCGCCGTCGGCCGTCCCATCGGCACGGCGCATTCGCTCCAGCGCAAGTACCCGGGCGGCATGACGGATCACGTACATCTGGAATTGATCGACACCGCAGGCCGCCATGTCGACGCCGGCCGGGTGATCACCGCCGCCTACGCCGCAGACCGGCTGGCAGCCGACTAGCGAATCCCGGAACGGCCTCGTTGGAGATTCTGGAACAGGGCCGCAACGAATCGCGACCGAATCACTGACTCGCAGCGATTCAGCTTTCGTTCCCTACGACATATTGTGCCAGAGTCGCGCCCGGACACAACGCCCGACGCCCTCTGAGCGTATCGCACGTCTTCTCGTGTCGCCTCGCCTTGACGGGCAAGGCCCCCTTCCTCTATATCGCCCGCTCCTTGCGCGGACCCTCGTCCGCTGCATGTCCATTTCCACGCGAAGGTATTCGCTTATGTCGCGCCGCTGCGAAATCACGGGTGTCGGACCTATGGTCGGCAACAACGTGAGCCACTCG